>JAITLI010000171.1 GCA_031277975.1 Azoarcus sp.
GACGCATCTTCTACAGGAATCGAATCATGAAACGGATTGCCATGATGGTTGCCCTGGGTCTCGCCTGCGCGGGGACATTCCCGCCGCTCCATGCCGAAGAAAGCGGCGCCATCGCCAGCAAGGTGGAAGAACTCGGCACAATGGATCACCTGCGGGTGGTCGAGATCCGCGCCGCGCGGCGGGACAATCTGTTGCGCGTGCAATTCACCGTCGCCAACACATCTCCCAGCAACGAGCAACTCCATTACCGCCTGCGCTGGCTCGACAACGACGGTTTCACGGTCTGGGAAGAAGAACCCTGGAAACCCGAGATCATCTACGGCAAACAGGATAAAGTCATCCACGCGGTCGCCCCCACGTTCAAGGCCGCCGATTTCAAACTCGAAGTGCAAAGCCCGCGCAATTCGACTGTCCGCGAGCGCCAGCCGCCAGCGAGCACCGCCGACAATCCGCCGTATCGGTGAATCGCTTCGCCGCGCGGCCAGCGCGCCCCTCGTCCCTTTCCTTTTCCACTTCCGGAGAATGCCCATGAAGTCCCGCCATATCCATTCCGCCCCCCCGCGCCAGACCCTGTTCCTGCCCGCCCTGCTGGCGCTGGCCCTGCCCGCCCTGCTGGCGCTGGCCCTGTCCGCCTGCCAGACGACGGACACCAATTCGCCCACGGTCGGGGAAGGCGGCGGCGTTCGCTATGGCGACGCCAGGGCGGTGGAGACGGTCACCACCGACCTGGGTTCCACCGACATCCAGACGACTTCCGAGAAAATGACGCAATCCCTGCTGCAAACCCCGCTGTTGCGGGACATCATCCGGCAGCGCGGCCTGCTCATGGCCTCGCCCGTGGAGAACAAGACCAGCGAATACTTCGACACCAAGCTCATTACCGACACCGTCCTCGCCCAATTGCAGAAAAACGGCGTGCGTTATGTGATCGCGGGCGACGAGATGCAAAACCAGGTCGACGAATTGCGCCGCCAGAATCAAAGCGGCCTGTACAAAAGCAATTCGAGGGCGAAGATCGGCAACATGCAGGGGGCGCAATACCGCCTGGACGGCAGCGTCTCCTCCATCATAAAAAGAGGCGGCGGCGTCAAGGACGTGTATTACAAGATCAACATGCGCCTGATCGAAATCGAAAGCGGCATCGTGGAATGGTCGGACGAAAAGGAAATCCGCAAGACGCTCGCGCGCTGACGCCCATCGCAACCATGTAAAAAAACCGGGAGATCACTATCATGACGAATGTTTTGAGGGCGAAGGGTTTCAGGGCGCTCCTGCTCGGCGGCCTGCTGGCGGCCTCGATGCTGACGGCCGCCGGCGCGCGGGCCGAAATCAAGGTCGCGGTGACCGATCTCGCCTACGAGGAGCGGGTGCGGGAATACTTCCGCGACATCCGCGCCACCTCCAAATCCTCGCTGCGCGCCTCCGCGCGCGAAAGCGCACGTGCCTCCGACTACAGCGACGATGACCGGGACGCCTCCCGCGCCTCCCGCCGCGCCAGCGCCGCAGTCGACAAGCGCCACGCGTCGAGCTTTTCCTATTCCGAAGGCACCTACTCCTACATCGAACGCGGCGAATTACGCAAATTCACCGCCGACATCAAGGGCGAGATGCTGAAATCCGGCTATTTCCGCATCATGCAGGGCAAGCCTTACGACGCGAAGAAGACGGAGAATCTTCACGACATCATCGCCCGCATCAGGAAAGGCATGTTCCCCGGCGCGCATTACGTCCTCTTCGGCACGGTCAGCCATATCGCCTTCCGCCAGGAAGCCAATCCCATTGACAACACGGATACCGTCTCCCACACCCTGAGCCTGGAACTGGCGGGCGAATTCAGCCTCATCAACACCAGGACTTACGAAGTCAAGGCGGCCTTTTCCGCCATGGGCGAAGGCCAGGACGTGAAACTTCTCTCTTCGGCGGGCGGCGCGCTCGTCCTCAACCGCGGCAAGGTCATCGCCGAAGTTTCCAGGAGCCTGGGCGAGGATGTCATCCGCCAGTTGGAAGAACAACTCGCCAGCCTCGAAGGCTATGCCCCGGCGGTGCGGGGAAGCGTCATCGAAAAGGCGGCGGAAGAGGAAGATGGGGTGCGGGTCTTTCGTTGAAAAGAGAGATCCCCGCCGCTGCGGCAGGCGCTGACCCTGCTGATCCCTGATCCTTGGTGTCACGGCGCGGGCGGCATTTTGTTTTCGCCGTGGCGAACGGTGTCGATGGCAAGGAAGATGATCGTGGCGGGGAGGGCATAGCCCAGGATGGCGTTGGCAAATACGGGGGCGTGCGCCGAATGGCGCGCTTCCAGGATCAGCCAGAAGATATAGGCGGCGTAGTAGGCAAGCAGCAGCCCGCCTTCCAGACGGGATATTTCGCGTCCGCTGAGGAGGATCGGCAGGCAGGCGAGCGCGGTGGCCGCCATGATCCACAGGTCGGCAGCGCGCGCGGTTTCGGAGACCGGAACGCCGCCGGGCGCGATGAGTGCGGTCAGGCCCAGTACCGCGCAGATGTTGAAGATGCTGCTGCCGATGATGTTGCCCACGGCAATGTCTCGCTCGCCGCGCAGGGCGGCGACCGCCGAGGTGGCGAGTTCTGGCAGCGAGGTGCCAGCCGCGACCACGGTGAGACCGATGGTCAGGTCGCTGACGCCAAGCGCGCGCGCGACGCTGGTCGCGGCGTCCACCAGCCAGTTCGCGCCCAGAACCAGCAGGATGAGTCCGCCCGCGATCAGGGCGATCTGCATGCTTTTACCGCGCATCCAGGGAGCGTCCGGCCATTCGCCGGTAAGTCGCGCTTGTTCCGCTTGGGAAGCGGTGCGCGACCGGCGCACGAGAAAGAGTGTATGGACGGCGAGCGCCGTGAACAGGATCAGTCCTTCGAAATGGCCGATCGCGCCATCGAGCGCAAAGACGAGCAGGAGAAGGGATGCGCCGATCATGATCGGGATTTCTTGGCGGATGATCTGGCTCTGTACCGCGAGTGGGACGATGAGCGCCGAGACGCCGAGGATGAGCAATACGTTGACGATGTTGCTGCCGACGATGTTGCCGAGCGCGATGTCGGGCGCGCCGCCAAGCGCACCGCCGGCGGAGACCGCCAGTTCCGGCGCGCTGGTGCCGAAGGCGACGACGGTCAGACCGGCGGCCAGCGGCGAGATGCCGGCGGAGACCGCCAGTTTTGCCGCGCCGCGCACGAGCAATTCCGCGCCGATGACGAGGGCGGCCAAGCCAAGAAGAAAATGGAAAGTATTGTTTATCATGGCTCGGAGGCCCGCGCCGCACGGTGCGGTGATGGAGGAAAGAAGCGCCGTGCGGCGCTTCCGGCGTCAAAGCCCGGCATCGGCGGCCAGCGCGGCGGCTTTGTCGGTGTGCTCCCAGGTAAATTCGGCCTCGTCGCGGCCAAAGTGGCCGTAGGCGGCGGTCCTGGAGTAGATCGGGCGCAGCAGGTTGAGGGTCTGGATGATGGCCTTGGGGCGCAGATCGAAATGGGCGCGGATCAGATCGACGATTTTTTCGTCGGCGATCCTGCCGGTACCGAAAGTGTTGACCATCAGGCTCACGGGCCGGGCGACGCCGATGGCGTAGGCGATCTGCACTTCGCATCGCCCGGCCAGCCCCGCCGCGACGATGTTCTTGGCGACGTAGCGCCCGGCGTAGGCAGCGGAGCGGTCGACCTTGGAGGGGTCTTTGCCCGAGAACGCGCCGCCGCCGTGGTGCGCCGCGCCGCCGTAGGTATCGACGATGATCTTGCGCCCGGTAAGGCCGCAGTCGCCGTGCGGGCCGCCGACGACGAAGCGCCCGGTCGGATTGATGAAGTATTTCACTTCGCCCTTGAGAAGCTCCGCGGGCAGCACCGGCTTGACGATTTCTTCGATCACGGCTTCCCTGATCCGCGCGTGGTCGATGTCGGGGGCATGCTGCGTCGATACCACCACGGTGTCGATCGCCGCCGGTTTGCCGTCGATGTATTTCACCGTGAGCTGGCTCTTGGCGTCCGGGCGCAGCCAAGGCAGCCGCCCGTCCTTGCGCAGCTCGGACTGGCGCTGCATGATGCGGTGGGCGTAGTGGATCGGCAGGGGCATCAGGCTCGGCGTCTCGCGGGTGGCGAAACCGAACATCAGCCCTTGGTCGCCCGCGCCCTGGTCGAGGTCGAGCCCTTCGCCTTCGTTGACGCCCCGGGCGATGTCGGGCGACTGGCTGTTGATCGCCGCCAGCACGGCGCAGCTTTTGTAATCGAAGCCGATGTCGGAATCGTCGTAGCCGATGCGGCGCACGACTTCTCGCGCCACTTCGCGGTAATTGACTTGGGCCGTGGTGGTGATTTCGCCCGAGATCACCACCAGCCCGGTCGATACCAGTGTTTCGCAGGCCACGCGCCCGCGCGGGTCGGAGGCGAGCACGGCATCGAGCACGCCATCGGAGATTTGGTCGGCGACTTTGTCGGGGTGGCCTTCGGAGACGGATTCCGAAGTGAAGAGAAACTCTTTTGTCATGGCTGCTCCTGGAAACGAAAATCCCCGAAGATTCGCGGCGTCTTGGCCGGCTCCGGGGATTTCGGCGAGCAGCCGACGCTTTAGCAGTATTTTTTTGTAGACCGCGCGCCTGAAGCGGAAAGCCGCCCTGCAAGTTGTCGAGTTAACTCGGCGGCTGGGGCACAATTATAGGTCACTGTATCGTTTGGTCAAATCCGCTTGCTTTCCTTCCCGGCTTCGTATCTCGTTCCCGTCCTGACCGCAAACCCGCGCCAATCCGCGCGCCGCCGCATTGCCGCGGCCATGGCGCGGGTTTCTCCTGTATTTTTCCCGTGCTGATCGACTTCCTTTTCCGTTTGCTCGCCCGCCTGCCCCTGGCGTGGCTGCATTGCCTGGGGGGCTGGGCCGGCTGGCTGGTCTATGCCTGCTCGCCCTCGTACCGCCGCCGCCTGCGCGCCAATCTGGCGCTGGCCATGGGAGAGCCGTCCCGCGCCCTGTTGCGGCAGGCGATCGCCGAGGCCGGGCGGCAAGTGCTGGAGTTGCCATGGGTGTGGCTGCGTCCGCTGGATCAGGTGCTGGCGAAGGTGCGGGCTGTCCATGGATTGGAGGTGGTCGAGGCCGCCCGCCGCGACGGGGCGGGCATCCTGTTCCTCGCACCGCACACGGGATGTTTCGAAGTCGTTGGTCACTACTGCACCTATGCCGCCAGGGCGCCGCTGGTCGCGCTGTACCGCCCGCCGCGTTACCGTCCGCTCGAACCCTTGATGCGGGCCGGGCGCGTGCGCGGACAGATGACAATCGCGCCCGCCGATCTCGCCGGAGTGCGGCAATTGCTCAAGACCTTGCGCGCGCGCGGCATGGTGGGCGTATTGCCCGACCAGACGCCGCGCGCGGGAGAAGGCGTCTGGGCGGATTTTTTCGGATGCCCGGCGTGGACCATGACGCTGGGGATGCGTTTGTCGGAAGTACGCGGTGTGCGGGTAATCTACACTTGGGCCGAACGCCTGCCGAGCGGGCGGGGCTACATCATGCATTTCGTGCCGCCGGAGGAGACATACGCGGGCGATCTTGCCGGACGCTGCGCGGCGATGAATCGCGACATCGAACGCGTCATCCGCCAGTGTCCGCAGCAATATCTGTGGGGATACAACCGCTACAAGCAGCCCCGGCAGGCGAACAGCGAAACGGCGGCGCGGATCGAGGCCGCGCCGGATGACGGACAGGCCGGCAACGCGAGAGAGGTCGGGAAATGAAAACCCGCGTGCTGGTGTTCGTTTTCCGGCTGCTGCATTTCCTGCCGCTGGCGATATTGGCGCCGCTGGGGGGGTTGCTGGGGGAGGTGCTCTATCTCGTGGCAAGGCCGCGGCGGCGGGTGGCGGAGATCAATCTGGCCCTGTGCTTTCCCGATCTGGACGCCGCGGCGCGGCGGCGGCTGGCGCGGCATCACTTCCGGGTGCTGGGGCGCAGCCTGCTCGAACGCGGTCTGTTGTGGTGGGCATCGCGCGCGCGGCTGGAGCGTATCGCCCGCGTCGAAGGCGAGGCGCACTTGCGCGCGCTGCGGGAAGCGGGCACGCCGGTCATCATGCTCGCGCCGCATTTCGCCGGCCTCGACATGGGCGGCACGCGGCTGTCGATCGCCTACGATTTCGTCAGCATCTATGCGCGCCAGAAAAAAGACCCCGTGCTCGATCGCTGGCTCTACCACGGGCGCAGCCGTTTCGGCGATCAACTCCTGCTCTCGCGCCAGGATGGCGTGCGCCGCACGCTGAAAGCGGTCAAGGAGGGGCGAATCTTCTATTACCTCCCTGATATGGACTATGGTCGCAAGGACGCGATTTTCGTGCCCTTTTTCGGCGTCGAAGCCGCCACCATCACTGGTCTTTCCCGCTTGGCGCGGCTTACCGGGGCGCGGGTGCTGCCCTGTGTGACCCGCATATTGCCGGGGAGCGGCGGCTACGTGGTTGAAATCGGCGAGCCATGGGCGGATTTTCCCGGCGCCGATGTCGAGGCCGATACCCGCCGGATGAATATCTGGCTGGAAGGTGTGGTGCGCACCATGCCGGAACAGTATTATTGGGTACATCGCCGTTTCAAGACGCGGCCCGAGGGGCAGGAACGGTTTTATTGAGGAAAGGATGCGGAGTAATCGACTGGCGGCGGAAAACCATATGAACCCGATGAAGAACTTGTTCAAACGCGCTTTGCCATCCCTGATGCTGGCGGCGGGATTGCTTTTTCCCGCCGCCGCGCTGACGGAAGAAGCGGCGCCTCCCGTGCCGGTGGGCGACAGGGACGCGTTCGAGAAGCGCTATATCGCCTGCGTCCTGTCGGGCTTGCAGGACAATTGTTTCATCACCGTCTTTTCCGGGCGCTTTTTCTCGCCGCCCGGAGAAGGGGCGACCCTGATCTACGATGCGATCAAGGCGAAGATGCAGGGCGCCAACGTGCGCAAGGTGCATACGCTGGAAAAGACGGTCAAGGCGGAACTGGTGGATATCAGGACTTATCTTCTCGAACTTTCCGGCGACGCGGGATTCATCGGCTTCTACGTGGTCTTCAGGAGAAAGGGCGATGAATGGTACGTATATGAATTCGCGCTCGACCGCTCGGAAGATTTTATTCGCGGCCTCCTGAATCTTCCCGTTCCGCCTGCCGATCCGACGGCGCGTTGATCGTTCGGAAAAAAAAGAAGGCGGCGCGCTCATATCGGGCGGCTTCGGCGGCTCGAACGGGTGTTTCGCGCAGCGAGCTGCAAGAAAAACAAAAATCAAGAAAGAAACCTTGAAAGTGAATTTTGCGGGAACGATCAAATAGTTTTTGGGCAAGCACATAAACATCCATGTTGTAATTGCTTCATCTCAGTCATCCAAGGAAACAGGTTCCCATGACCACCTCGCCGCGCGACACCGTGAAATATGCGGCCGTGTTGCGCGCCTTGCGAATGGGTTGTACCGTCGCAAGCGCCGCCGTCCTGGTGCTGCTGTGGTCCTGGCTGCTCGACATGGTGGAGAGGGCCGAAACCGAGGCCTTCGCCCATGTGCGAATCATTGCCGAGGAACGCGCGCGCTCGGTCGCCGACGCGATGCAGACCTCGATCGAACGTCTCGACTTCGCGCTCCTGACCGTGCGCCACATCGGCCAGACAAGGGAGGCAAAAACCGAATGGGATCGTTTCGTGGTCGATTCCCTGGGTGTGCAGGGCGTGCAGATCGCGCGTATCGACGCCAACGGCTATGCGGCCTCTTTTTCGCGGAATGCCTTCTTGCGCGGTTACGTCGGCAACCGCGGATTTTTCAGCGCGCTGAAAACCCTTCCGGGCGACCCGCTGCTGATCGACACGCCGTCGCTGGAGCAGGGCGGCGACAGGCAGCAGGCCTGGACCATTCCGTTTTCCCGCAAGGCGCGGGTTTCCGGCCCGTTCTCCGGCACGATCACACTCCTCGTCCCGGCGGGAATCTGGCAGGCGCAGTTTGCCCAATATCTGGGCGCCGAGCACGACGCCATAGCGGTCCTCTCCTCCGACGGCGGCAAATACATCCTGCGCTTGCCCGACCCGGACAGCGCTCATGGCCGGTATACGCCATCCGAATGGCCGGCGCTCTTTCGCCGCGAAACCGACGACCATGGCCATTTCGTCGGCAGGGGCACCAACGACAATCTGGAGCGCCTGATTGCCTGGGTTCGCCTGCCGAGCGGGCCGATCGCCGCCGCCGGCATCGCATTCGATGATGTGCTGGCCCCGGCGCGGGCATTGGAACGCGCCCTGAAAATCGGCGGCGGAATATTCTCCGTCCTGGTCGTACTGTTGGCCGGCAGTCTGGCCGCGGCCCTGACCATCGCCGAAAAATCCCTGCGCGTGCGCGATGAACGCGAAATCTTTTACCGGAACCTGACAGACAACATGGCCCAGGGGGTCATGGAATTCGATGCCGACGGACGTATCCTCCGTGTCAATGCCGCGTTCAGCGCGATCACTGGCTATACGCCCGAAAACGCGCTTGGCAAAAGCCCGGGCATGCTGTCGCCCACTCACGGCGAGGCGCGCAATCTGGGCAAGATGATCGAGCAGTGGATCGAAGAGGGCGGCAACGCCGCCGGCGAAGGCGATTTCGACGGGCTGCGCGCCCATGGTGCAACCCGTCCCTTTACCGGCCATGCCCTGCTGATGGCGCATACCGGCACGGACGCGTGCCGCATCGTGCTGATCTCCGATGTCAGCGCCGAACGGCGCGAACGCACGGAAGTCTGGCGCGCGGCCAACTTCGACACGCTCACCGGGCTGGCCAACCGCGAGCTGATGCATGACCACCTTGAGCTCATGACCAACCACGCCCTCGTTCAACATGATTGCGGCGCGGCGGTATTGTTCATCGGCCTCGACTATTTCGTTCCCGCCTCCATACGCAATAATTCCGACATCACCATGCGGCTGTGCTACGAGATCGCGCATCGCCTGCGCGGGATTTTCCACGCGGAAGACACCATCGCCTGCCTGCGAGACGACCGCTTCGTCGTGCTGCTGCCCGATTACGGCTCGGCCTCGGTGGCCGAGCGGGCGGCGGCGCGGGTGGTCGGCAGCCTCTCCGGCGGCTTCGCCGTGGATGAGGATGCGCAAGTCGAAATCACTTGCCACGTCGGCGTGGCACGCCTGCCGGACAACGGCAAGACGTCCGGGGAATTGCTGCACAGCGCCGAACAGGCCATGCTGCGCGCCAGGGAGAAGGGACGCTCGTGCTGGAGCGTTTGATACGGGCTTTGTGGTCGGCGAGGGAACCCTCCGTCCGGCCCTGAAAATCATGAACCGGTTCTTGTGGGCTTCCATGGAAAGCCGTAAATCTGTAACACTGCGACATGTCCCCGAATACGATCATGATTCCCTGGCTCGACAATCCCGCCGGGTTTCCTCTCGCCAGTTCCGCCCTTCCTTCCCCCAACGGGCTTGTCGCCGCCGGGGGGGAACTTTCCCCCGAATGGCTGCTCGCCGCTTACCGGCGCGGTATTTTCCCCTGGTACAACGAAGGCGACCCCATCCTGTGGTGGAGTCCCGATCCGCGCCTCGTGTTGTTTCCGGACGAAATCCGCATTCACCGCTCATTGCGCCGGGTGCTGCGCCAGCAACGTTTCGAGGTGCGCGTCGACACGGATTTCGCCGCCGTGATCGCCGCCTGCGCCGCGCCACGCGCGCCGGATGACGGCACCTGGATACTGCCGGAAATGCAGACCGCCTACTGCCGGATGTTTGGGCTTGGTCATGCCCACAGCGTGGAATGCTGGCGCGGCGGACGCCTGGCGGGCGGGCTTTACGGGCTGGCGCTCGGGCGCGCGTTCTTCGGCGAATCCATGTTCTCGCTCGAAACCGACGCCTCCAAGGTTGCCCTGGCCCATTTGGCGAGAATGCTCGCGGCGCGCGGTTTCGCCGTGATCGACTGCCAGATGAGCACGCCCCATCTCCTGTCGATGGGCGCGCGTGAAATCAGCCGCGCCACATTCTGCGCCGGACTCGAACACTGGACGGTCGCGGGCGGGCCGCCTGGACGATGGCCCGCCGATCTTGCGCGCGGCATCGCCTGGAACACGCCCGCCGATTGAGTCGCCCTCATGCGCCGCAACGATATTTTCGCCCCGATCCATTTTTACGCGACCGCGCCCTACATGTGCTCCTACCTGCCCGAACGCACGGCGCGCTCGCAAGTCGCATTCACCGAGATTTCCGCCGCCGCCGCGTCCGCAAAGGATTCCGCGCTCACGGCCGCCTATGGCACGCTCGTGCAACACGGTTTCCGCCGCAGCGGCACTTTCATCTACCGTCCGCACTGCGACGATTGCCATGCCTGCGTGCCGGTGCGCCTGCCCGTGGAGCGCTTCGCGCCCGCCCGCGGCCAGCGCCGCGCCATGCTGCGCCACGCCGGCCTCATCGCCCGCGAATGTCCGCCGGAGTTTTCCGAAGAACATTTTTTCCTTTACCGCCGCTACCTGCGCGCGCGCCATACCGGCGACGGCATGGATGGCGACAGTTGCGAACAGTACATTCAGTTCCTGCTGCAAAGCCCGGTCGATACTTTTCTCGTCGAATTCCGCGACGGCGGCAGCCTGCGCATGGTCAGCGTCATCGACCGCCTGGGCGACGGCCTCTCCAGCGTCTACACCTTCTACGACCCCGATCTGCCGCGCGCCTCGTTCGGCACCTACGGCATACTGTGGCAGATCGAAGCCTGCCGCCACCTGCGCTTGCCCTACCTGTACCTGGGCTACTGGATCGCCGAAAACCGCAAAATGGCCTACAAGATCCGCTTCCGCCCCATCGAGGGCTACCGGCGTGGACAATGGCTGGAGATCAGCGGCGAAGAACTTTCGCCGGACATGGCGGCGCCATGAAACCTGGCGGAAACAGGATTTTCTTTTTTCCCGCTTTCTTTATTCCGGCGCGGATATGGCTGTCAACCCATGGGAAAAGGAAAACCGCAAAGACCGCGCCCGCGGCGCAATACAATTCCGGCTGGACAATCGGCTATTTTTTATAGCAAGCCTATATATGACGTGGAAAGCGGAATTCCGGAATCTTGTCGAACAAACGCGCCGGATCGCCCGGCGCGTCTGCCTGGGCCGCTTTTCGATCAATACGTCCTTTGCTGGGTATCCGTATCGATTTCAACCGTAGCGACGAAAGCCTCCGCGATTTGGCGCGCTTCGTGGATAAGCGTCTTGTTGCTCAGATTCCTGCGCACATCCGGCGCCGACAATAACGCGGGCAATACGTACAAAGTCACACGATCGTACAAATTGAGTTCTTCGAAATTCATTTTCCTCTCCATGCCATGTTCACGAACGAACCATCGTACCAGCAATTCTTTGCCCATACACAAAACAAGGCAAAAACAAAGCGGCAACATTGTGCCGTTTTGCTCACGCCATTTCAATGGGTAAGTTTGCCGCAATTATCCGAAAATATCGACGCCGCCGCTCAGTCGCCGGCCCGGCCGCGCCCAGCCCGGCGCGGGAACGGGAAAACCTCACTTTTTCTTGTCCGGATCGATCTCATTCCACGCGCCGTGGATTTCGCCCAGCAGCGAAAGCACTTCCGCCATGGCGGAAACATCATTCTTCATGTTCGCCCACAGCAGCCGCGAAACCATGTAATCGTAGAGCGCGCTCAGGCGGATCGCCAGCTCCCCCCCCTGCTTCATGTCCAGGCTCACTTTCAGGCCATTGCTGATGATGTCGATGGCCTTGGAGATGCTGGCGCCGCGTTCGGCGATGTTGCCTTTCTCCGCATGCACCCTGGCGACATTGATCGCGGTTTCCGCGCCCTCGAAAAGCAGCACGATCAGGCGGTGCGGGCTGGCCGTGGCGATGTCGGACTCGCGCGACAGGGCCGCATAGGCGCTGGCCGGGCTGCCGGTATGTGTACCAAACATGAAGTGAACTCCGTCTGATCAAACAGTCGTCATGTTACTTGTTCGCGGTGATGGAGGCCAGTTGTTGCGCCAGATAGTTGCTGGTCGAATTCATCTTCGTCACCAGACTATCGAGGGCGCTGAACTGCGTGCGGTAGCGCTCCTCGACTTTCAGCAGCTTCGCCGTCATGCTTTCGACGCGTTCATCCAGCCGCGTGATGCTGGATTGCATGCTCGCCTCGACGTTCTTGATCGACCCGTCGAAACCGACGAGCTTGTCCAGCCCGGTGTTGAAGCGCCCGCCCATTTCGGCGGCAAAGCTGGCCACGTTCGACGGATTGTCCTTGATCGCCGCCGCCAGCTTGTCGCTGTCCAGTTCGAGCTTGCCTTCCTTGTTGAAAGTAATCCCCAGATTGGAGAGCGTCATCTTCCCGCCATTCTGATTCTGGATATTGCTTTCCTGGAAAACCAGGTCGCGCAACGCGGTCTGTGTCTCGCGCAGCACGCGGTTGCCGTTGAGCGCGCCGGTGCTCTGGGGATTGTCGGCATCGTACTTGCCCAGCGACTTGACGCTGTCTATCGTGCTGTTGAACGCATTGACGAAATTTTCCAGTTCCGTCTTGAGCTTGTCGCCGTAATCCACCGACACCGACACATTCGTCGGCGAGCCGACGTTCGTGGCCTTCAGATCCAGGGTCACGCCGGTTGCCACGTCCTTCACGGTGTTGGACGCGCTGGTGATGTCGATGCCATCGAGCCGGAATTTCGCGTCCTGCGCGTCCTGTATCTTCACGGCCGCCGCGCCGCCGACGCCCGTGCCGCCCACGGTGAAGGCATTCGCCTGGCCTTCCTTTCCGGTCAGCACCAATTGCTGCGTCGAACCATCGTTGATGACGGTGGCGGAGACGCCCGCGTCTTTCTGGTTGATGGCGTTGGCCAGCTTGGTCAGCGAATCGACGCCGGAAAGATCGATCGACAGGGGCGCCTGCCCGCCTACCGCGATCTCGAACTGGCCGGAGGAGCCAAGACTGATATCGTTCTTGTCGATGCGCGACTTCTGCGCCTGCGCAAGCTGGCTCACTTCCAGCGCGTAACTGCCGGAAATCGCCCCTTCGCCCAGCGTCACCGAAGCCACCTTCTCGTCGGCGACCACGCCCTTGTAGCTGGCGAATTTGTCCAGCGCCGACTGCAACACAGCGGGCTTCAGGTTCTTGCCCGCCGTCTGCAAGGTTTCCAGCTTCTGGGTCAGCGTGCCCAGCGCGGAGACCTTGGACTGATAAGACGTCTTCTGGGTGTTCAGCCTGTCGAGCGGCTCGCGCTCGACGACCATGAGTTTATCGAGCAGCCCTTGCAGATCCAGTCCGGAACCCGCACCCAGCGATGAAACGTTTGCCATGATGTTCTCCCAGTGTTCGCGGCGCCCGCGCCGCGGCATGTCCGCGCCAAGCGCGACGGCATGCGCGCGCTCGCCAGCGTCATGCTTCCTGTTCTACGAGCAGACCCTCGGGCTTGTCGAAAGTTTCGGACAGCGCCTTGGCCAGCGCCAACACTTTCTCGGAAGGAATCTGTTTGATGACTTCCTTCGTCTCGCTGTCCATGATCTTGACCACGATCCTGCCCACCTCCTGGTCGACGGAGAACTGTAGCGAAGTCACGTAGGGGCGGATGAAAGCGTTGATCTTGTCCACGCTTTCCCGCACCGCCTGTTCTTCGTGCTCCGGATAGGGATCGGCGGCCTTCGCATCGCGTGCGGAGGCCGTATCGCGCGCGGCGTTTACCGCGTCGGCATCCTGTTTGCGTTCTGCCGGGGCCACCGCCCCGCCGCCGGGCGCCGGCGCGGCCTGCGCGCGGGATTGCGCGTCCTGCCACGGCGAAATGCCCGATCCGGTCATGTTGTTGATGTCCACAGTTCAACCCCCTCTCACATGACGCCGGGAAGCGTCCGCCTGACTGGACGCTCCCGCGCGCCAACTTCATTTGCCGGCCTCCCGCCCGCTATCGCAGCAACGACAAGACGTTCTGCGGCAGGGCATTGGCCTGCGACAACATGGCGACGCCCGCCTGTTGCAACACTTGCGAGCGCGCCAACTTGGCCGTTTCATCGGCGTAATCGGCATCCATGATCCGGCTGCGTGCCGCCGTCGTGTTCTCGTGCGCCGCCGTCAACTGATCGAGCACGCCCGTAAAACGGTTCTGGACCGCTCCCAGCGAGGCGCGATTGGTGTTCAGCGTACTGATCATCTCGTCGATCTTGGAGATCGCGCTCAGCGCGGCGCTGCTGTCCGTCGAGATATCGGGGTGCAAGTTGCTGGTTTCCACCTGGCCGATACTGATGGCGATCTGCGATTCGGCGGTCGTGGTCGCGCCGACCTGGAAGGTGATGCCCGCCGAGAACGTTCCGTCCAAAAGCTGCTTCTGGTTGAAATTGGTGGCGCTCACCACACGGCCAATCTCGGACTTCAGTTGATCGTATTCGGTATTGAGCGCCTTGCGGTTGTCGGAATCATACTGTCCCGAAGCCGACTGCACCGCCAGGTCGCGCATCCGCTGCAGGTGCTCGCCGATGACATTCATCCCCGCCTCGGCGGTCTTCGCCAGCGACAGGCCGTCATTGGCGTTGCGGATTGCCACCGTCATGCCGCGTGCCTGCGAATTCATTTTCTCCGCCACCGCCAGGCCGGCGGCGTCGTCCTTGGCGCTGTTGACCCGCAGGCCGGAAGACAGCCGTTGCAGCGCGGAACTCAACGCGCTTTGCGAAGTGTTCAGGTTCCGCTGCGCATTGAGCGAGGAAATGTTGGTGTTGATGATTTGTGCCATTTCAGTTCTCTCTTCAAAAAAAGACTTTGTTCAAGCAAAGCCGCCTGCGTGGCCGTCAGAACCTTTGCCATCCGCCCGACTTGCCTGCTGTAACGACGATGCCCCGACCTTCTTTACACAAAAAAATCACATTCAGTTACAAAAAGTTACAGAATACATACAAAAAACGCACACGACGGGGATCCGATCCGTTGAGCGACGAAATATTGGTGTTGATGATTTGTGCCATCTTGGTTCTCTCTTCAAAAAAAGACTTCGTTCAAGCAAGGCAGTCCGCGTGCCCGTTTGAACCTTCGCCGTTTGCCTGACTCGCCCGCTGTACACGACGATGCCACGGCTTTCTTTACGCAAAAAAATCACGCCAAATTACAAAAAGTTACAAAATACATACAAAACCCGCACATGCAGGAATCAGGGATCAGATCCGTTTGGAGGAACGCGCCATTACGAGGAGCGCGAGCGCCGCTGATTAAAAAGGAGGAAGGAGAATGAAATGTTTGCCCATCTTCCACTGCAAAGAAATCAGCGTCGCTGCGCTCCGCATGGGATGAACTGGATTGCCACGGCGCTTCGCGCCTCGCAATGACGAGAGAGAAGGCTTCCACAAACGAAGGGAGAAGACTTTTGCAATGACGAAGCGGGGAAGGCTTCCGCAATGACGAAATAAGGGGAACTTCCGCAATGACAAAATTGGGGGGCTTTCGCAATGACGAGAGGAGAAGGCTTTCGCAGTGACGAGAGGAGAAGACTTTTGCAGTGACGAAGCAGGAAGGTTTCCGCGGATTTTCCCGTCAATATTCTTCAAGAATATCTGGTTTTTGAAAAATTGCAACGAATTCTTACAAATTCCTCATCAAAGATTTTTCTTGCTTGGTCTCTTCTTTATCGTCTAGGATTTATCGTCCGTTCTGCGTCATACCTCAAATAGGTTTTTCATTCAGGGGCGGCGTGAAAGGGTTCCTTGTCGAAGCGTATGGCAGGCGTATTGCCCCCAAATCGAAATCAATGGAGAACAACAAATGTCCGGAAAGACAAGAGAAAATGTGCCTATTTCCAGAAGGCGCACAAGCAGGAATAACATTTCCAGGTGGGCGTGTCATGTCATTGGATCTGTCCGCCATGTCGCCATTGGACTGTCGTCGGTATTGGCATTGGGAAGCGGCGCGGCCTTGGCGCAGGGGTTTGGCAAGGAACCGATCAAGCCCTTGCCCCCCAATCCGGCGCTCGATACCGCCAAAGTGGAATTGGGCCGCCGCCTTTTCAACGATCCGCGTTTTTCGGATGACGGTTCGACTTCCTGTGCTTCCTGTCACGTGGTGGCGCAGGGTGGCGCCGATCGGGGCAAGCGCGTCTCGGTGGGCGTTCGCCGCCAGGATGGCGAAGCCAATTCGCCTTCCATCCTCACCGCCGCGTACAACTTCCGCCAATTCTGGGACGGGCGTTCGCCCAGCCTGGAGGATCAGATCTCGCATGTGCTTGTCGATCCGCGGGAACTCGCTTCCACCTGGCCGGCGGTCATCCAGCGGCTCTCGAAGGATGCCGATCTCGTGAATGCGGTGCGGGCGGCTTACGGCGAAGCGCCATCGCAACAGAACTTGAGCGAGGCGATCGCCATCTACGAACGCTCCCTGCCGGAAGCCTCGCGCTTCGACCGTTTCCTGCGCGACGAAAAAGAGGCCATCACGGCGGAAGAACGGCAGGGATACGAAAAATTCAAGTCCTACGGCTGTGTCGCCTGTCACCAGGGCGTCAATGTCGGCGGCAATATGTTCCAGCGTCTGGGGACGCTGGGCGATTACTTCGCGGATCGCGGCGCCCCGGTAACCCGTGTCGATCTGGGCCGTTTCAACGTTACGGGCAAGGAAAGCGACCGCTATGTCTTCAAGGTGCCCAGTCTGAGGAACGTTGCCTTGACCGCGCCTTATTTCCACGACGGTTCGGTCGCCACCCTGGAAGCCGCCATTGATGCCATGTTCCGCTATCAACTGGGCCGCGTGGCTTCGGCGGAAGACCAGCGCCTGATCGCGCGCTTCCTGCGCACGCTCACCGCGCAATCCTTGGAGAAATCCGCCGGGAACGCGCCGTGATCGCGCCTTCCCGCGTTTTCCGGTGGCTCGCCGGATTCATGACGGCGGCGGTGTTGATCGGCTTGTTGGTCTTCCTGGCCGCGAACAGCCGCAATGTCGCGCCGCAGGCGCGCGCCGACCTGACCGCCAGCCTGCTCAGGCTGCGCGAGATCAGCGCCCGGCTCGATGTCGACGTCCTGCGTTCGCGCAACGGCTTCAACAACGATTACGATCCCTTGCAGGGAGGATTGCTGACGGCGAATGAAATACACGCGCAACTGGAAGCGGATTTCCTGCGGGCGGGCGTTCCACTACCGGAAGCGATGCCGGCGCTCTATGAGATGCTCGAACGGAAATTCGTGCGCATCGATGATTTCAAGGCAAACAATGCCGTGTGGATCAATTCGCTGCGCTATCTGCCGACGCTTGTCGAAAGCATCGAGCGCACCCCGCAAGCGGACGCGGCCTTGCGCCTCGAAGTCGGTGAAATCGCGGCGGGGCTGTCGCGCTCGATGCTCCTGAGCGATACGGACACGGCGGCGATCCAGCGGAAGCTGGCATCGCTGCGCGTGCGAGACCTGCCGCCGGAAACGGAACTCGCGCAATTGTTGCAGGGGCTGCGCATCCACGGCGAGACTGTCCTGCGCCAGAACGAGAACGTGACCGCCCTGCTCGCCGAACTGGCGGAAATCCCGGTGGCCCAACGCATCGACCAGTTGCAGGGCGCGATGGAGAAAGCCTTCGATATCCGGATGGCGCGCGCGGATCTCTTCCGTAATGTGCTCACGGTCTATTCCGCCCTGCTCCTGCTCTTTCTTCTTTACATCGGCGCGCGTCTCGCGGGCGCCTACCGCCAGCTTGGCCGGGCCAACCGCGCCCTGAACGAGGCCAACGAATCCCTGGAAGCGCGCGTGGAAGAACGCACCCGCGACCTGAACGCCGCGCTCGCCGAACTCAAGGCTTCCGAGGCGCAGATCATCCAATCCGAAAAAATGGCCTCCCTGGGGCAGATGGTCGCCGGCGTCGCGCATGAAATCAACACGCCGCTGGGCTATGTGCGCGGCACGGTGGAATTCCTCGCGCACACGCTTGCCGGCACACTGGCGCCCTATTGCGCCCAGGCGGGCGCCTTCATCGCGCGGATGACGGGCGATGTCCCGGAGACGCCCCGGCGGGAAGACGCGCCCGAACCGCTGGCGGAAGATCTCCTCTCCGAACTCAGGACGGGGCTGGACAACAGTCTTTACGGCCTGGACCAGATCAGCGAGATCGTCCTCAACCTCAAGAATTTCAGCCGCCTGGATCGTGGCCAGCACACCCTCTACCGGCTGGAAGAAGGCATCGACAGCGCCCTCATGCTGGCCAAGAACCTGGTCAAGCACCGCAAGCTCATCAAGAACTACGGCGAAAACACCCGCCCGGTTTTCTGCGCGCCATCGCAGATCAATCAGGTGGTGCTGAATCTCATCACCAACGCGGCGCAGGCGACCACCGAGGAGGACGGCACGATCACCATCACCACCCGCGCAAAGGGCGATAATACCATGGTCATCCGGATCTCCGACAATGGCACAGGCATTCCGGACGACGTGATTGGCCGGATTTTCGATCCGTTCTTCACCACCAAGGAAATCGGCAAGGGCACCGGGCTGGGCCTGTCCATTGTCTACAAGATCATCACCCAGCACCACGGCAAGATCCAGGTTTTTTCCAAACCGGGCAAGGGCACGCTGTTTTCCATCGAACTGCCGGTAAACAGCCGCGCAGCGGAAGAAAAGCCCGCCCGGACGGAAGAATTGTTGCTTTTGGAAGACGATTGACAAGAGGCCCGCATGCAATATTCCACCCCGCAATCCATCGCGCCGCCGGACGCAGCGGCGAAAGAAGCGCCCGCCATTCTCCTGCTGGATGACGAGGTTCGCATCGTCGAGACCCTGCGCCTCATCCTGCGCCCGCACTACCGGGTGCTGGCCGCGACCGACGGCGATGCCGCGCTGGATCTCCTGCGCAAGCATCCGGTCCAGGTCATCATCAGCGACCAGCGCATGCCGCGCATGACCGGGGTGGAATTCCTGCGCCAGGCGCGCACCCTCTCTCCGGCGAGCGTGCGCATCCTGCTCACCGGCTTTTCCGATTTGCAGGCCATCATTGATTCCGTGAATGAAGGCGAGGTGTTCCGCTTTCTGAACAAACCCTGGAGCAACGCCGAACTCCTGGCCGTCGTCCGGGACGCCATCGAGGTCTCCCGGCAACTGGACACCCGTCCCGCGCTCGATGCGCTCGCCAAACTGGCAAAGCAGGAAGCGAGCGCTTCCCTCATCAAGACGCCGGTTCCGCCCCCTTCCTCCTCTCCCAAGCCGCCCGCGTCCTGCCTTCAGGGCACGGTGCTCATCAAGACCAGCAACCACGCCTTGTTCGACCAGATCCGGCGCACCCAGCCCGAATCCGTCAACCTTCTCCACGCCAGCTCCCTGGACGAGGCGCTGGCCTGCCTTTCCCGGCAACGGGCGACGGTATTCGGCGCGCATTTCGAGAGCGTGGAGAGCGCCCGCGAGGAAGCGCTGGCGCTCAAGCTCCTCAAGCGCGACATGCCCACGCTCCTGACCATCGCGCTGGTCCACAATGCCGATGCCAACGAAGTGATTTCCCTCATCAACCAAGGCCGGGTTTTCCGCCTGGCGACACTGCCGTGCAAGGCCACCATCGTCGGCTTCTACATCCAGAGCGCCTTGCGCCAGTCCCAGGCGCTCGCCGCCACGCCGCAATTCCTGGGAACCCAGCGCGCCGCGGCCCTGGGAGAGGCCGAAGAAAGCAGCGCTCCCGGACTCTTCTCCCGCATCGGCGGCATTTGCAGGCGCTGGCTGAACGGATGATGCTCAGAATTCGATCTCCCGCCCGCGATCCATGCGCCGCGAGGCGACGCGCAAACAATCCACAGAGGATCCACAGAGTTCCTCACGGATTTTGTGCATGACCGGTACGCGTTTGTAAGTTTGTAAGCAAGGCCCGCGTCAGTGCCATTCCTTCAACCAGCGCGCGGCATCGAGCGCGTAATAAGTGAGCACGCCGTCCGCGCCGGCGCGCTTGAACGACAACAGCGCCTCCAGCGCACAGGCCCGTTCGTCGAGCCAGCCCTGTTGCGCCGCAGCCTTGAGCATCGCGTATTCGCCGCTGACCTGGTAAGCGTAGGTGGGCACGCCCAATTCGGTCTTGACCCGGCGCACGATGTCCAGATAGGGCAGGCCGGGCTTGACCATGAACATATCCGCGCCTTCGGCGATGTCGAGCGCCACTTCGCGGATCGCCTCGTCGCTGTTGGCGGGATCCATCTGGTACGTATACTTGTTGCCCTTGCCCAAGCTGGCCGCCGACCCCACCGCGTCGCGGAAAGGGCCGTAGTAGTTCGACGCATACTTGGCCGAATAGGCGAGGATGCGGACATGGATGTGGCGATCGCGGTCGAGTTCGGCGCGAATCTTGGCGACCCGCCCGTCCATCATGTCGGACGGCGCCACCACGTCGGCCCCGGCGCGGGCATGGCACACGGCCTGCTTGGCGAGGGCGGCGAGGGTCTCGTCGTTCATCACATAGCCTTCCGGATCGTCCGGGTCGATGAGACCGTCCTGGCCGTGGCGGGTATAAGGATCGAGCGCCACATCGGTGATGACGCCGAGCGCCGGAAAGCGCGTCTTGAGCGCGGCGACGGCGCGCGGCACGAGACCGTCCGGATTCCAGGCTTCTTCCGCGCCATCGCTCTTGCCGGCATCCCCGATCACCGGAAACAGCGCCAGCGCCGGCACACCGAGCCTGAGCGCCTCTTCGGCGAGCGCCAGCAGCCGGTCGATGGACAGACGCCGCACGCCGGGCATCGACGGCACCGGCGTCGCGGCACCTTGCCCTTCCTGCACGAAAACAGGGTAGATCAGATCATCTACACTGAGCGCATGCTCGCGCATCAGGCGGCGGGAAAAATCATCGCGGCGCATGCGGCGCATGCGCGTACCGGGAAAAACAGGCGTTGCGGACATCTCGGCTTCCTCTGGACTCGGCGAAGCGACATTAGATCGCACCCGCGCGCGCGCGCCAAGCCGTCCGGCGCGGAACTTGCGCGCACTTGTATAATCGGCCACTCATTTCCCGGCCCCCCTGCCGCGCCGCCCGAAATTGGACGATGCCCAACTGCTCCGCTACAGCCGCCACATCCTGCTCGACGAACTGGGCGTCGAAGGACAGGCGCGCCTGCTGCGCGCCCATGCCCTCATCGTCGGCGCCGGCGGCTTGGGTTCGCCCGCCGCCCTGTACCTGGCGGGCGCGGGGGTGGGCACCCTGACGCTGGCCGACGGCGACACCGTCGATGCCAGCAACCTGCAACGCCAAATCCTGCACACGGAAGCGCGCATCGGGCAGGCGAAGGCCGCTTCCGGCGCGGCGGCGCTGACCGCCTTCAACGCGGGCGTCCGGGTCATGCCCGTCCTCGAACGCCTGGACGGCGCGGCGCTGGAAGCCCGCGTGGCGGCGGCGGATGTCGTGCTCGACTGCTCCGACAACTTCGCCACGCGCTACGCCATCAACCGCGCCTGCGTGCGCGGGAAAAAGCCGCTCGTCTCCGGCGCGGCGACGCGCTTCAGCGGACAAGTGAGCGTCTTCGACCTCTCCCGCGCCTCCCCCTGCTACCACTGCCTGTTCCCGGACGGCCCATACACGGAAGACGAACGCTGCGCCGTCACCGGCGTCTTCGCGCCACTCACCGGCATCGTCGGCAGCCTGCAAGCGGCGGAAGCCCTCAAGATTCTCGCCGGGATCGGCGCGTCCCTGAGCGGTCGGCTCTTGTCGATCGACGCCCTGACCCAGACCTTCCGCACCATCTCTTTCAACCGCGACCCCGCCTGCCCGGTATGCGGCGGCTGAGTGCGCCTGCCCGCCCGGACGGGAGGCAATATTATTTCTTGCGCAATTCCGCCAGGGACTCATTCATCTTGAAAAAGACGATGCAGAGTTCGCAATAGACGCGCACGCCCAGGCTGCCAAGGGCGATGGTGACGACGCCCTTGAATATGCCCATGATGACGGATCTTTCGTTGAAAATCAGGCTGATGCCAAAAGCAAACACCATCAACAGGGCGATGTAGTAGACGACCGTGATGATCTTCGGGGTAATCATCGTCTCGAAGGTCAATAGCTCTTTCATGGAAATCTCCAGGGAGAAAGTAAGGGAGGAAGTATGATGCCCGGCGGCGGGGTGAGTTCCAGCGCGCCCGCGCCCATGGCGGTACGAATGCCGGTCAACGGGCGGGCGGGTGCGGGATGTGAGTGACAGGAACGGAAAAAGCCCGCAGAATCGGAAACCCCCGGGGCACAGGCCCTCATCCGCTCGCCATTCCATGAAACTCCGCTTCCTTGCCGTGCTGGCCGCTGCCGCGCTCGCCGTTGCCGGTCTTTTCGTCTATACCAGCAAACCCCTTGCTCCCAGCGTCGCGTTCACGACCCTGCAAGGCGAGCGCATCGACACCGTCGCCTTGCGCGGCAAGGTGGTACTGGTCAATTTCTGGGCCACGACCTGCGCGACCTGCGTCGCGGAAATGCCGATGCTGATCGAGACGCACAAGAAATTCGCCGCGCGCGGGCTGGAAACCGTCGCCGTGGCGATGGACTATGACCCGGAAGTCCAGGTGCGGGCCTACGCCGAGCGGAACGCGCTGCCGTTCCGGGTCGCGCTCGATGCCGACGGCGCGGCGGCGCGCGGTTTCGAGGGCGTGCGCCTGACGCCGACGACGTTTCTCATCGACCGCCGGGGATATATCGTGCATAAGTACCTGGGAGCGCCCGATTTCGGCGCGCTGCATGAGTTGCTCGAAAAGCTGGTGGAAGAACCGGCGTGACGCCGCCACGGTAAAACATCCCCGCGTCCCGTTTCCTTCCCCTTTCATATTTCACCGCGGCAGGAAAGAGATAGGCGTTCCATTTTCTCCCGCCCTTTTTCAATCAGCGGCGCTCGCGCGCCGGATGGAACGAAGCCCTCTCCCGGCCCTGACGGGGCACCCTCTCCCGCAAGCGGGGACGGCAAGCGACTTTTGTATCGGAACGGCAAGCGCTGTCACTTTCCACGAGGGATTCATGGCGCGCGGGCCGAGTCGATGATCCAGTTCAGACTTGTCGCAACGCGGCTACCGCTGCCCGGTTCAGTATTACCAGAACCAGCCGCCTTTTTCTCCCTCGCTCTCATATTGCCTGTGGCTTCTGATTTCCCCGCATGAAGTGCGCAGTTCCTTGTCGCGCACCTTGCCGCAGTCCGCGGCGATGGATTTGCCGATGCCGATACAGACATTGCGCATGTCGG
>JAITLI010000047.1 GCA_031277975.1 Azoarcus sp.
ATCGACCACCGCCTCATCCCGCCGCGCCATCCGCAGACGAACGGCATGGTCGAGCGTTTCAACGGACGTATCAGCGAACTCTGCCAGCAAACCCGCTTCAAGAGCGCCGCCGAGCTTGAACAGACTTTGAAGGATTATCTCCTGGCGTACAACCACTTCATCCCACAACGCGCCATCGGACATCGATCTCCCAGCGATGCCCTCGCATCATGGTATGATCAGCACCCTGAAATGTTTGTCAGGCAGGTTTGCAATCAGGCGGAACTCGATATCCAAGGACATCCGCAGCTTACGTTTATATGAACGCGGGGCGGGTGGCGGGATACTTCATGACAGGAAGGGCAGGGCGAGAAAGAGCGCGGTGATGGTTTTGCCGTCGGTGATACGCCCGTCGCGTATCGCGGTCATGGCTTCGGCCGGGGTGAAGGTGAGTAGTTCGAGGAATTCGCCTTCGTCCCATTGTTGGCCGGTCTCGTGCAGGCCGCGGGCGAGGAAGATGTCGATGCGTTCGTCGGAGTAGCCGATGCATGGGTGCATTGTGCCGAGGCGGCGCCAGTCGGCGGCCTTGAATCCGGTCTCTTCGCGCAGTTCCCGGCGGGCAGCGGCGAGGGGTTCTTCGCCGGAGTCGATTTTGCCGGCGGGCAGTTCGATAAAGGCGCGCCGCAGGGGGTAGCGGAATTGGCGCTCGAAGATGATGCGCCCGTCCGCGTGTTGCGCGATCACGGCCACCGCGCCGGGGTGGCGGATGTATTCCCGTAATACTTCGCGACCATCGGGCAGGCGTACACGGTCGCGGTCGATTTTCAGAAGGATGCCGTCGAAGACCCGCCGCGCTTGCAGGCAGGTCTCTTGCAGGGGATCGCTTTGTTTTTCGCCGCCGCTCATTTGATGTTCTCCTCTTTTTTTACCGCACGGCGGCGGTTGCCGCGCCACAGGTAGCGGTAAACGAAGCCGGGAAAGGCGAATACGGTAAACAGGCACAGGGTGGTAACGTAGAAGGGCCAGCCTTGCGGGTAAACGGCGCCGTAGGCGCTTTGTTCGAGTATGGCGGCGAAAATGCCGACCATGAGGTAGAGGAGGAGGAGCTCCAGCAGCCGCCAGCCAAATGCTTTTTGTCCACGGGCGGGTTGGATTACGAACAGTATCCGCTCGAAGAGGAAGGGCAGATTGGCGGCCGCGAAGGCCAGTCCCGGTACGATCCAGTCCGCGGCGTTTCCCGGCATGCGCGCGCTCCTCAGCCAGTGATGACGGACGTGCGCATGGCCTGCGCGCACAGGGCGAGCAGGACTTCCGGCGCAAGTCCGAGCGCGGCGATGGCGAGGCCGTTGAGCGAGAGGATGACTTGCACGCCCGCCGGGGCTTGCAACGGGGCGTTGTCGACCGGGTCGTCGAAGTACATGAGCTTGACCACGCGCAGGTAGTAGAAAGCGCCAATCACCGACATCACGACCGCCAGCGCCGCCAGCCAGTAATGGCCGGCGGCGACCACGGACTGGAGCACGGCGAACTTGGCGAAGAAGCCAATGAAGAAGGGAACGCCCGCCATCGAGAACATCACGAAAAGCATGAGCACCGCGAACCACGGGCTGCGGCGGTTCAGTCCTTTGAAGTCTTCGATGTTTTCGGCCTCGAAGCCGGCGCGCGACAGGAGGATGACCATGCCGAAGGCGGCCAGGCTCATGAGTACGTAGGCGATGGCGTAGAACAGGGCGCCGCCGTAGGCGTCGATGGCAAGGCCGTTTTTGCCTTCGACGACGCCGGACAGCAGCCCGAGCAGCATGAAGCCCATGTGCGAGATGCCGGAATAGGCCAGCATGCGCTTGATGTTGTGCTGCGCCAGCGCGGCGAGGTTGCCGAGGATGAGGGAGGCGGCGGCGGCAAGCATCAGCATGGTTTGCCAGTGCGCGGCAAGCGCGGACAGGCCGCCCGGCAGCAGCCGCACGGCCAAGGCGAGGGCGGCGAGTTTGGGGGCGGTGGCGAGGATGAGGGTCACGGCGGTGGGGGCGCCCTGGTAGACGTCGGGCACCCACATGTGGAAGGGCGCGACGCCAAGTTTGAAGGAGACGCCGGCCACGAGGAAGACGAGGCCAAGGAGCAGTACGGGTTCGCTGGCCGATTGGTTGCTCACGGCTCGTGCGATGACGGGCAGTTCCAGCGCGCCCGTGGCGCCGTAGACCATGGACATGCCGTAGAGCAGGAGGCCGGAGGCGAGCGCGCCGAGGACGAAGTATTTCATCCCGGCTTCGGTGGAGCGCGCCGCGTCGCGGTCGAAGGCCACGAGCGCGTAGAGCGACAGCGACATCATTTCGAGGCCGATGTAGAGCGTCAGCAGGTGGTTGGCGTCGATCATCACCATCATGCCGAGCGTCATCAGGATGGCGAGCAGGTAGTATTCGGGGCGATCGAGGCGGCGCGCGGCGAGCCAGGCGCGTCCGTAGAGAAGGGCGATCGCCATTGCGAGGTAGACCGCCAGTTTGAGCAGGCTGCCCAGGAGGTCGTGGACGAATGTGCCGCTGAAGGTGTGGTTGACGTCGGCGCCAAGGGTCAGCAGGGTGGCGAATGCCGCCGCGGCCAGGGTGATTTGCGCGAGTGCGTAGGCAAGGGTGCGCGCGAAGGCTGTCGCCAGCATGAGCGCCAGCGCCATGAGCGCGACGAGGATTTCCGCCGTCGCTGGGTAGAGTTCGGGGGCCACGAAGTTCATTTTCTGGATGTCCGTCAGGGCCGCGCCTGCTCAGGGGCGCGGGGTGAGCTTGCCGGCGGCGACATGCTCCAGGAGTTGATCCACCGAGGCGTGCATGACTTCGGTGAAGGGGAAGGGGTAGAGACCCATCGCCAGAACGCAGGCGGCCAGTAGCGCGAGGAGGAGGAATTCGCGCGCGCTGATGTCGGCGAGGCCGGCGACTTGTTCGCTGGCGACGGCGCCGAATACGACGCGCTTGTACATCCACAGGGTGTAGGCGGCGCCGAGGACCAGGGTGGTCGCCGCGAGCAGCCCTATCCAGAAATTGTATTGCACCGCGCCGAGGATGACGGTGAATTCGCCGACGAAACCGCTGGTGGCGGGCAGTCCGGCGTTGGCCATGGCGAAGAGCATGAAGAAGGCGGCGAATTTCGGCATGGTGTTTACCACACCGCCGTAGTCGGCGATCTGGCGCGAGTGCATACGGTCGTAGAGTACGCCGATGCACAGGAACATCGCGGCGGAGACGAAGCCGTGCGAGATCATCTGGATCAGCGCGCCTTCGAGTCCGAGTTGGTTGCGCATGAAAAAGCCCAGGGTCACAAAGCCCATGTGGGAAATCGAGGAGTAGGCGACCAGCTTTTTCATGTCGGTCTGTGCCAGCGCGACGAAGCCGATGTAGATCACGGCGATGAGCGACAGGGCGATGATCAGCGGAGCCCAGGCCACGGCGGCGTCCGGCACGATCGGCAGGGAGAAGCGCACGAAGCCGTATGCGCCAAGTTTCAGGGCGATGGCCGCCAGGACGACCGAACCGCCGGTGGGCGCTTCGACGTGGGCATCGGGCAGCCAAGTATGTACCGGCCACATCGGCACTTTGACGCCGAAGGCGACGAGGAAGGCGAAGAAGATCAGCGATTGCGCCGTCATGCCCAGGCCGGTGTGGCGCCAGGCGAGGATGTCGAAGCTGTGCGAGACGTTGTAGAGATAGAGCAGCGCCAGCAGCATCAGCAGCGAGCCGGCGAGGGTGAAGAGGAAGAATTTGATCGCGGCATGGACGCGGTTGGGGCCACCCCATACACCGATGATGAGGTAGAGCGGAATGAGCGAGGCTTCAAAGAAGACGTAGAACAGCACGCCGTCGAGGGCCGCGAAGATGCCATTCATCAGCCCGGACATGATGAGGAAGGCCGCCATGTATTGCGCGACCCGGCTCTGGATGATCCGCCAGCCCGCGATCACGACCACGATGGTGATGAAGGCGTTGAGCAGGATGAACCACAGCGAGATGCCGTCGATGCCGAGGGCGTAGTTGATGTTGAAGTGGGCGATCCAGGGGGCCAGTTCCTTGAATTGCATCGCCGCGCTGGCGGCGTCGAACCGGATATAGAGCGGGATGGTCACGGCGAAGCCGAAAATCGCCGCCAGCAGCGCCACGGTACGCGCCATCTGGGCATTGCGGTCGGGGCCGGTAGCCAGCACCAGCAATCCGCCGAGAATCGGTATCCAGATCGCCAAGCTGAGGAAGGGGATGTCCGTCATCGTTGTTTTCCGTTCTGTGCGCCGTCCATGGCGCGTTCGCTCACGCTCTTGCCGCCGCCATTGTTTCCGCTGTCCATCCGCCCCTCACCAGCCGCGCACGATCCAGAAGGTGAGCAGGATGAATACGCCGGCGATCATGGTGAAGGCGTATTGGTAAAGGTGCCCGCTCTGGAAGAAGCTCATCATGCGCGCGGCGAACACCACCAGCCGCGACGCGCCCGATACGCCAATGCCGTCGATCAATCCCTGATCGCCTCTGCGCCACAGTTCTCCGCCGAGCAGGCGCGCGCCGTCGGCGAAGACGATTTCGTTGAAGCGGTCGAAGTAGTATTTGTTTTCCAGTACGGTATCGAGCGCGGCGAAGCGGCGTTGCAGGATGGCGGGCCAGCCGGGCCGCAGCATGTAGAGCGCCCACGCCGCCGCGACGCCGGAAAGCGCCAGCCAGAACGGCGCACCCGTCAGGCCGTGCAGCGTCATCGCCCACCAGCCGTGGAAAGAGCTTGCCATTTCCTTGAGGGCGGCGTGATTATCGCCAACGAAAATCGCCTTACCGAACCATCCGTCGAAAAGCAGCGGCTCGATCGTGTAAAGACCCATCAGCACGGAGGGAATCGCCAGCAAGACCAGGGGCAGCGTGATTACCAGCGACGATTCGCGCGGTTTTTTCCCCGGTGCGAAGCCGTGATGATGTCCGCCGCCGTGATCCTCGTCGCACGCATGTGGCTGGCCGAAACGTTCCTTGCCGTGGAAGACGAGGAAATACATGCGGAAGGAATACAAGGCGGTCACGAACACGCCCGCCAACACGCAGAAAAGTGCGTATCCCGAACCGGGAAGGGACGAGGCATGCACCGCCTCGATGATCGAATCCTTGGAATAGAAACCGGAGAAACCCGGCGCGCCGACCAGCGCCAGCGTGCCCGCCAGCGAAGTAACCCAGGTGACGGGCATGTATTTCCACAAGCCGCCCATGTTGCGTATGTCCTGGTCGTGATGCATGCCGATGATGACCGAGCCCGCGCCCAGAAAGAGCAGCGCCTTGAAAAAAGCGTGCGTCATCAAATGGAACACCGCTGCCGAATACGCCGACGCGCCGAGCGCGACAGTCATATAGCCCAATTGCGAAAGCGTCGAATAAGCCACCACCCGCTTGATATCGTTCTGCACGATACCGAGAAAGCCCATGAAAAGCGCCGTCGTCGCGCCGATCACCAACACAAAGGAGAGCGCGACATCGGAGAGTTCAAACAGCGGCGACATCCGCGCCACCATAAAGATACCCGCCGTCACCATAGTCGCGGCGTGGATCAAAGCGGAGATCGGCGTCGGGCCTTCCATCGAATCGGGCAGCCACACATGCAGCGGCACTTGCGCCGACTTACCCATCGCCCCGACGAAAAGGCAGAGACAGATCGCGGTCAAGAGCGGCCAGCCGGTGACAGCCATATCCTGTGCTGCCAGTGCTTGCGAACCATCGAAAACCGTCTGGTAATCCAGACTACCGGTATGGGCCACGATCAGCCCGATGCCGAGCAGAAAACCGAAATCGCCCACGCGGTTGACCAGAAACGCCTTCAGATTGGCGTGAATTGCCGTCGGGCGCTCGTACCAGAAACCGATCAGCAAATAAGAAACAAGGCCCACCGCCTCCCAGCCGAAAAAAAGCTGGAGAAAATTGTTGGACATCACCAGCATCAGCATCGAGAACGTAAAAAGCGAGATATAGCTGAAAAACCGCTGGTAACCGGGATCGTCGGCCATGTAGCCGATAGTGTAGATATGCACCATCAGCGAGACGAAAGTCACCACCAGCATCATCAACACCGTGAGCTTATCGATCAGGAAGCCGATCTCGAAATCCACCCCGCCCGCCTGCATCCAGGTATAGAGCGTACCGTTGAAAGAATTTCCGGCCTGCACATCCTGGAAGATCAGCGCCGAAGCGACAAAAGCGGCCAGCACCCCTGCGATAGCGACGAGATGCGCGCCCGTGCGCCCGACGAACCTGCCGAACAGACCGGCGATGATCGCGCCGGCCAGTGGCGCGAGCGGCACGAGAAGATAAAGCGTTTGCATATCCATAAATCGCGGCGCTTCCCTTCAGCCCTTCAGGCTGTCCAGATTATCCACATGAATCGTGCCCAGATTGCGGAACATAGCGACCAGGATCGCCAGCCCGATGGCCGACTCCGCCGCCGCCACGGCGAGGATGAAGAAAACGAAAACCTGACCGGCGATGTCGCCCATGTAATGCGAGAAGGCGATGAAATTGATGTTCACCGCGAGCAGCATCAATTCGATCGCCATCAGGAGGACGATGAGGTTTTTCCGGTTGATGAAAATCCCGGCCACGCCGATGGCGAACAGGATCGCGCCCAGGATGAGATAGTGGGAAAGCGACAGCATTTTCAGTGACTCTCCAAGCGCGCGTTCATTGTCCGCCAGCCTTTTCCGCTTCCACCCCGGCTGCTTCGTCCCCGGCGGGTTCTTTCTCGACGGCCATTTTCACCAGCGTCACCCGCGTTTCGTGACGGACGGCGACCTGCTCTTCCGGCGCGATATACCGGCCCGCGCGGCGGCGGCGTAAGGTCAATGACACCGCCGCGACCATGGCGACCAGCAAGACGAACGCCGCCAGCTCGAACGGATAGACGTAATCGGTATACAGCACCCGGCCCAGTTCCTTGGTATTGCTGTAATCGACGGCCTTCGCCGCCGGTTCCGGCATGGCGTCGAGGCCAAAATAGCGTCCGCCGAGCACCAGCGTCATTTCGGCTACCAGCAGCGCGCCGACCAGCGCACCCATCGGCAGATAGCGCCAGAAGCCTTCGCGCAGGCGGTCGAAGTCGATATCGAGCATCATCACCACGAACAGGAACAGCACCATCACCGCGCCGACATAGACCATCACCAGCGTGATGGCGAGAAACTCCGCCGACAGCAGCAGCCAGACGCCTCCGGCGTTGAAGAACGCCAGCACGAGATAGAGCGCCGCGTGCACCGGGTTGCGGGCGGTGACGACGCGCAGGGCGGCTAGCACCAGGATCGTCGAGAGAAGATAAAAAACGAAGGTCTTGAATTCCATGTTTCCACAGGGCGCCCATGGGCGCCCTCCCCTTTAGCGATATTTCGCATCCGCCGCCTTGTCGGCTTCGATCTGTTCCTTGTAGCGATCCCCGACCGCCAGCAGCATCTGCTTGGTGTAGTAGAGATCGCCGCGTTGCTCGCCGTGGTACTCGAAAATCCGCGTCTCGACGATGGCGTCCACCGGGCAGGCTTCCTCGCAAAAGCCGCAGTAGATGCACTTGGTGAAGTCGATGTCGTAGCGGGTGGTGCGCCGCGAACCGTCCTCCTCGCGCTCGCCGGTCTCAATGGTGATCGCCATCGCCGGACAGATGGCCTCGCACAGCTTGCAGGCGATGCAGCGCTCCTCCCCGTTCGGATAGCGGCGCAGCGCGTGCAGGCCGCGGAAACGCGGGCTTTGCGGCGTCCGCTCCTCGGGGAACATCTGCGTGAGCTTGCGGCTGAAGAAATGCCGCCCGGTCACTACCATGCCCTTGAGCAATTCTTTGAGGAACAGGCTTGCGAAATAATCCCTGGCGCCCATGGCCTATTCCTTTATTTCCAGACTGGCGGCGGGAAGTTCCCCCGCGCCGCCGCCGTCACGGTTCCAGATCGACAGCGGCGACATCATCCACACCGCCACCACCACGACCCACGCGAGCGTGATCGGAACGAATACCTTCCAGCCCAGGCGCATGATCTGGTCGTAGCGGAACCTGGGGAAGGTCGCGCGCACCCACAGGAAGACAAACAGAAGGAACGCCGTCTTCAAGGCCAGCCAATGGAAGCCGTCGGGCAGGAAGCCCACGGGCGACAGCCAGCCGCCGAAAAAGAGCAGCGAGGTCATGACCGAGACGAGGATCATGTTGGCGTATTCGGCGAGGAAAAAGAGCGCGAAGGCCATACCCGAGAATTCCACCATATGCCCGGCGACGATTTCCGCCTCGCCCTCGACCACGTCGAACGGGGCGCGGTTGGTCTCGGCGATGCCCGAGACGAAATAGACCACGAACATCGGCAGAAGCGGCAACCAGTTCCACGACAGGAAATCAAGGCCCATGTCAGCGAAGCGCCCTTGCTCCTGGCTGGCGACGATGTCGGTGAGGTTCAGCGACGAGGAGATCAGTAGCACGCAGATCAGGGCAAAGCCGAGCGCGACTTCGTAGGACACCATCTGCGCCGCCGCCCGCATCGCGCCAAGGAAGGCGTATTTGGAGTTCGAGGCCCATCCGGCGATGATGACGCCATAGACTTCCATCGAGGTGATCGCCAGTAGGTAGAGCAGCCCGGCGTTGACATTGGCCACCGCCATGCCGTCATCGAACGGGATCACCGCCCAGGCCGCCAACGACGGCGCGATGGCGAGGATCGGCCCGAGGACGAAAAGCCCCTTGCTGGCGCCGCCCGGGATAAGGACTTCCTTGAAGAGCAATTTCAGCGCGTCGGCGATGGGCTGGAGCACGCCCCACGGCCCGACGCGGTTGGGACCGACGCGCAACTGCATGAAGCCGATGACCTTGCGTTCGGCCAAGGTCAGATAGGCCACGCAGACCATCAGAGGCGCGAGCACGGCCACGATCTTGACCAGCGCCCACACCGCTGGCCAGAACGGGCCGAAGAAACCGGCAAACGCTTGCAATATCGCGTCCATCAGATTCGCTCCACGCTCAAGTCGCCATGCATCGGGCCCAGCGCTACCGTCGCGGCATGCGCGGCGGCGATGCGCACGCAGCCGGGGGCGACGCCCTCGTCGGCCACGGCGTGCAGTTCCACCGCGCCGCTTCCCCTCACCCGCACCCTGTCTCCCGCATTCACCCCCAGCTCCGCCAACATCGCGGCTGGCATCCTGGCCGCAGGCGGCGCGGCATCGGCGGTTTTTTGCAGTGAGGGCGCGCGCCGCGCCAGCGGGTCGGCGAAATGAATGGGCACGTCGGCGATCCGTTGCAGGCAGCCCGCCCGCGGGACGGGCGCGTTCGCCTCGGGCACGTCGCCGATGGCGTTGTCGAGGCGGGCGGGAATACCACCGGCCAGCGCCTCGTCGCGCACGGATTCAAAATCTTCATGGTCGAAACCGGGCAATTCGAGAAAATTGCCCAATACCCGCAGCACTTTCCAGCCCGGACGCACCTCGCCGCGCGAACGCGCCACGGCATTGAAACTTTGCGCTTCACCGATGCAATTGACGAAGGTGCCCGGCGTTTCGGTAAAGGGCGCGATCGGCAGCAGCACATCCGCCGCCTGGCGCAGGGCGGGCGAATCGAAGGCGCTCGCCGCCACTACCAGTTGCGCGCGGGCCAAGGTGGCGACGGTCGCCGCGCCGTCGGCGAAATCGAGATCGGGTTCCGCGCCAAAAAGAAGATAGGCGCGGCGCGGCGATTCGATCATCGCCCGCGCATCCAGCCCGCCTTCTCCCGGCACCGCGCCGACGAGATAGCCGCCGGTGCTGTTGGCCGCTTCGCCGATGAAGCCGAGCGCCGCGCCGGAGAGGCGCGCGATCTCCTGCGCCCATAGATGCAGTTCGGCGGCGCGGGGGTGCTGCACGGCGAAATTGCCCAGCCACACCGCGTTTTTCTCGCCGCTGGCAAGGCTTTGCGCGACAGCGCGCGCCTCGCCGGAAATATCCGCCGCCGCCGGCAGCCGCCTGGCCAGGCGCTCCGTCACCGTCCTGCCGGTTTCTTCCGCCAGCGCGGCGGCGACAGCGGCCAGCGCCGCCACCATCGCGGAGGGCGCGACCAGCGCGCGCGCGGCGACCGGCATCCGCCAGTCTTCGGCATTCGGCCCCACGGCACTGACCCGCAAACCGTGGCGATATGCCGAATGGCGTACCTTTTGCGCGAGCAGCGGCGCATCCTTGCGCAGGAAGCTGCCGATCACCAGCAGGCTGTGGAGATCGTGGATATCGACCACGCTCATCCCAAGCCAGGGCGCGCCGCCGCGCACGGCGTCGCCGCGGAAATCGCGCTGGCGCAGGCGGAAGTCGATGTTCTCCGATCCCAGGCCGCGCATCAGTTTTTGCAGCAGATGCAGTTCCTCAATCGTGGCGTGCGGCGAAGCCAGCGCCCCAAGCGCCTGCCCGCCCTGCTCGCGCGTGATGCTCTGCAAGGCGCTGGCGATGAATTCGAGCGCGATCTGCCACGACACCGTGTGCCACGTGTCCCGCTCGCACATCATCGGCAGCGTCAGGCGCTGTTCGCTGGCCAGCGCCTCGTAGGAGAAACGATCCTTGTCCGTAAGCCAGCATTCGTTGAGCCGCTCGTTGTTGAAAGGCAGCACCCGCCTGACCACATCGTGCTTCGTCTGCACGATGAGATTGGCGCCGAGCGAATCGTGCGGGCTGACCGAGCGCCGCCGCGACAGTTCCCAGGTGCGGGCGCTGAAGCGGAACGGCTTCGAGGTCAAGGCCCCAACCGGGCAAAGATCGATGACATTGCCGGAGAGTTCGGAGTCGAGCGCGCGCCCCATGAAGGTCATGATTTCGGCATGGTCGCCGCGGAACGCCTGCCCCAGTTCCATCAGGCCGCCGATCTCGGCGGTGAAACGGACGCAGCGCGTGCAGTTGATGCAGCGGCTGGCGTCGGAAGCGACCAGCGGGCCCAGGTCCTTGTTGATCCAGACGCGCTTTTCTTCGCGGTAGCGCGAATGCGCGCCGCCGTAGCCGACCGCCAGATCCTGCAACTGGCATTCGCCGCCCTGGTCGCAGACCGGGCAATCGAGCGGATGGTTGATGAGCAGGAATTCCATCACCCCTTTCTGCGCCTTCACCGCCGCCTCGGAATGCGTCCACACCCTCATGCCGTTGGTCACGGGCGTCGCGCACGCGGGCAGCGGCTTGGGCGCTTTTTCGACCTGCACCAAGCACATGCGGCAGCTGGCGGCAATCGACAGCTTCTTGTGATAGCAGAAATGGGGGATATAGATCCCGGCCAGGGCCGCGGCGTCCATCACGGTGCTGCCGTCGGGCGCCTGTATCGTTTTACCGTCGATTTCGATCTCTAGCATGGGCGGCTCACATATAGATCTGGCTGCCCGCTTCCTGCACCAGCGGCGGAACCAGGCATTTTTTGTTTTCGATGTGATAGGCGAATTCGTCGGCGAAATGCTTGACGAAGCTCTGCACCGGCCCCGCCGCCGCGTCACCGAGCGCACAGATGGTGCGGCCCGAGATATTGCCCGCCACCGAATGCAACAGATCGAGATCGCCGGGCTTTCCCAGGCCGCGCTCGATCCGGCGCACCACGCGATACAGCCAGCCCGTGCCTTCGCGGCAGGGCGTGCACTGGCCGCAGGATTCCTCGTGGTAGAAGTACGACAGCCGCTCCAGCGCCCTGACCATGCAGGTGGTCTCGTCCATGACGATCACCGCGCCAGAGCCGAGCATCGACCCGGCCTTGCTGATGGCGTCGAAATCCAGCGTACAGTCCATGATGACGCTGGCGGGCAGCACCGGCGCGGAGGAGCCGCCGGGAATCACCGCCTTGAGCTTGCGCCCGGCGCGCATACCGCCCGCCATCGCCAGCAGTTCGGGAAACGGTGTGCCGAGATTGAGTTCGTAATTGCCCGGATGGCGGACATGGCCGGAAATCGAAAAGATCTTGGTGCCGCCATTGTTGGGCTTGCCCAGGTCGAGGAATGCCTCGCCGCCCATCTTCAGGATGAAAGGCACGGAAGCGAAGGTCTCGGTGTTGTTGATCGTCGTCGGCTTGCCATAAAGGCCATAGGAGGCCGGGAACGGCGGCTTGAAGCGCGGCTGGCCCTTCTTGCCTTCGAGCGATTCGAGCAGGGCGGTCTCCTCGCCGCAGATGTAAGCGCCATAGCCGTGGTGCGCGAAAAGCTCGAAAGAAAAATCGCTGCCGAGAATGTTCCGCCCGAGCAGCCCGGCAGCGCGCGCTTCTTCCAGAGCCTCCTCGAAACGCTGGTAAATCTCGAATATCTCGCCGTGGATGTAGTTGTAGCCGCGCGTACAGCCCATCACCCAGGCGCCGATGATCATGCCCTCGATGACCGCGTGCGGGTTGCAGCGCAGGATGTCCCGATCCTTGAAAGTGCCCGGCTCGCCCTCGTCGGAATTACAGACGAGGTATTTGTCGCCGGGAAAGGCATACGGCATGAACGACCATTTCAGTCCGGTCGGAAAGCCCGCGCCGCCGCGCCCGCGCAGCCCCGAGGTCTTGAGTTCGGCGATGATGGCCTCGGGCGGCGTCTTTTCGGCGATGATCCTGCGCAAGGCGCCGTAGCCGCCGCGCGCGGCGTAATCCTGGAGCCTCCAGGCGCGCTCGCCGCCGGCGCCGGCGAGAATCAGTGCATGCGCGCTCATTGGCGCTCCAGTTCGGCCAGCAACTGGTCGATTTTTTCCGTGGTCATGAAGCCGCACATACGGTGATTGTTGTGCAGCAATACCGGCGCATCGCCACAGGCGCCCATGCACTCGCCCTCTTTCAGCGTGAACTTGCCGTCTGGCGTGGTTTCGTCGAAGTCGATGCCCAGTCTCTTCTTCAGATATTCGGCGGCATACACGCCGCCCGAGAGCGCACAGGGCAGATTGGTGCACACCGTGATCTTGTGGCGTCCAACCGGCCTGAGGTCGTACATGTTGTAGAACGTCGCCACCTCGTAGGCGGCGATCGGCGGCATGCTGAGATAATCGGCGACGAACTCGATGACTTCCTTTGGCAGCCAGCCTTTTTCCACCTGTGCGATGCGCAGCGCCGACATGATTGCCGACTGCTGCCGGCCGGGCGGATATTTGGCGATTTCCCTGTCGATCTGTCGCAGCGATTCCTGGCTCAACATTTCTGATTTTTCCGGTTACGGTTGCACATCAGCGGTCGATGTCGCCGAAAACGAGATCCATCGTGCCGATGAGCGCCACCACGTCGGCGATCATGTGCCCGCGCGCGAGCTCGTCCATCGCCGCGAGGTGCGGAAAGCCCGGCGAACGCAGCTTGATCCGGTACGGCTTGTTGGCCCCATCCGAGATGGCATAGACGCCGAATTCGCCCTTCGGGTGCTCGATGGCGGCGTATACCTCGCCTTCGGGCACGTGAATGCCCTCGGAGAAGAGCTTGAAATGGTGGATCAACTCTTCCATGTGAGCTTTCATCTTCTCGCGCCGGGGCGGGGCGACCTTGTGGTCGTCGACGATGACCGGGCCGGGATTCTCGCGCAGCCAGGCGATGCACTGGCGAATGATGCGGTTCGACTCGCGCATTTCCGCCATCCGACACAGATAGCGGTCGTAGCAGTCGCCGTTCTTGCCCACGGGAATGTCGAAATCGACCTTGTCGTAGGCCGCGTAGGGCTGCTTCTTGCGCAAGTCCCAGGCGACGCCCGAGCCGCGCAGCATCGGCCCGGTAAAGCCGAGCGCCAGCGCCCGTTCGGGCGACACCACGCCGATGCCCACAGTGCGTTGCTTCCAGATGCGGTTTTCAGTGAGCAGCGTTTCGTACTCATCGCAGCACTTGGGAAAACGCTCGGTGAAATCTTCGAGGAAATCGAGCAGCGAGCCTTCGCGCGCCGCGTTGAGCCGCCCGAGCGTTTTCTCGTTCTTGAAGCGGCTGGGCTGGTACTTCGGCATGGTATCGGGCAGGTCGCGGTAGACGCCGCCCGGACGGTAATAGGCCGCGTGCATGCGCGCGCCGCACACCGCCTCGTAGGCATCCATCAGGTCTTCGCGTTCGCGGAAGGTGTAGAGGATGATCGTCATCGCGCCGATGTCGAGGCCGTGCGAACCGATGCCCATCAAATGATTGAGGATGCGGGTGATCTCGTCGAACATCGTGCGAATGTAGCGGGCGCGCTCCGGCGCCTCGATGCCGAGCAGCTTTTCCACCGCCAGGCAGTAGGCGTGCTCGTTGCACATCATCGAACAGTAGTCGAGCCGGTCCATGTATGGCACCGACTGCGCCCAGGTGCGCGTCTCGGCGAGTTTTTCGGTGCCGCGATGCAGAAGGCCGATGTGCGGATCGGCGCGTTCGACCACCTCGCCGTCGAGTTCGAGCACCAACCGCAGCACGCCGTGCGCGGCCGGATGCTGCGGGCCGAAATTGAGCGTGTAGTTGCGAATCTCAGCCATGGCCGGCATCCCCGTAGCTCGCCTCGCGCACGATGCGCGGCGTGTTCTCGCGCGGCTCGATCGTCACCGGCTGATAGGCCACCCTCCCCGCTTCCTCGTCGTAGCACATCTCCACATGGCCGGAAACCGGAAAGTCCTTGCGCAGCGGATGACCGACGAAACCGTAGTCGGTGAGGATGCGGCGCAGATCGGTATGGCCGCTGTACAGGATGCCGTAGAGATCGAACGCCTCGCGCTCGTACCAATTGGCGGACGGCCACAGTTCGCACACCGAGTCGAGCACCGGAAAATCGTCGTTCCCGGCAAAGACGCGCAGGCGCAGGCGCCAATTGTGGGTAATGGAAAGCAGATGCGCGACCGAAGCGAAACGCTTGCCCGGTTGTCTGCCGTGGCAGGCCGAATAATCGACCCCGGAGAGATCGATCAACTGCTCGAAACACAGATCGGCATGATCGCGCAGGATGCGGGCGATCTCGAAATAATCGGAAGCGACCGTCTCGATCGTGACCTCGCCACGGTCCACGGCGAGCGATTTCATCCGTTCTCCGAGGATTTTCCGCAAGGATTGACTCAGGCGCTCAAGTTTGGCACTCATTTCGGTTCCGACCCTCAGCGGCGCGCGATGGTATTGGTGCGTTTGATCTTGTTCTGGAGTTGCAGCAGGCCATAAAGCAGTGCCTCGGCGGTCGGCGGACAACCCGGCACATAGACATCGACCGGCACGATGCGGTCGCAGCCGCGCACCACGGAATAAGAATAGTGGTAATAGCCGCCGCCGTTGGCACAGGAACCCATCGACACCACCCAGCGCGGCTCGGCGAGCTGGTCGTAGACCCGGCGCAACGCCGGGGCCATCTTGTTGGTGAGCGTGCCGGCGACGATCATCAGATCGGAATGGCGCGGACTGGCGCGGAAGATGATGCCGAAGCGGTCGAGATCGTAGCGCGCCATCCCGGCGTGCATCATCTCCACCGCGCAACAGGCCAGCCCGAACGTGACCGGCCACAGCGACCCCGTGCGCGTCCAGTTGATGACCGTATCGAGCGAGGTGGTCACGAACCCTTCACGAAAGACGCCTTCGATACTCATGCCTTACTCCCAGTCGAACGCGCCATTTTTCCACTCGACGATGTAACCGATGATCAGAATGGCGAGAAACACCATCACCGCACCGAAAACGAACCACGCCGCCGCCCCGGTGCCGATGAACTCCCGGAACACCACCGCCCACGGGAAAAGAAAGGCGATTTCGAGATCGAACAGGATGAAAAGGATGGCGATGAGGTAATAACGGACATCGAACTTCATGCGGGCGTCCTCGAACGCCCCGAAGCCGCATTCGTAGGCGGCGAGCTTTTCGCTGCCAGGCCGTTGCGGCCCGAGCGCCCGCCCAAGGAAAAAGGGAACGACGCCGAAAGCGAGGCCGACGAGCACGAACAGCAAAACGGGAAAATAATTCTCCAGCATGACCCGACGCTCCCTCGCGCCAGCGCCCCGGCGCGCTCTGTTGATCCGGCGGCGGCGCGGGAAAACCGAAAAACCCCGACGCCGTCAATGTTTTAACCGTTTCTCGCAGAAACGCCCGCAAACGCGGGCGTCTCATGCTTCTGGTCCTTCTGGTGCCGACGATGAGACTCGAACTCATACGGCTTTCGCCACTACCCCCTCAAGATAGCGTGTCTACCAATTTCACCACGTCGGCACGACAAAGCGCGATTCTATCTTTTTTTCACGCGGCGGGCAAAAGCGAATAACGCCTCGCGCCGTCCCGGCCCCTTTTCGCGCGCACGCGGCTTCGCAACCGCAACGACAAACACATTGCCCGGCCTTGCCGCACCCCCGCGCCGCCTAGCGGCGCGCTTCACTTCATTCCCGCTTTGCCCGCAAACCCGTATCACTCCGGAATCTCCGGGATCGCGTCTACCGGCGCAACCACCCCCTCGCCCTCCGCGGGCGCCTCCTTGCCCTCGTCGGCGGGCGGCGCATCGGCAGCGCCTCCCCCGGCGGAAGCGGCGGCATCCGGAGAAGGAGAAGCCTCATCCGGAGAAATCGCGGCGGGTTCGACCACCGCCGGCGCCTCATCCATGATGCTCTTCGGCGCGGCCGGGGTCTTGCCCGCCAGATATGACAAACTCAGGCTCGTGACAAAAAACACCGTCGCCAGCGCCGCCGTCGTCCGGCTCAGGAAATTGGCCGAACCGGAAGCGCCGAACAGACTGCCCGAAGCCCCGCTACCGAAAGCCGCGCCCATGTCCGCGCCCTTGCCGTGTTGCACCAGCACCAGACCGATCACCGCCAGCCCCGCCAGGACATGAATCGTCAGCACAAAGGGAAAAAACGAATTACCCATCATCAACCTCGAAAAAACCGCCAGCCTTTTCAGGCTCCGTTCGCCACCGCCGCCGCCCGGCAAATGGACATGAAATCGTCCGCAACCAGCGATGCCCCGCCGATCAGGCCGCCATCGACACCGGGCGCCGCGAAGAGCACCGCCGCATTGTCCGCCTTGACGCTGCCGCCGTAGAGAATACGCACGGAAGTCGCCGCCGCGTCCCGCTCACCGAGCCAGCGCCGGATACCGGCATGCATCCGCTGAACCTCATCGACGCCCGCCGCCCGTCCAGCGCCAATCGCCCACACCGGCTCATAGGCAACGGCCAGCCGCGCCAACATCCGCGCGCCGATGACCGCCAGCACCGCGTCGAGTTGTCGCTCGACCACCTCCAGCGCCCTACCCACTTCGCGTTCGGCCAGCGACTCGCCAACGCAGACGATGGGCGCAAGCCCCGCCCGCAACGCCGCCGCCGTCTTTCGCCCCACCGTGGCATCGTCCTCGCCGAAGAGCGCACGCCGCTCGGAATGACCGACGATCACATAACGGCACCCAAGATCGGCGAGCATCTCCGCGCTCACTTCGCCGGTATAGGCTCCGGACTGAAATTCGCTCACCGTCTGCGCCCCCGGCGCCACGCCGCGCAGACGCGAAACAGCTTGCGCGAGGTACGGAAACGGCACACACACGGCAACTTCCACGCCGGCAACCGCGCCGATCGCGCCAAGAAGCGCCTCGTTCGCGGCAAGCTCGCCATTGAGCTTCCAGTTACCGACGACAAGTTTTTGCGCCATGTGCGGGAAAAGCGGATACGGGCATTGAAACGGGCGATTCTATAAGACGCACGATATATGTGCCAAGAGGCGCGAGCAAAATTTGTTGCCCCCCCGAGCATCCGTCCCCCCCCTCCGGCCTCAAGCAACCGGCGTTTCCGGCGGCCATGTCCCCGCCGCGCATCTTTTCCGATACCAACGGTGCATCGCCAGGTCGTCTACCGCGTATTCGCCGCCAGATCAATCCACAAGAACGTTGTTTTGCCCGTGCGGCGCGGGCCAGCGAGAAACAATCCGCTTGGCGCGTCGCTGAACAAGGTCTTGCCTTGCATGGCATCGGCGAACTGTCGCGCGAGTCCGGGACAGGGAAAATAGTTGTAGATCATCATGCGCGACATTTTAGCCCGCCTTATATTGCATCAGGCCATTTTACGTTGCTCATGGTAAACATACAGAAAACGCCCAGCCGGTGTTTGGTTCCGTCCGATGGGGCTTCTCGAATCCCCGGCCAATGCGTCTTGAGGGTTTCCGCCGTCTCGGCAATCGTCTTTCCATCCACCCCGGCACCGCCTTCTATCCGGTTCCTGTCCATCGGCCCGCAATTTATGCTCCACGCGTCCTTCCCGCACTCGGTCACCCTTGTGCAGTCGCGCTTCGCTTCGTTCATCGTAACCAACTTACGGGAGAACCTCCACCTCCAGGAGTGCGCCCATGCCGGGCGCACAAGAAAAGGACGCTCGATGCGCCCATGTGCTGAGGTGGCGGGGGAGTCGATCCTTGCAATGTGTATCGTCACGCGACACAGTAACCGCTTGATTATAGGGTTCCGACACAAAGGGCTCGAAGCCTTCTATCGCACTGGCACAACCAAGGGCATCCAGGCTGCTCATGGGTAGTGTTCGGGTTGCGGGCACCGGAAGAACTCGTCAAAAGCGAAAGCCTCCCGCCTCGTCATCACGAAAGCCCCCCCGTGCGCAGGGGCGGATGGCGATCCGCCCGGAGTTTCCCCCCTCGTCATTGCGAGGAGCGCAGCGCCGTGGCAATCCATGCGGCGGTTCAAATCAGGTAGTGTCCGGTTTCAACCAGATACTACTTAGTTTCAACTAGACACTACTTGGGTTCGACAAAGTAGCACCCCCGTAAACCCCGCGCCGTTGATGGGTTTCCGGATGGCGCGATCCGGGGAGCGGCGGTGCGGCCGGGCATGGTCACGGGCGCGCTTTCGGCCCCCCGTTGCCGTTTCGGCCAGCGGCTACTTCACGACTTCGTAATGCAACTTCGAGACGCTCTCTTTCAGCTTCGTCGCGGGCGTAAACACGATGCGCCCGCCCTTGATATGCTGCACGCTCAATTCTTCCTGCGTCGGCGCGCCTTCGCTTGTCACCTCCAGGCGAAACGAACCGAAATCGCGCAAACGCACGCTTTGCCCCATTTTGAGATAAGTCGGGATGACCTGGGTCAGATTCATCAATACCGCGAGCGCATCGGCGTAGGTGCTCGAAGAGCGGTCCTCGATGGCACGCGCGATTTCCTCGATGTCGACGGTGTCCTGCAAGACTTGCCTGTAGTGCCAATTTGTCTGGGAACGGTTTTATGAATTGCTGTAGGTTCCGGCTTTGACTTTGACGGTCATTTTATATTCCTAGAAAATGCTCACGGTGGATAGTGTGGGCGTTGAAAATTAGCGGTGCTTCGCACTGTGGCGTATGGTTGTCGGACTGCGCTTTCGCTTGTCCGACCCATCTTTTGCTCCAAGCTACGCTTGCTGCACTTCCTTATTTGAGAGTATTGACAAGGATATAGTCCCATGGCAAATATATTCCAGTTCACTGTTTTGATCGGAGAATGGCGATGCTAAAATGCAAGAAATGTGGATCGGAACATGCGGTCAAGAATGGAATGGTCGGAGGCAGGCAAAGGTACCGTTGCCGGGACTGTGGGTGCAACTTTCGAGAGGGGGACGCGCGCACGAACGA
>JAITLI010000113.1 GCA_031277975.1 Azoarcus sp.
ACGCGCATCTGGAAATCCTGCGTCAAAAACAGGTATACGTATTGTTGCGCGACATTGCCGACGCGAATGACGCCCAGGTCGTGATCGCGACCCATTCCGAGGTAATCCTGAACGAAGCCCTGGACAACAACCTGACATTGCTGATCGAAGGCCGGGCGGACGACCTGGCGAAAAAGCAGGACATCCGCAACAGCCTGAAACATTTTGGCGCTGAACACTACCTCAGGGCGCGGGAATGCGGCTACGTGTTCTACGTGGAAGGTCATACCGATGTGGACATGCTGCATGCGCTTGCCAAGCGCATGCGCCATCCCGTCGCGTCACGCTGGGATGAACGCATCAACTCCTTTTGTGTACAAAACAATTACTCCGTGCAGGATGGCGCGGCCGAACTGGAGCGGGTGGAAGGCGGGTTCGGCATGATGCCCCGCGAGCATTTCAACAGTCTGCGCAACTTGCTGCCCGATCTGGCAGGGTTGGCGATCCTGGATAACGATGGACAAGGCCGCCAGGATCAAGACGAGGGAAAACTGAAAATCCGCTATTGGCGGCGCTACGAATGCGAAAATTATTTCGTTACTCCCGATGCGTTGAGGGAGTACGCCCTGCGGCAATATCCACTTGGCGATTTGTTCGAAGAGCATACACGGGAGATCATCGACAAGACGCTTGCGGAGGTCGTCACGGACATGGTGTTCGACGGCAGTGAAGACGATTACCAAATCTGGCGAAAATCACCGCCCGACACGCGGGTGTTGCTCTGGGAAACCAAGGCGGAACACAAGAAATTCAGCCTGTTGGCCGAAGAATTCTTTCGGCGGCTGGCGCAGGCTTTGCATCGTCCCTTGTCGCTCAGGAAAAACGAGTTCTACCAACTGGTGGAATATGTAAAATTGACAAAAGCCGCCGAAATGGAAATACGCGCCAAACTCGATCTGCTCATGGAATTGTTCGAGTGCGGCAACGCGACGCATATGAGCGATCCAGCGGAAAAAAGCGCTCGCGGCAAGACTGGAAGCGGCGAAACCCTTTCTTCCCAATGAGTCTTTACCTTTCCGCATTCCTGCGCCGCGAATGGCGGCACCTCATCGCCATCGCCCCCAGCGACCGCCCCTGGCAAATGCCCGTCGCCGCCGCCTTGTCGGTGGGCCTGCCGCTCCTGGTCGGCGCCTATTTCGGCCACATGGATTACGGCCTCATTTCCTCCCTCGGCGGGCTGGTTTTCCTCTACACGCCGGAGACGCCGCTGCATCACCGCATGATCTCGCTCATCGCCTGCGCCTTCGCCATGTCTTCCTGCTACGCGCTGGGCATCATCAGCCATTTCCTGCCGGTCACGGTCATCCTTTCCCTGACCTTCATCGCCATCGTGGTGACGATGCTCTGCCGCTTCTACCGGGTGGCCTCGCCGGGCAGCGCCTTCTTCATCATGGCGGCGGCTATCGGTGCTTATTCTCCGAGCGAAATCCTGGAAATCCCCCTGAAGGTCGGCCTCATGACCCTGGGCAGCCTGCTGGCCTGCATGATCGCTTTCGTCTACAGCCTCGTCATGCTGCGCCGCCGTCCCGCCAAGCCCATCGAACCCTTGCCGCCCGCCACTTTCGACTTCGTGGTGTTCGATTCGATCATCATCGGTTGCTGCGTCGGCGCCGCCCTCTTCCTCGCCTATCTCTTCCAGCTCGAAAAAGCCTACTGGGTGCCGGTCAGTTGCCTCGTCATCATCCAGGGCACGGGCCTGCGCGCCATCTGGATCAAACAATTCCATCGCCTGCTCGGCACGGGCATCGGCCTCCTGGCGGCATGGGGCCTGCTGTCGCTGCCGTTCAACGACTGGAGCATCTCCTTCGCCATGATGGCGCTGTCGCTCATCGTCGAAACCACCGTGGTGCGCCATTACGGCTTCGCGGCCATCTTCATCACTCCCATGACCATTCTGCTGGCCGACGCCGCCGCCCTCGACCCCAACGCCGTCGGCCCGCTGATCGAGGCCCGCTTTCTCGATACCGTCGTGGGCTGCCTGACGGGCTTCGCGGGCAGCCTGTGCCTGCACGATCCGCGCTTCCGGGCGACGGCTGGCGCATGGGTCCGGCGCGTCCTGCCCGGCGCGCGTCCATGATTCCCGGATCGCGGGCGCTCGCGTAAAAAAACAGCGCCGCGCCGCTTTTCCGCCGCGCCGTCATCGCCCTGTCACAAACCCGTCTTAAAGTGAGCGCCGTTTCAACAACGAGGAATGACGGTAATGAAACAACACATGAAGCAGTTGGTCGCGGCGCTTTGCCTGACGGCGGCGGGCGCCGCCAGCGTCCAGGCGCAGGACGGGACGCGCGACGTGACCGGGGCGGGGGCGAGCTTCCCCGCGCCGCTCTATACCAAATGGGCGGCGCAATATCATCAGGCGACCGGCAATCGCATCAATTACCAATCGGTCGGCTCCAGCGCGGGACTCAAGCAGGTGGAGGCGAAAACGGTGGATTTCGGCGCTTCCGACGCACCGCTCAGCGATGAGGACCTGCAGAAGAAAGGGCTGGTGCAGTTTCCCACGGTGGTCGGCGGCATCGTGCCCGTGGTCAATCTCACCGGCGTCAAACCCGGCGCGCTGCGCCTCGATGGCAAGACGCTGGGCGATATTTACCTGGGCAAGATCCTGCGCTGGAACGACCCGGCGCTCGCGGCGCTCAATCCGGGCCTGGCGCTGCCGGACGAAGCGATCGCCGTGGTGCGGCGCGCCGATGGTTCGGGCACGAGTTTCGCCTTCACGCACTACCTGAGCGCGGTCAATGCCGAATGGAAGGAAAAAGTCGGCGCGGGAACGGCGGTCAATTGGCCCACCGGGCTGGGCGGCAAGGGCAACGAGGGCGTTGCCGCCTTCGTCAAGCGCCTGGCCGGTTCGATCGGCTATGTCGAATTCGCCTACGCGCACCGCAACGGGCTGGCGCATGCGCAATTGCAGAACAGCGCCGGGCGCTTCGTGCAGCCCTCGCAGGCGAGCTTCAAGGCCGCCGCGCTGGGGGCGGACTGGAAGAAAAGTTTCCACCAGATCCTGACGAACCAGCCGGGCGAAGAGGCATGGCCGATCACCTCCGCGACCTTCATCCTGATGCACAAGACGCAGGACAAACCCGCGCAGGCCGTCGCCTCGCTGGCGTTTTTCTCCTGGGCCTACAAGAATGGCGACGCGCTGGCCGAGGGACTCGATTACGTGCCCATGCCGCGGGAGGTGAAGACGGTCATCGCGGATTCGTGGAAGAAGATCGTCGATACCGCGGGCAAGCCGGTCGGCGGGTGAACGGGGCGATGGGCAGTGGCGCGTTCTTTCGTTCTGATTGGCGGCGCTTCGCACCGGATGGGACGCTGGATTGCCACGTCGCTTCGCTCCTCGCAATGACGAGGAGGGAGGATTGTCGCGGCGACAGGCGCTTCGCCATGACGCCCCGCTTCGTCATTGCGAGGGCCGCAGGCCCGCGGCAATCCAGTTTGTTCCATCCAGCATGTAGCGCCGCTGATCGATTCGGGCGGGTTTGCGACTCGCCGGGGCGCTTCGGATGGTTGAACCGCCGCGTGGATTG
>JAITLI010000166.1 GCA_031277975.1 Azoarcus sp.
GCAATGATCCTGTCCATGAAAACGCCCTGTGTCTCGAAGATTCGTTCTGCCGGAATCCCTTTCAGGTCATCGACATTCGCCGGATTCGGCTCGGGCGCCGGGCCTTCGAACCAGACAAAACGTTTGTCGGCGCCTTTGCTGGAAGAAACCTTCAGCGCGATCACCCCCTGTTCCCCGGCGGCGGCGTTGATTTCCTGCGCCAGGCGGTTGAGGCCCCGGTTGGCACTCGCGGCGGAAAGCTCCGGGTACAGCGCCTCGAACACGTCGGAGACCTTGATCCGTGGGTCGTCGGATTTTGTTTTTTCCAACAACTCCAGGATCTTGTCGATTTTTCCCCGGTATGCACTACCGAGGCCGATGTTTTGCAAGGATTTCCGGACGAAATAGGCGTCCAACGGTACCATCGTCATTGTTTACCCTCCTCAGAAATTTGCTGCGGTCCAAGCCGTTGACAGACGAATGATGGCACAATTTTGTCCTGTTTGTCGCATTTTGTCTGATTTTATGGCACGCTCCGCCCAGAGCGAGGAAAGCGCAGGCCCGGTAGCGGAAGGCGTCAAGTCCGAGGCCATTGAAGCTGGCCGTTTCAAGGGGCTGGGCGTCGCAGCGTCTTTCGACGGCCGGGCGGAGAGAACCGCTTGACGCCTCTTTCCCCGGAAAAGAGAATGCGGCAAGGAAAGGAGATGGTCATGGTTTTTGAATGGATTCGGACAATCATCGTTTTGCCGGGAACCGTTCTTGTCTTTTTACCAGCGCTGCTTCTCTATCTCACGGATTACCGTTGGAAATTCAGTTCACTTCCCCTGTTCGCCGCGGGAATCGTTCTTCTGTGCGCCGGGCTGTCGCTGGCTGGCTGGACGATGTGGCTTTTCGGGAAAAAAGGGCGCGGGACGCCGGCGCCCTGGAACCCGCCGAAAAAACTTGTCATCGAAGGGCCTTACCGCCATGTGAGGAATCCGATGATAACGAGCGTGCTGATTTTGCTGATCGCCGAGACGCTGCTGCTGGATTCCTGGCTGCCCATGGGCGTTTTCGCGCTGTTTCTCGGAAGCAATATGCTCTATTTCCCCTTCGTCGAGGAAAAGGGACTCGAAAAACGCTTTGGGCAGGACTATCTGGCGTACAAGCGCGAGGTACCGCGCTGGCTGCCGCGGATGACGCCTTTCAAGCCCGCTTCGGACGATACGCCCGGCCTGGATTCGCCGGATTGACGCAGTACGCCGGGGATAGACCGGCGCTCGCTGGAGGAACGCCTGCCCGGCATCGTCAGCGCCACGCATCGAGACCGGAGAAGCCGCCCGCCGGTTCAAGCCGAGTGCCCGGGCATCGCGGGCGTGTCTGTTATCCTTGCCGCCTTCCCGCAACACACAGGGTCTGGCGATGGCTGGCAAGCAATACGATGAATCGTCCTTTCGCATCCTCAAGGGGCTGGAACCGGTACGCGAGCGGCCGGGCATGTACACCCGCACCGACAGCCCGGCGCACGTCATCCAGGAAGTCATCGACAACGCCGCCGACGAGGCGCTCGCCGGTTTCGCCAAAGAGATCCACGTCACCCTGCACGCCGACGGTTCGGTGAGCGTAGCCGACGACGGGCGCGGCATCCCCATCGGGCCGCACCCCGAGGAAGGCGTACCGGTGGTCGTGCTGGCTTTCACCCGCTTGCACGCCGGGGGCAAGTTCGACAAGCGCTCGGGCGAGTCGGCCTATGCCTTCTCCGGCGGGCTGCACGGCGTCGGCGTCTCGGTGACGAACGCGCTTTCGACCCGGCTCGAAGTCGAAATCCGCCGCGATGGCAAGCTGTGGCGCATCGACTTCGCCGAGGGCGGCGAGCGCATCGGCGAACTACGCGCCGTGGGCGAGAGCGTGCGCCAGACCGGCACGCGGGTACGGGTGTGGCCGGACGCGAAATATTTCGAGTCGGCGCGCGTGCCGATGGCCGAACTCGAACGCCTGCTGCGTTCGAAAGCGGTGCTGTTGCCGGGCGTCTCCGTGCGGCTCGACATGGAACAACCGGACGGCTCCATGCAAAGCAAAAGCTGGAGTTATCCGGGCGGTCTGGCGGCCTATCTCGCCGAACTCGCCGCCGGGCTGGAGCCGGTCGCCCCGGCCTTCACCGGCGAGAAATACGCCGCCGACAACGACCCCGCCTTTGCGCCCGGCGAGGGCGCGGCCTGGGCGCTGGCGTGGTACGAACAATCCGTACCGGGCGAGTCCTACGTCAATCTGATTCCGACCGTCTCGGGCGGCACGCACGAATCCGGCTTGCGCGCGGGGCTTTTCGAGGCGCTGAAATCCTTCATCGAACATCACGCCTTGCTGCCGCGCGGCGTCAAGCTGCAACAGGAGGACGTCTGCGCGCGCATGGGCTTCGTGCTCTCGGCGCGCCTGCTCGATCCGCAGTTCCAGGGGCAGGTGAAGGAAAAGCTCAACTCGCGCGAGGCGGTCAAGCTGGTGTCGGCGCAAGTGCGCGACCCGTTCGAAATCTGGCTCAACAACCATGTCGAGGCGGGCCGCGCCATCGCCGAACTGGCGATCAAACAAGCCATGGCGCGGCAAAAGAGCGCGCAGAAGGTCGAGAAGAAAAAATCCTCCGGCGTCGCCGTGCTGCCCGGCAAGCTCTCCGACTGCGAATCCGGCGACATCGGCGAAAACGAACTTTTCCTCGTCGAAGGCGACTCCGCCGGCGGCTCGGCCAAGATGGCGCGCGACAAGGAAACGCAGGCCATCCTCCCCCTGCGCGGCAAGGTGCAGAATGCTTGGGAGATCGACGCCGACCGCCTCTTCGCCAACGCCGAAATCCATGACATCGCCGTAGCGCTCGGCGTCGACGCGCACGGCTCTGGCGACGATCCCGATCTTTCCGGCCTGCGCTACGGCAAGGTCGTCATCATGTCCGACGCCGACGTCGACGGCGCGCACATCCAGACCCTGCTACTCACCCTTTTCTTCCGCCACTTCCCGAAACTGATCGAACGCGGCCACATCTTCGTCGCCCAGCCGCCGCTGTATCGCATCGACGTTCCCGCGCAAGGCAAGAAGCGTCCCGCCCGCCGTCTTTACGCCCTCGACGAAGGCGAACTCGCCGCCATCCGCGAGCGCCTGGCGAAGGAAGGCGTCAAGCCCGAGGCCATCGAAGTTGGCCGCTTCAAGGGCCTGGGCGAGATGAACCCCGAACAACTGCGCGAAACCACCATGGCCTCCGCCACCCGCCGCGTTTTACCCGTAGAGGTGCGCGACGGCGCGCTCGCGCAGACACGGCGCATGTTCAACCTGCTGATGGGCAAAGGCGAGGCCGCCGGGCGGCGGGCATGGATGGAAGAAAAAGGGGATACGGTAGAGGCGGATGTGTGACGGCGGGGATCAGTGTACTGTCCTGTTGCGTTCCGTCTGTTTATAAACCTGTCTGACAAACAATTGTTTCGGCGTGTGTAGATGTTTGGTACCGCCCGATCAACGGTCCGGACGTGCAATGACGATGCGATCATGGCCGCGATCGGCTAAGATACGTCGCTTTCCCCGATCCGCCGTTGCGATGAGCGCTTTACTTTCTCCGTCCGCTCTTTCTGTATCCAGGCTCCTGGATGGCCGGGTGCTTTTGCCGGTGCTGGTCTGTGCCGTGGGCGCGGGGGTCGTGGCGGCACTCGGGGCCAATGAGCGATGGTTTCTCGCCGCGAATACGGCGGCGGTGGGATGGCTGCCAGTGGGGGCGTGGGCGGGGATCACCACTATGGGCAGTCCGCTGGGGGCTTTCGCCCTGCTTGCGCCCACGCTGGCCAGATGGCCGCGCTGGACGGCGGCGGCGTTGCTGGCCGCGCCGCTCGCCAGTGTCTATACCCACGTTTTCAAGGAGTTCGCCAATGTGCCGCGCCCGGCGGCGGTGCTGGCGCCGGAGTTGTTCCAGATCGTCGGTTTGCCGCTGCGCACCAGTTCTTTTCCTTCCGGGCATACTTTGACCATTTTTGTGCTGGCCGGGGTGCTGGCGCTGTGCGCCCGGCGGCGGCTGGCGTGGTGCTTTGTGCCGGTCGCGGCGCTGGTGGCGTTTTCGCGCATCGCGGTGGGGGCGCATTGGCCGCTCGATTTGTTCGGCGGCGCGGCGGGCGGTTGGGCCGCCGCCGCGTGCGGTTGTGCCTGGTCGGCGCGCTGGCGCTTCTGGGAAGGCGCTGGCGGCCAGCGCGCGCTGGCGGCGGTCGCGCTGGTCGCTTCCGTGACGCTTGGCTTCGAGCATCCGGATTATCCCGAGGGTCTCTGGATGCAATATTTGCTATGCGCTTGGGGAAGCGCTGGAGCGCTTTACGCTTTGTGGCGTCCGGCGGCAGTCCGGCCCGCGGCGGCGCCGGAACGGATGGGCGCATGAAGCGGGCGTTCAGGCATGCCCTCGCCATCGCGCTGACCCTGGCGCTGGCGGTATGGCTACTGTCCGGGCGGCGCTGGGCGGAATTCGGCGCGGCGCTGGCTGGCTTGTCCATCGCCGATGCCGCATTGGCGGCGGCGGGGTTTTTCCTGAGTTATCTGTTGCGCGCGGCGCGGGTGCATGGCGAATTCCGCCACGATGCCCGGGGGCGTTTCGGCACCTGCCTGCGCATCGTGCTCATGCACAACGCGGCGGTCAACGTGGTGCCGTTTCGCGGCGGCGAGGCGGCCTTTCCGGTATTGCTCGGCAGGGTTTTCGGCACGCCACTTCCCCGGGCGCTGGCGTCTCTGTTCTGGTTTCGCTTGCAGGATGCGCTGGTCGTGGCGATGGTGGCCGCCGCGGTGTGGCCGGGGCTGCCTCTTGCCCTGCGGGCGGCGGGCGTGGCCGCGCTCGCCGCGTTTGCCTGGTGGCTGCCGCGCTGGGCGCGCCGTCCGCATGATTGGGCCGGACGCGGCGCGTTTGCCGGTAAGCTCGCCAAGCTGCGCGATGCCTTTGCCGAGTCGGCGCGGCACGCCCGCTTCGGCTGGTTGTGGACGGCCGCGAATTGGTCGGTCAAACTCGCGGCGCAGGCGTGCTTGCTGGCGGCGCTGCTCGGCACGGACCCGGGCCGCGCCGCGGCGGGGGCGCTGGGAGCGGAGCTGGCCGCCATCTTGCCGGTGCAGGGCGTGGCGGGCTTCGGCACGTATGAGGCGGGCGCGGCGGCGGCCTTGTTGCCCGCCGGCATCGCGCTGACCGATGGGCTGCGCGCCGCGCTCGCGCTGCATCTTTTCGTGATTGCCTGCGCCCTGTGCGCGGGCGCGGTCGCGGCCATGCTGCCCGGCCCCCGTTCAACGGCGGAGTCATCCGCTGCCGCGAAGGTTCCGAATTCATGAACAAGTCTCCCCTGCCTCCCGCCGAAGCGCGCATTCCCGCCGATTTGCCGCGCCACACCTTGTCGGTGGTCGTGCCGATGTACAACGAGGCGGAAAACGTCGCGCCGCTCCTCGAACGCATCCATCTCGCGCTCGCCCCTTACCCGTGGCCATGGGAAGTGGTGCTGGTCGATGATGGCAGCAGCGACGCGACGCCAGCGGAATTGCTGCGCTGCGCGCGCCTGCATGGCCCGCATGTGCGGGTCGTGCAACTGATGCGCAACTACAAGCAAACCGCCGCGATGCAGGCCGGTATCGACGCCGCGCGCGGCAGCGTGATCGTGACGATGGACGGCGATCTGCAAAACGATCCGGTCGATATCCCGCGCATGGTCGGGCGGCTGCTCGGCGAGGATCTCGATCTCGTCGCCGGCTGGCGCAAGAACCGGCGGGACGGGCTGTTGCTGCGCAAGATTCCGTCGCGGATCGCCAATCGTCTGATCGCGCGCCTGACCGGAGTACAACTGCGCGACTACGGTTGCAGCCTGAAGGTATTCCGCGCCAGCGCGATCAAGAGCGTGCGGCTCTACGGTGAAATGCACCGCTTCATCCCCGCCTGGCTGGCGACGGTGACGACGCCGCGCCGTATCGCGCAGGAAGAGGTGACGCACCACGCCCGGGTATTCGGGCAATCCAAATACGGTCTTTCGCGCACGTTCCGCGTCGTGCTCGATTTGATCTTCGTTTATTTCTTCATGCGCTTCCGCACGCGCCCCGGACATTTCTTCGGCGGCATCGGTATTGGACTCGGGACGCTCGGCGGCCTGATCCTCGCCTGGCTCGCCGTGGTGAAATTCGTGATCGGCGAGAACATCGGCACCCGTCCGCTGCTTTTCGTCGGCTTTTTCCTCATCATCGCCGGGGTGCAAATGGTGACTTCCGGGGTATTGGCCGAATTGCTGACGCGGATCTATTACGAATCGGGCCGCTCGCACCCTTATCTGGCGCGCGAGACCGCCGCGCCCGGCGATGACGAATGCTGGCGCGCGCCCGCGCCCCCGGGCGCCGGCGCCAGCGATACCGCCGCCCCCGCCGGAAAGGCATGATGCGGCTTCCGCGGGCGCGCACCCTCTTCATTCTCGCCCTGCCTTTCGCGGCCTTTCTGCTGCGTCTGGGCGGCGCGCCGCTGTTCGATGTCGATGAGGGAGCGTTTTCCGAAGCGACGCGTGAAATGTTCGAGCGCGGCGACTTCCTGTCGACCTATCTCAATGGCGAGCGCCGTTTCGATAAACCGATCCTCATTTATTGGCTGCAAGCGGCGAGCTATCTGTGTCTTGGCGGCGTCCTCGGCGCGGAATGGGCGTTCCGGCTGCCCTCGGCGCTGGCCGCGATCGCATGGTGCCTGGCGACGTGGCACTTCGCCCGCCGCCGCTTCGGCCCGGACGCGGCGCTGGCGGCGCTGGCGGTGGCGGCAACGGCGCTCGGCCCTTTCGCCATCGGACGCGCCGCCACCGCCGACGCCCTGCTCAATCTCCTGCTGGCGCTGGCGCTGTTCGACGCTTGGCGCTACCTCGAATCCAGCCGGCGCGCGCCGCTGCTGCGCTGCTACATGTGGATCGGCTTCGGTGCGCTCGCCAAGGGACCGATCGCGCTCATCGTGCCGGGGGCGGTGACCTTCCTCTACTGCGCCAGCCGGGGGGACTGGCGCGCCTGGCTGCGCGCGCTCGGCGAACCGCGCGGCTGGCTGATCCTCGCCGCGCTGACCGCGCCCTGGTATGGCGCGGCGCTCGCCATCCACGGACAGGATTTCATCGACGGTTTCATCTTCAAGCACAACGTCAAGCGCTTCACCGGCACGCTCGAAGGCCACGCCGGCAGCCTTTTCTACTACGTTTTCATCGTGCCGCTCCTGCTGCTGCCCTGGACAGGCGCGCTCATGGCGAGCCTGCGCCGGGCGAAGGACGACTGCGGCCGACGCACCGGCAGCGGCTTGCGCCGCTACCTGTGGATCTGGGCGGCATTCGTCGTCGTCTTCTTCTCGCTTTCCGGCACCAAGCTGCCGCATTACGCGCTCTACGGCGCCACGCCGCTCTTCCTGCTGATCGCCGTGCACCGCGAGGAACCCCGGCGCCCGTTCGCCCACCTCGCGCCGCCGACCCTGCTCCTCATCCTGTTCATCTTCCTGCCGGCGCTCTGCGGCATCCTCGCCGCGCACGCCACGGGCAACGCCTACTATCGCGCCCTGCTCGCCGAAGCGACACTGCGGGCCGGCGCCGCTTATTACGGGATATGCGGCGGCGCGCTACTCATCTGGCTGGTGGCGCTCTTCGCGCTGCGCGGCGCGCTGTGGAACCGCCTGCTGTTCGCCGCGGCCTTGCAAACCGCCGCGCTCGGACTCGCCGTCACACCCTGGCTCGGCGCAATGCTGCAAGGCCCCGTGAAAGAAGCGGCGGCGTTCGCGCGCACGCGCCCCGAACCCGTCGTCCTCTGGAAACTGGACGCCCCCAGCGTCAGCGTCTACCGCGACGCCGTCACCCCCTCGCGCCCGCCGCGAGCCGGAGAGATCGCCATCACCCGCGTCGACCGCGTACCGGCGGAAGGCTTTGAATTCCTTTTCCGCCGCGCCGGAGTCGCCGTCGTGCGCATGGCCGCCGCGGACGCCGCCCCCCGGTAGAACAAAAAAGAAACAGACCATGGACACCGCCCGCCCCGCCCCGCGCCGCGCCGTCGATCCGCTCACCCTGACGATACTGCTGTCCATGCTGGCGGCGGCGGCGCTCTTCACCCTGTGGCCCGAACTCGATCTCGCGGTCAGCGCCTTCTTCTACTGTCCGGAAATCGCCGATTTCGCGGGCGACCAATCGGTCCTGGCGGGGGCGATGTTCAAACTCATCCCCTACATTTCGACGGGCATCATCCTCTTTCTCGCGGCGATCTTCATCGCCAGCTTCTTCGCGCCCGCGCCCCGGAGGCGCCACTGGCGCCTCCGCAGCGGCTTCCTGCTCGCCGCGCTCATCCTCGGACCGGGCCTCATCATCGACATGGCGGCGAAAGACCACTGGGGCCGCGCCCGCCCGTCCCGGATCGCCGAATTCGGCGGCAACGCCCGCTTCACCCCCGCACTACTGCCCGCCGACCAGTGCGGGAAAAACTGTTCCTTCGTCAGCGGCCACGCCTCGGCGGGCTTTTTCGCCGTCAGCCTCGGCTTTCTTGGCGGCGCGGGCGCGCGGCGGCGCTGGACGCTGGCCGGTCTCGCGCTCGGCGGCATCGCCGGACTGGGACGCATCGCCCAGGGCGGACACTTCCTCAGCGACGTGGTGTTCGCCTTCTTCATCACCTGGTGGTCGGCGTGGCTGGTATGGCTGATCTTCCGGAAGCTGGGCTGGATGGACAGCACCGGGGAGCGGGGAGCGGGGAGCGGGAATCAGACCTAGCCAGCGGCGGCTCATATTCGGCGATCATCTTCCCGCAACGGTACAGGGAGAGAAAACATTGTGAAGGGGGCACGCCGCTACATGTCGCGGTTGCAGGCGAGGTAGTGGTCGGCTTCGTCGTCGAAGAAGTCTTTCCACACGCGCGTTTTGGCCCAGCGGTACAGGGCGCGCATTTCGTCGTCGGAGAGGATCTTGAGGGGATGGCCGACGACGATGACGTCGAAGGGTTCGAGGCCGGAGGCGGAGAGGCCGCAGTCGCCCGAGCCCGCGGGGCAGCCGGGCGGAACATCCTCTTCGGCCCCCGCCGCGTTGAAGCATGGCAGCAGGAGGGAAAGGACGAGGAGCAGACGCGGACGAACGCCGGAAGGCGTTCCGCCTTCCGGCGCTATTTACAACAAAAAAGTCCGCAAGGATCGTGCCAAGATCATAGCCGTTTGCCACCTGAAAACATGCCGTGTCCGATATGACAACACGGTTGGGATGGCGTGATGTGTATACGCTTTTTGCGGAGTACACCTTTCAACGAAAAATATTTTCCGCGGCGGTTTTTGGCCTCTCATGCGCGATTCTGTCCGGGGATTCGTGAAAAACGGCGCGGCGCGTGGCCGAAGTTCTTTCGTCAGGGGCGAGGATCAGATTGATTCAGTGGCGCTCACACACCGGATGGAACGCACTGGATTGCCACGGCGCTGCGCGCCTCGCAATGACGAGGTGGGAGGACTCCCGCCCACGAGCACCGCGAGTAACCTTGAGCGCTGCGCGCCTCGCAATGACGAGGTGGGGGGACTGCCGCGTCGCTTCGTTCCCCGCAATGACGCCCCCCCTCGTCATTGCGAGGGCTGCAGGCCCGCGGCAATCCACATGGCCTTGCAGGCTGTCGGGGCGTTTCGGATGGTTGGGGTGCTGTGTGGATTGCCATGGCGCTTCGCGCCTTGCAATGACGAGGTGAGAGGGCTTTTGCGACGACGAGGTGGGAGGGCTTTTGCGGCGGCGATGGGGGAGGCTTTCGCGATGGCGCGGTGCGGTTCATTCTCTCGCGCGGTCATTCGGCCGCGAGCCGGAATCCATGGGTGCTAGAATGGCCGCCCGCCGGTTACGGCGCACAAGGACAAGGCTCTGGGCGATGCATGATGTGATCGCGGCGGTTGATCTCGGTTCCAACAGTTTCCGCCTCCAGGTCGGGCGCATTGTCAACGACCAGATTTATGCTCTGGACGGGTTGAAGGAGCCGGTGCGGCTGGCCGCGGGCCTGTCGGCGGACAAGTGGCTCGATGCCGACGCCCAGCAACGCGCCATCGTCGCCTTGCGGCAATTCCACGAGCGGTTGGCGGGGTTTTCGCCCGAGGCGGTGCGCGCGGTGGCGACGAATACTTTGCGGGTGGCGAAGAACGCCGCCAGTTTCCTGATCCAGGCCGAGGATGCGCTGGGTTTTCCGATCGAGGTCGTCGCCGGGCGCGAGGAAGCGCGCCTGATTTATGTGGGCGTCGCGCATACTTTGCCCGATCCGCATCGCCAGCAGTTGATCGTGGATATTGGCGGCGGGTCGACGGAATTCATCATTGGCAAGAGTTTCGAGCCGGTTCTGCTGGATTCGCTTTATATGGGATGCGTGGGTTACAGCCTGCGTTATTTTCCCGGGGGGCGCATCGACAAGCGTGCTTTCCGGGAAGCGGATCTGGCAGCGCGCCGGGAATTGCAGACGATCGTCCATGATTATCGCGAGGCGGGCTGGGAGGCGGCGATAGGCTCCAGCGGAACGGCCAGGGCGCTGGTGGAGATTCTCGAAGAGTGCGGTTTGTCGGCGGGAGGGATCACGCGCGGCGGCCTGGAGAAGCTGCGCGCGCTTTTTTTGCGCGCCGGGCGGGTCGATGCGCTTGATCTGCCCGGTCTCAAGGGGGAGCGCTCGCCGGTCATTCCCGGCGGGCTGGCGATCATGAGCGCGGTGTTCCAGGAATTCGGCCTGGAGCATATGGCGTTTTCCGAGGGCGCGCTGCGGCTGGGGGTGCTCTACGATTTGCTGGGCCGTTATCATCAGCATGATTTGCGCGACGCTACGGTGGAGGCGTTCGTGGCCCGTTACCGGGTCAATGCCGGGCAGGCGGCGCAGGTGGCCGATACGGCCTGCCATTTGCTCGCGCAGATCGAGCCGGTCATGGGCGAGGCGTCCAATCTGGAGCGCCGTTTCTTGCGCTGGGCGGCGATGTTGCACGAGATCGGTATTTCGGTGGCGCACGCGGGTTATCACAAGCACAGCGCTTATATTCTCGCCAATGCCGATATGCCGGGGTTTTCGCGCATGGATCAGGGGCGGATCGCGCGCATCGTGCTCGCGCATCGCGGCAAGCTGGAGCGGCTGGCGGGGATCGATCCGGCGAGTACGGACTGGCTGCTGATTGTCTGCCTGCGGCTGGCGGCGGCGATCCACCGCGCCCGCGATAATCGCGGCGTGCCGGATATTTCCCTGACGCGGACGAAGCATGGTTTCGCGCTCGAAACGCCGCCGGGCTGGTTGCAAAGCTTGCCGCTCACCGCGGCGGCGTTCGAGGAGGAGCGCCAGCAGTGGCAATCGGTGGGGCGTGTGCTGACGTTGCGCGCGCGCGCGGCCCCGCTGCATTGAGTGTCCGCGTCTGCGCATTTGTATTTGTATTTTGTATTTGATTTGTCCCGCCGATGCTGATCGACACGCACTTGCATCTCGATGCCGCGGAGTTCGACGCCGATCGCGTGGCGGTGCTTGCGCGCGCCCGCGCCCGCGGCGTGGAGGGGTTCGTCGTGCCCGCCGTGGAGCGCGCGGGGTTCGGGAAAGTGCTCGCGCTGGCCGAAGCGGAGCCTGATGTTTTTCCGGCGCTCGGGATTCATCCGCTCTATACCGGGCGCGCCACGGACGATGATCTCGCCGCGCTCGACGATTTGCTCGGGCGGGGGCGCTGCGCGGCCGTGGGCGAGATCGGCCTCGATCATTACGCGCCGGGTTTCGATGCGGCGCGGCAGCAAGCGTTTTTCACCGCCCAGCTCGAACTCGCCCGCCGCCACGGTTTGCCGGTGATCCTGCATGTGCGCCGGGCGCAGGACGCCGTGCTCGCGGCTTTGCGGCGAATTGGCGTCGATGGGGGCATCGCGCACGCTTTCAATGGCAGCCCGCAGCAGGCGCGCGCTTTCATCGCCCTGGGTTTCCGGCTCGGTTTCGGCGGCGCCATGACTTTCACGGGATCGCGCCGCGTCCGCCGCCTCGCGGCGGAACTGCCGCTGGCGTCCATCGTGCTCGAAACCGACGCGCCGGACATGCCTCCGGCTTGGGGCGCGGGCGTGCGCAACGAACCGGAAAATCTCCGCCGTTACGCCGAAACGCTCGCCGCCCTGCGCGGCCTGCCGCTTGCCGAAGTCATCCGCGCCACCGGCGAAAACGCCCGCGCGCTGTTCAGGGTACCGGGGACGGAAGACTGGGGACAGTCGGGATGCGGCGCGCGGCGCCGGTGACTTTGCTTGTTTTCCATCCCCGGTCTCCTGAATTTCCGCATTGCAGCATGTATTGTTCTTGATGCAGTGCCATAATTAGCCGCCCGGCGGCGTTTGGGTGCGCCCGCGTGGCGCTCGAACTGAACAAACAAAGGAGTACGACTTTGAAAATCCTGGTCCCGGTCAAGCGCGTGGTCGATTACAACATCAAAGTCCGCGTCAAGGCGGATGGCAGTGGGGTGGATTTGGCCAACGTGAAGATGAGCATGAATCCGTTCGACGAAATCGCGGTGGAAGAAGCCGTGCGCATCAAGGAGGCCGGCAAGGCCGCCGAGGTCGTCGTCGTGAGTTGCGGGGTGGGCGCGGCGCAGGAAACATTGCGCACGGCCATGGCGATCGGCGCGGATCGCGGCATCCTGGTGGAAACCGATGCCGATTTGCAGCCGCTTACCGTCGCCAAATTGTTGAAAGCCGTCGTCGACAAGGAACAACCGAATCTGGTGATCTGCGGCAAGCAGGCCATCGACGACGACGCCAACCAGACGGGGCAGGTATTGGCCGCGCTCCTGGGTTGGGCGCAGGCGACTTTTATTTCCAAACTCGAATTCGGCGCGGACGAAATCACGATCACGCGCGAAATCGACGGCGGTCTGGAGAGGCTGGCGGTCAAACTGCCGGCGGTGGTGACGACCGACTTGCGTCTCAACGAGCCGCGTTACGCCACCTTGCCGAACATCATGAAGGCCAAGAAGAAGCCGCTCGCGACGCTCAAGCCCGCCGATCTGGGGGTGGATGTCACGTCCCGGCTGACGACGCTCAAGGTCGTCGAGCCGCCCAAGCGCAGCGCCGGTATCGTCGTGAGCGATGTCGCTCAATTGGTCGATAAACTCAAGAACGTAGCCAAGGTGATCTGAACATGGCCATCCTCGTCATTGCCGAACACGATAACGCCGCCCTGAAGGCCGCCACTCTCAATGCCGTCACCGCCGCCGCCAGGCTGGGCGGCGATGTTTCCGTCCTCGTCGCCGGCGCGGGGGTCGCCGCCGTGGCGCAGGCCGCCGCCAAGGTGGCGGGCGTCGCCAGGGTGCTCGTCGCCGACGCGCCGCACTATGAGGCGCAAACCCCGGAAAACGTCGCCGCGCTGGTCAAGGGACTGGCGGCGGGTTACAGCCACATCGTCGCCCCCGCCACCAGCGCGGGCAAGAATGTGGCGCCCCGCGTGGCGGCGCTGCTCGATGTCGCGCAGGTGAGCGACATCATCGCCATCGAAGCGCCGGATACCTTCGTGCGCCCGATCTACGCCGGTAACGCGCTCGCCACGGTCAAGAGCGCCGATGCGGTCAAGGTCGTCACCGTGCGCACCACCGCCTTCGACGCCGCCGCGAGCGAAGGCGGCGCGGCGGCGGTCGAGAACGTGGCCGCCGGCCCCGATCTCGGCCTCGTCCGCCTGCTCGGGCGCGAAGTCACCAAGAGCGCCCGCCCCGAACTGGGCGCGGCCAAGATCATCGTCTCCGGCGGGCGCGGCCTGGGCAGCGGCGAGAACTACGGCAAGGTGCTCGAACCATTGGCCGACAAGCTCGTCGCCGCGCTCGGCGCCAGCCGCGCCGCGGTCGATGCCGGTTTCGCGCCCAACGACTATCAGGTGGGACAGACGGGCAAAATCGTCGCGCCGCAGCTCTACATCGCCGTGGGCATCTCCGGAGCCATCCAGCATCTGGCGGGGATGAAGGATTCCAAGGTGATCGTCGCTATCAACAAGGACGCCGAGGCGCCGATCTTCCAGGTCGCCGATTTCGGCCTGGTGGCGGATTTGTTTACCGCCGTGCCCGAACTGGTCGCGGCGCTCTGAGCCGCCGGGGCGCGCGAGCAAGGAGCGCCAATGAACCTGCCTGCTTCGTTGTTCGGGACGGCGTGGCACTGGGTTTCATTGGCGCTTGTCGTTCCGCTGCTGTATCAGGCGTGCCGCCGCGCGTCATGGGCGCGGCTCGGCGATGGCGCGCAGCTCAACCTGCTGCTCGGCTTCGCCGTGGGCCTCGCCCTGATGTGGAGCATGCGCGCCGGAGTGAAGCCGGGGCTGAACCTCCACCTGCTCGGTGCGATGGCCGCCACGCTGTGCCTCGGCCCGCGCCTGGCGCTGCTCGCTATGGCGCTGGCGCTGAGTGCGATCACCCTGAACGGCGCGCTCGACTGGCGGGCATGGCCGCTCAACTTCCTGCTGATGGCGTTCGCGCCGGTCGTCGTCGCGCATGGCGTCCGGTGTTGGGTCGAGCGCCACCTGCCCGCGCATTTCTTCGTTTTTGTTTTCGTCACGGGTTTTGCCGGCGCGGCCCTGACCATCATGCTGCAAGGCGTATTGGCATGCCTGGTCCTGGCGCTGGCCGGCGTATACGGAGCCGGTTTCCTGATCAGCGATTATCTGCCGTACTTTCTGCTGCTTGGCTTCTCCGAAGCCTGGCTCAGCGGGGCGCTGATTACGTTGATGGTGGTGTACCGGCCGGAATGGGTAGCGGCTTTCGATGACCGCCGTTATCTGTTGAACAAATAGGCATCGCACCTTTACTGACTTTACTGGAGGGAGACTCTCTATGAGCACATATAACGCACCGCTTGCCGATATGCGCTTTGTCCTGAATGAAGTGGCCGGCCTGCAAGAAATCCTCGGCCTGCCCGACTTCGCGGAAGTTGACGCCGACACGGTGGACGCCATCCTGGAAGAAGCCGCCAAATTCGCTTCCGAGGTGATCGACCCGCTCAATCCCAAGGGCGACAAGAACGGCCCGGTCTGGAAAGACGGCGTCGTGACCACCATTCCGGAATACAAGGACGCCTACAGGCTGTTCTGCGAAAACGGCTGGCACGCCATGCCGGTCAATCCCAAATACGGCGGCCAAGGCCTGCCCCATCTCGTCAACATCGCCGTCAATGAAATGTGGCGTTCCGCGAGCATCGCCTTCGCACTGTGCCCGATGCTCACCTTGGGCGCGATCGAAGCCATCCGCCACCACGCCTCCGAGGAACTCAAGGAAAAATACCTGCACAAGATGGCCGACGGCACCTGGTCGGGCACCATGAACCTCACCGAGCCGCAAGCCGGTTCCGACCTCACCGCCATCCGCACCAAGGCCGTGCCCGATCCCAGCGGCGACGGCACCTACCGGATCACCGGCACCAAGATCTTCATCACTTGGGGCGAACACGACATGGCGGAGAACATCATCCACCTCGTGCTCGCGCGCCTGCCCAACTCCGATCCGGGCCTGAAAGGCATCTCGCTCTTCATCGTGCCCAAGTACTTCGTCAACGACGACGGCAGCCTGGGCGAGCGCAACGACCTGATCTGCTCCGCCATCGAGCACAAGCTCGGCATCCACGGCAGCGCCACGTCGGTGATGTCCTACGGCGACCATGCCGGGGCCAAGGGCTGGCTGGTCGGCCAGGAAGGCAAGGGCGTCGCCTACATGTTCACCATGATGAACCACGCGCGCCTCAATGTCGGCCTGGAAGGCGTCGGCGTCGCCGAGCGCGCCTACCAGCACGCGCTCGCCTACGCCCGCGAGCGCATCCAGGGCGCGATCATCGGCGACAAGAGCAAGGAAACCAGGCCCATCCTCTACCATCCGGATGTGCGCCGCCTGCTGATGGACATGAAGTCCCGCACCGAAGCCATGCGCGCCATCGCCTACTTCGTCGCCGGCAACATGGACAAGTCCGCCCACCACCCCGACGCGGCGGTCAGGAAGCAAAGCCAGTCCTACGTCGAACTGCTCACGCCTGTAGTCAAAGGCTGGAGCACCGAAAGCGGCATCGACATCGCCTCCGAGGGCATCCAGGTGCATGGCGGCACCGGCTTCATCGAAGAAACCGGCGCGGCGCAATACCTGCGCGACTCCCGCATCACCGCGATCTACGAAGGCACCACCGCCATCCAGGCCAACGATCTGGTCGGCCGCAAGACCGCGCGCGAAAAGGACGAAGCGGGCAACGTCGGCTTCACCGCCCGCGGCCTGTACAAGGACATCGCCACCTACGCCGATAAGCTCGCGGGCGACGCCGGGCTGAGCGATGTCGGCAAGCTCCTGCAAGCCGCCGTGAAAGCGCAGATCGCCGCCACCGAATGGCTGATCGGCCTCTACGGCGCCGAGCCGCAGGTCGTGCACGCGGGTTCCGTGCCGTATCTCAAGCTCACCGGCATCGTGGTCGGCGGCTGGCTGCTCGCCAAGTCCGCGCAGATCGCGCAGGCCAGGCTCGACGCGGGCGTCACCGACGGCTACTACAAGGCCAAGCTGGCGACGGCGCGTTACTTCGCGCGGCACTGGCTGGTGCAGGCCGATGGGCTGGCGGCGGAAATCACCCAAGGCGGCCCCTCGGTGCTCGCGCTCGACGAACCGCTGTTCTGAGCGCTGGAACGCCGCGCTTTTCCCCGGGAAAGCGCGGCGGCTCCGCCCGCGAGGGCGGAGACACGAGCGGCGGGGATATTTCCAGCAAATAGGCGCGGAACGGCCCGCGGCGCGTACAAGGCGGTATGATGCGCCCGATGAAACACCGTCCTTTCATATTCCTGCTCTGCCTCGCGCTTGCGCTGCCCGTCGCGCGCGCCGCCGATCTGCCCGATTTGCCCGACCTGGGCGAAGTCGGCGCGGAAGAATTCTCGCCCGCGCAAGAAAGCCAGTTGGGCGAAGAGATCATGCGCGAAATACGCAAGGACCCTGCTTGGCTCGACGATCCGCTGATCGGGGAATACATCAACCGTCTCGGACAGCGGCTGGCAGCGGCGAGCAACGATTCGCCGCGCAATTTCAGTTTCTTCGTGGTCAAGAACAACACACTCAATGCCTTCGCCCTGCCGGGAGGCTATATCGGCGTGCATAGCGGGCTGATCCTCGCGGCACAGTCGGAGTCGGAACTGGCCGGAGTGCTCGGCCACGAAATCGGCCACGTCACCCAGCGTCATATCGCGCAACTCGTGGGCAAGCAGAAAAAGCTGGGCACGGCACTGCTGGTGGCAGTGCTGGCGGCGCTGGCGAGCGGCAATTCGCAAGTGCGCGGGGCGACGATGATGGCGGGCGCGGCGGGCGCGGCGCAGGCGCAACTGGCCTACTCGCGCGACTTCGAGCGCGAAGCCGACCGCGTCGGCCTGCAAACGCTGGAAGCCGCCGGATTCGACGTGCGCGGCATGGCCGGGTTCTTTGAACGCCTGCAACGCGCCTCGCGCCTTTACGAAAACAATGCGCCCGCCTACCTGCGCACACACCCGCTGACCACGGAACGCATTGCCGACATGGAAAACCGGGTCATGGGCATGCGCTACCGCCAAGTGCCCGACTCAGCCGATTTCCGCTACACGCGCGTGCGGCTGCGGGTGCAATCGCAACCGGCGGCCGATGCGCTGCGGACGTTTACCAGCCTCGTCGAAAGCACGCCCGGCGACGACTCGCTGCGCTATGGCCTCGCGTTGGCGCAACTGCGCCTGGGGCGGCTGGATGAAGCCGCGCGCGAACTCGCCGAATTGCGCCGCGCCGCCGCCGCGCCCCCGCCTTTCATCGCAATTTTGTCCAGCGACCTAGCCATGGCCCGCCGCGATGCCGCCACGGCGATCGAGGAACTCACCGCCGCGAGCCGGGCGTCTCCGGCGAGCATGAGCATTTCCTACGCGCTGGCCGAAGCGTATATCGCCGGCGGACGCCCGCAAGAAGCGGCGCGGGAAGTACGCCGCGTCCTCGCCGGACATGGCGGGGACTCTCGCCTGTGGCAACTCCTGTCGCGCGCCAACGCGGCGCTGGGCAAGCGCGCGGCGCGGCACCGCGCCCAGGCCGAAGTCTACATCCTGCAAGGCAGCTACCAAGCCGCCTTCGAGCAACTGGAACTGGCCCGCAAGGCCGGCGACGGCGATTTCTACGAAATGTCCGCCATCGACGCCCGCCTGCGCGAAATACGCGGGCGCGCCCAGGAAGAACAGCGGCGGGCGCGGAAAAACGAACGCTGACAATCATCATGGAGAGAGCAATGGAATACGACAAAGAGGTGGACGCGCGCGGTCTCAACTGCCCCCTGCCGGTACTGAGGCTCAAGAAAGCATTGGCCGAACTACAGGGAGGGCAGGTCGTGCGCGTCCTTGCCACCGACCCGTCCTCGACCAGGGATTTCGACGCCTTCATCCGCCAGACCGGGCACGAACTGCTGCGCCGGGACGAAGTATCGGACGGAGCGTTTGAATTCTTCATCAAACGCAAATAAAGCGGGGCCAGGGCTTTCGCGCGCGCAAACCATGCATCCAGCCGGGAGAAGGCTCCGTTCCCTCCGGCGCGCAGCGCCGCTGATTTGAACCGCCGCATGGATTGCCACGTCGCTTCGCGTCTCGCAATGACGCGTCCTCCCGATGGATTCCCCTCTCTCGCTTGGCGGTGTATCGTCTGGGGATATTGTCTCTAAGTATACGAGCACACCCTCCCTGTCGCGTCCCGCGCCTTTTCCCTCCCCTTTTTTGCGGAGGGTTCGCGGCGTGGGCCGGATATTGTCACGACGCAGACATGGGCGCGGGGTCGTCGCGCGGGCCGGAGCTTTGCGGGCGACGATGGTATCATGCGCCGCTGTGGGGGCGGTTTCGCCGCTCCAGCCCGCTGCCGCTTTTCATTCATCCATTTGCCCGTTCCGCCCGCCCTTGCGTCTTTCCAAGCTCAAACTCGCCGGTTTCAAGACTTTTGTCGATCCGACCACTGTGCTCATGCCGGGCAATCTGGTCGGCGTGGTCGGGCCGAATGGCTGCGGCAAATCGAATATCATCGACGCGGTGCGCTGGGTGCTCGGCGAGACGCGCGCTTCGGCGCTGCGCGGCGAGTCGATGCAGGATGTGATTTTCAATGGTTCCACGACGCGCAAGCCGGTGTCGCGCGCCAGCGTCGAACTGGTGTTCGACAACAATGCCGGGCGCGTCGCCGGACAGTGGTCGCGTTATGCGGAGATCGCCGTGCGCCGGGTGCTCGAACGCACGGGTGAGTCGACTTATTACATCAATAATGTGCATGTGCGCCGCCGCGATGTGATCGACCTTTTCCTCGGTACCGGGCTGGGGCCGCGCGCGTATGCGATCATCGAGCAGGGGATGATTTCGCGCATCATCGAGGCGCGTCCCGAGGAGATACGCGGTTTTCTCGAAGAGGCCGCCGGGGTGACGCGCTACCGCGAGCGGCGGCGCGAGACCGAGGGCCGCTTGGGCGATGCGCGCGACAATCTCGCCCGTCTCGACGATATTCGCATGGAGCTGGGCGAGCGCATCGGCCATCTCGAAGTGCAGGCCGCCGCCGCCGAGCGTTATCAGGCGCTCAATGCCGCCCTGGCCGAGCGGCAGCAGCTTCTCTGGCTCATCAAGCGCAACGAGGCGCGCGCCGGGCATGCGCGCGTGCTGGCGGAACTCAACGCCGGTACGGCGCGCATCGAGGCGGATAACGCGCGTTTGCAGGCGCTGGAGTCGGAACTCGAAGAGGCGCGCGCCGGGCATCTCGCCGCTTCCGAGACGGTGCATGCCGCGCAGAGCGATCTTTTCGCCGCCAGCGCCGAGGTCGCGCGCTTGGAGACGGAGTTGCGGCATTTGGAGGAGACGCGGCGGCGGCTGGAGGCGCGCCTGGCCCAACTCGATGCTGATCATGCGCATTGGCAGTCCCGCCGCGCGGCGCTGGACGATGAGCGCGCGCGCTGGGAGGCGCTGGCCGAGAACGCGACGGTGCGCGCCGGACAGGCCGAGGCGCGTCATGAGGAGATTGGCGGGCGTTTGCCGGAGCTCGAGTCCGCGCAGCGCGCCGCCGAGGCGACGGTGGCGGCGGTGCGGCGCGAACTGGCGGCAACCGAGCAGCAGGCGCGGGTGGAGGAGGCCAATCGCGCTCACGCCGGGCGCGCGCTTGATGCGTTCGTGCAGCGCCAGGCGCGGCTCGAAGAGGAACGCAGCGCCATCGCCGGGCCGGAGGCGGCGTTGATCGCCGAACGTCAAGCGCGCCTCGATGCGCTGCGCGAGCGGTGCGAGGCGCTGCAACAGGCGTTGGCCGGGGCGCAGGCGGGCCAGCCCGCTTTGCAGGCGGCGCTCAAGGAGGCGCTGGAGGGCGAGCGCGCGGCGCAGCGTCATCTCACGGAATTGCGCGCGCGGCGCGACGCTCTGGCGCAGCTTCAGGCCGGGGTCGCGGCACAGGGGGAATTGGGCGATTGGCTCGCCCGCCGCGGGTACGGCGGCTTGCCGCCCCTGTGGCACGGGCTGAAGGTGGAGGCGGGCTGGGAGGCGGCGCTGGAGGCGGTGTTGCGCGAACGCCTGGCGGCGCTGCGGGCGGAGGCGGGGGCGCTGGCCGCCGATCTTCTCGCCGCGCCGCCGCCCGAGGCGCTGGCGCTGGTCTTCGCGGACGGCGCGGCGCAGGCGAATCCCGCGCGCGCCGCCTTGCCTGCGCCGCCCGGCGCCACGCCGCTGGGCGATTTCGTCCATGCCGAGGCGCCGTGGCAGGCGGCGCTCGCCGATTGGCTGCACGGCTGGTTCGCGGTCGAGCGCCTGGAGCAATGGCTGCCCCGCCGCGCGGAGCTTGCGCCCGGCGTTTGCCTGGTCAGTCCGCGCGGGCAGGTGTTGAGCCGCACGATGTTGACGCATTTCGCGCCCGATAGCCGCACGCGCGGGGTCATCGAGCGCCAGCGCGAGATCGAGGCGCTGGCGGCGCGCCAGCAGGCGCTCGAAGAGGGTGCGCGCGCCGCCCATGACGCTTTGCTTGGCGCGGAGGCCGCCGCGGCGGCGGCGCAGGCGGGGATCGAGACGCTGCGCCGCGCTGCGCAGGAGGCGCAGGGGGCGCTCCATGGTGAGGAGGTCGAACTGCTCAAGCTCGTCCAGGCGGCCAGCCGCGCCGGGGAGCAGCGCGCGCGCATCGAGCGCGATCTGGCTGATCTGGCGCGGCAGGAGGAGGGCGAGCGCGAACGCCACGCTTGCGCCGAACTCGAATACGCCCGCGCCGCCGAATTGGCCGATTTGCAGCGCGGCCAGCTCGATGCCGCCGCCGGGGTGCTGCGCGAGCGCGACGAGGCCTTGCGCGCCCTGCGCACGCTGGAGCAATCGCTGGAGCGCGAGTTGCGGGAGGCGCGTTTTTCGGCGCGCGAGTGCACCGGCAAGCTCGAAGACAATACGCGCAACCTGCAATTGGCGGGCGAGCAGTTGGCGCGCACCGCCGGGGAGCGCGCCGCGCGCGAGGCGGAGTTCGCGGCCACCGACGACCAGCGTTGCCGCGCCTCCTTGCAGGAGGCGCTGGAGGTGCGCGCCGGGCGCGAGACGGCGTTGGCCGGGCGGCGCGACGCGCTCGAACAGGCGGCGGCCTTGTTGCGCGAGACCGAGGAATTGCGCCAGCGCACCGAGCGCGAGGCCGCGCCCTTGCGCGCGCGGGTGGCCGATTTGCGCTTGGAGGCGCAGGCGGCGGAATTGGCGATGGCGCAGTTCGACGAGCGTCTCGCGGAGGCGGGCGCGGATGAAGCCGCGCTTGCACCGCGCTTGGCCGAGGCGCCGGGCGAGGGCGCCTTGCAGCGCGAGGTGGCGCGGTTGACGCGCGAGATTGCCGCCTTGGGGGCGGTCAACCTCGCCGCCGTCGAGGAACTGCGCACGGCCGCCGAGCGCAAGGGTTATCTCGATGCGCAAAACGATGATCTCATGCAAGCCATCGAAACGTTGGAGGACGCCATCCGCCGCATCGACCGCGAAACGCGCGAGCAGTTACAGGCGACATACAATACGGTCAATGAACATTTCGCCACGCTGTTCCCGCGGCTTTTCGGGGGCGGGCGGGCGGAACTGGTGTTGACCGGCGAGGAAATCCTGGACGCGGGCATCCAGATCGTGGCGCAGCCGCCCGGCAAGAAGAACGCTTCGATCCAGTTGTTGTCGGGAGGAGAAAAGGCCCTGACCGCGATCGCCCTGGTATTCGCCATGTTCCAGTTGAACCCCGCGCCGTTCTGCATGCTCGACGAGGTAGACGCGCCGCTGGACGACACCAACACCGGACGTTATGCCCGGATGGTGAAGCACATGTCGTCGCAGACGCAGTTCATCTTCATCAGCCACAACAAGATCACGATGGAGGTGGCGCAGCAGTTGGTGGGGGTGACGATGCAGGAGCAGGGGGTGTCGCGGGTGGTGGAAGTGGACATGGAGGCGGCGCTGCGCCTGGCAGAACCAGCGGCGGCGTGATGTACGGAAGAACAAGCAAGGAAACAGCGCGGTAAAAGTATGGAAACACTGCAAATCGCATTGATCGTGATAGGCATCGTCATCGTCGCGGGCATCATCATCGTCAACAAATGGCAGGAAAGCGGGCACCGCGGCAAGGTTCGCCGCGCCTTTCCTGAAGAGAATCCCCGCGATCCGCTGCTCGAACGCGAGCCGGAGAACGACAGCGGCGGCGAGCGGCGCGAGCCGATGTTCGGGGGAGGCGCGTGCGGCGGCTATGGCGAGGAGGACGAGGAAAGGGACAACGGCCAGGCGCGGGCGGAGCCGAAAGCCGCCGCCGTTTCCGGTTCCGCCTATCGCCCGGCGCGGCGGCCGCGCACGCAACCCTCCTTGCCGGACAGGCTCGATACCCGCGTCGATTGCTGCATCCGTATCGAGGCGGTGGAGGCGGTCGAAGTGCCGAGGCTGTGGGTGGCGCAGGCCGAGGCGTTCAGCGGGCTTTCCCGCCCTTTGCGCTGGTTCGCCTTCGACGACCGCGACAATCAGTGGCAGCGGATCAACGCCAACGCGATGGGCGCGTATCACTGGTTCCTGGCCGCGCTGCAACTGGTCGACCGCGAAGGCGTGGTGAGCGAGAGCGATCTGCTGTATTACATCCGCGGCATGCAGCAGTTGGCCGACATGTGCCGCGCCGTGCCCGCCAATCTGCCTTCGCGGGCGGAGGTGCTCGGCAACGCCAGGGCGCTCGACCGCTTTTGCGCCGAGGTCGATGTGCAGATCGCCATCAATATCGTCGCGGCGCAGCCGATGCCGGGGACGCGCATCTTCTCGCTGGCGGAGGCCGAGGGCTTGCGTCTCGAAGGCGACGGCGCTTTCCATGCCCGCGCCAACGACAGCCGCACGCTCTATGTGCTCGCCAATGGCGAATCCATGCTCTTCGAGCGCGCCGCCCTGTCTTCCATGCAGACGCGCCGCCTGAGCCTGGTGCTCGATCTGCCCAGGGTGATCGACGCGGCGGCGGAGTTTGAGGACATGATGCGTTTTGCCGCGCATCTGGCCAGGGCGCTCAACGCCGCCGTGGTCGACGACAACGACCAACCCTTCGGCCCGGAAGCGGTGGACACGGTACGCGCCCGTATCCGCGCTTACCAGACGCGCATGAACGATGAGGGCATTCCTCCCGGCGGTTCGCTGGCGCGCCGGTTGTTCGGCGCATGAGGCGCGGGGCGGGGGCGCGGCCAGCGCGGGAGGGACGGCGTGTCTGACGCGGCGATGGCCGATGCCGCCGCGCGCGCGCGGCAATTGCGCCGCGAGATCGAGGCCCATGACCGCGCCTATTACGAACTGGACGCGCCGGACATTCCGGATGCCGAGTACGATGCCCTGTTCCGCGAATTGCAGGCGCTGGAAGCCGCGTATCCCGGGCTTGCCGTGCCCGATTCGCCCACACGGCGCGTCGGCGGGCGGGCGCTGGCGCAATTCGTCCCGGTCACGCACGCCGTGCCCATGCTCTCCATCCAGACCGAGACGGATACGACTGCGGCGGGCGCGGCGCAGTTCGACGCACGGGTGCGGCGCGAACTGGAATTGCCCGAATCCGCCGCCGCCGTGGAATACGTGGCGGAATTGAAGTTCGACGGCCTCGCTGTTAGTCTGCGTTACGAACACGGCCTGCTGAGACAGGGCGCGACCCGGGGCGACGGCGTGACCGGCGAGGATGTCACCCACAACATCAGGACGATCCGCGACATTCCCCTGCGCCTGCGCGATGAAACGCCGCCCGTGCTGGAGGTGCGCGGCGAGGTCTATATGCGCCGCGACGATCTGGCGCGCTACAACGAGAAGGCGCGAGTCCGCGGCGAAAAGCCGCTGCTCAATCCCCGCAACGGCGCGGCGGGGAGCATTCGCCAACTTGATCCGGCCATCGCCGCCAGCCGTCCGCTGCGCTTTTTCGCCTATGGCATCGGCGCGGCCGAAGGCTGGCCCCCGCTCGCGACGCACGCGGAACTGCTCGAACGGCTCGCCGCCCTGGGTTTTCCGGTGTGCGAACACCGCCTTGCCGCGCGCGGCTGGCGGGCGCTGGCCGAATTCCACGCGCGCATGGGGGCGCAGCGCGCCGCGCTGCCCTTCGACATCGACGGCGTGGTCTATAAAGTCAACGCGCGCGCCTTGCAGGATCGCCTCGGCTTTCGCGCGCGCGAGCCGCGCTGGGCTGTGGCGCACAAATATCCCGCCGAGGAGGCGCGCACGCGCGTCGTCGCCATCGAAGTCCAGGTCGGACGCACGGGGGCGCTGACTCCGGTGGCCAAGCTGCATCCCGTCTTCGTGGGCGGGGTCACCGTCACCAACGCCACCCTGCACAACGAAGACGAAGCGCGCCGCAAGGACGTGCGCGCCGGCGATACCGTCATCGTGCGCCGCGCCGGGGACGTGATTCCCGAAGTCGTCGCCATCGTGCCGGAAGAACGGCCCATGACCGCCGCGCCGCAAGCCCCCGGGGGATGCGCGCCCCTGCATCCGCCATTTGCGCTGCCCGCGACCTGTCCGCAATGCGGCTCGCGCGTCGTGCGCGAAGAAGGCGGCGCCATCGCGCGCTGTTCCGGCGGGCTGGTCTGCCCGGCACAGATCAGGGGCGCGATCCTGCATTTCGCCGGACGGCGCGCGCTGGACATCGAGGGTCTGGGCGAAAAGCTCGTCGATCAGTTGACCGTGGCGGGCTACGTCAATACCACCGCCGACCTTTACGCCCTTACCGCGCCCATGCTCGCCTCCTTGGAGCGCATGGGCGGGAAATCCGCCGGAAACCTCCTCGCCGCCCTCGAAAAAAGCAAAGTGACCACCTTGCCCCGCTTCATTTTCGCCCTGGGCATCCGCAACGTCGGCGAATCCACGGCGCGGGAACTCGCGCGTCACTTCGGCACGCTCGAAGCCCTGGAGAACGCCGATGCCGCCGCGCTCGAACACGTTCCCGATGTCGGGCCAGTCGTGGCCGAATCCGTGCGCGACTTTTTCGCCGAAGCGCACAACCGCGCCGTCATCGCCCGCCTGATCGCCGCCGGGGTGCATTGGGAAGAAAGCGAAGGCCAGGCCGCCGCGCCGGAGGGGCCGCTGGCCGGCAAGAGCTTCGTGCTCACCGGCGTTCTTCCCACCCTGAAACGCGACGCGGCCAAAACCCTGATCGAAAACGCGGGCGGCAAGGTCAGCGGCGGCCTCTCCCGGAAAACCGATTACGTCGTCGCGGGCGAAGAAGCCGGCGGCAAACTCGACAAGGCGCGGGAACTTGGCGTGCCCATTCTGGACGAAACGCAATTACTGCAATTACTGCGATAGCCGCAAGGGGTCTCCCTCATGAACAAACACACGATCACAAAAGCCGTTTTTCCCGTGGCCGGGCTGGGCACCCGCTTCCTGCCCGCCACCAAGGCCAGTCCCAAGGAAATGCTGCCCATCGTCGACAAACCCCTGATCCAGTACGCGGTGGAAGAGGCCGTGGCCGCGGGCATGACCGACATGATCTTCATCACCGGACGCACCAAGCGCTCGATTGAGGATCACTTCGACAAAGCCTACGAGCTGGAAACCGAGCTGGAGACGCGCGGCAAGAAGGAATTGCTCGACATCGTGCGCCGCACCGTGCCCGCGGGGGTGAACTGCATCTATATCCGCCAGCCGGAAGCCCTCGGCCTGGGGCACGCGGTGCTGTGCGCTAGCCGCGTGGTGAGCGCCGACGAAGCCTTTGCCGTCCTGCTGGCCGACGACCTGCTCGATACCCCCGGCGCGCAGCCCGTCATCCAGCAAATGGCGGGCGTTTACGCCTACCACCGCTGCTCGGTGCTCGGCACGATGGAAGTGCCGCGCCAGGACACCCGCCAGTACGGCATCGTCAGCACCGAGCGGCGGGAAGGCAAGATCCAGCGCGTCACCGGCATCATCGAAAAACCCGCCCCCGAAAAAGCGCCGACCACCCAGGCCGTCGTCGGGCGCTACATCCTCACCGCGCGCATCTTCGATCACCTGCGGGCGCTCAATCCCGGCGCGGGGGGCGAACTGCAACTCACCGACGCCATCGCCGCGCTGCTCAAGGAAGAGGCGGTGCTGGCCTGCCAGTTCGACGGCGTGCGCTACGACTGCGGCAGCAAACTGGGCTACCTCAAGGCCACGGTCGAACTGGGCCTGCGCCACCCGGAAACCGGCGGGGAATTCGAGGCTTTCCTCAAGGAGCGCTTCGGCGGCGGCGGCGGCGCCGGGCGCGACAGGGACGCGCGGCAAAGCGTCCGGCGCGCCGCCGGGGATTCCTGAAAGCCTGTCCGAGTTCTCCGCCAGCTTCAGCCGCGGCGCTCTTCAACTGCGATGGCTGGTCTCCGCAAATCGTGGCCGGATTCTCAGGGCAATCCCTGCAATAAGCCTTCGTCCCCCACGCTCGTCTGCTTGGCCGGTTGCACGGTAACGACTTTCTCGACCAAGGGATCGGACCAATTTCCCGTGATCGTGTAGTCGTAGGAGAACATTTTTTCGATGGGGTCGCCCAGCGCTTTTTGGGCGAGGTATGTCACCGCGCCCGCCGCCGGGTTGACCACGGCGGCGCCCACGGCGACCGATTCGGCCAGCGTCGGACGCACGGTGACGCGCAAATCCTGGGTTTCCTCGGCAACGTCGGCCTGGCCGCTCATGAAAACCCGCGCCGCGGGGCCGGCGATCTCGATTTTGTCGGTGCGCATCACACCGTTGGCGACGGCGATGTTGCCGGCGATGCGGTCGAAAATGAAGCCTTCGGAGAATACGTCGCGGAAATCGAGTGTCGCCCGGCGCGGCAGGGCTTGCAGACTGAGGACGCCGAACAGGCGGCCAACGCCGGGTTCGAGTTGCTCGAAACGGCCATTGCGGGCGTTCAGGTCGAGTTGCCCGGACAGGGTGCGGTAATCGATACGCAGCGGCATGTCCTGCCAACTCAATTGCCCCGAGAGCGTGGCCTGCCCGCCGCGCACGATGTTGGCGTAACCCAGGGTCTTGGCAAGATGGCCGATATTGCTGGTGGAGAGGGTGAAATCGACTTGGGTGCGTCCCTGTTCGCCCGGCTGCCAGACGCCGCTGCCGGAAAATTGCGCATCCGGATGATGCACGGAAAACTTGTCGAGCCGCCAGTGCCCGTCCTGATTGAGCGCCCGCACTTCGAGGCGGCCCAGTTCGCTGCCGCCCAGCGCGAACTGCTCCGCCCGTATATCCAGCCCCGGCAGGCTTTGGGGCGGCGGCATTTCGTTTTCACTTTCATTGCGCGCTTCTTCGCCGGGCAGCGCCAGACGGCGCAAGCGCGCCGACAGCATGCCATCGCCCGCTTTGCGCCAGATGAGATCGCCCTGCGCTTCGGCGCTTTCCAGTTTGGCTTTCCAACCCTCGGCATCGGCCAGCGCGCGCAGTTTCACCGCATTGAACGTGCGTCCGAAGGCGCGCAGTTGTCCGGCTTCCAGCGTGACGCCCGCCAGCGGCGGCGCCTCGTCCCCACCGCCGCGCTTTTCGTCCAGTATCCGCCGCCAGGCGTCGATATCCAGCGTATCAAACGCCGCCGCGACTTGTATGCCTGTGCCATCCTGCCGCGCCGGTTGGTTTACGCTCACGCCGCCGCGCAACGCCCCGGCGGCGTCGCGTTCGAGTTCGACGTCGAGCCACTTGCCCAGCTTTGCCACGAGCCGTTGGGATTTACCCTCGCCCGAGGAAATGGCGACGATTTCCAGCGGCCATTTTTCTCCGCGCTCCTTGGCAAAAGGGGCGGGCAGCCGCGAGCGCAGGTCGTCGAGTCCCAAATGCATGATGGCCCATGCGTTGTCGTGACCAAAGGCAAGTTCCGCCTGCCAATCCACGATCCCGTCGAGCCGCTCCAGCAACGGCCAGGGAAATGTCTTGCGCGCGCTCGCCATGTCGGCCTGTCCTCGCGCATGCAAGGACAGGCCGGCGGCGGTCGTGCTCCCTTCGACCGCGACCGGCGCGCCGAGCATATGGGCGCGGATAGAGGGAATACGCAATCTGTCGCCGGTGAAGCTCAGGTTGCCTCCGGCGTTTTCCAGCGTCGGCCAACCTTCGGCAAAACCGATGCGGTTGGCGGCGAAGTGGTAGTCGCCGCTTACCGTGGTGGCTTCGAGTTCGCGCAGGGGAATCACCAGGTTGAGATCGAGCTGGCCGTTTCCCTCGGCCCACAGCGGCGCGGTGAAATCGCGCAGACGCGCGGGAAGCGGACTTTCGGCGATGAAGCGCAGGAAATCCGCGCTCGGCCCGTTTGCCGTCCCTTCCACCGCCATGACGCCCGCGCCAAGGTCGGGAATACCGAGCCGTATCCGTTCCAGATGCGTCTCGAAAATGCGGGCCTTGCTGGCCTCGATGCTCAGGCCGGGTCCCTCGAAGCGGAGTTCGCCCGCGATATCTTCGAGCGCCGGCCAACCGGCGGCGTACTCGATCTGGCCGCCCGTGACATCGGCCTTCACGAAAAAGCGCCCCTGTTTCTCCCGGAACGGAAAATCCTTCAGCCGCCCGCGGAGTTCCATGCTCACGCCGCTCACCTTGCCATGCTGGATGGCGCCTTGCACCCACTCATGGACGCGCTCGTTGACGGCCCTGGGTAAATAACGCCATACCGCCGCGCCATCGGCGCGGGCGAGCTTCGCCGTGAAATCGACTTCGCCCGGTTCGCCGTTCGTTCGCCAATAACGCCCGGACGCCGCGCCTTCCGCATCGTCATTGGCGAACTTGACCGCTTCGAACATCAGTTCCAGGCGCCCGTTTTGCCGTTTCCAGCCGCCATCGACATCGAGCGCGGCGAAAAAAATGCGCGCCTCCTCGAACACCGCGGGTAAATCGAGATGCGCATCGCGGCTGGCGATCGTGAAATTCCCCGTCTGCTCGTTACCCTCGATCCGCCCCGACAACCCGCCCGCTCCGGGAATGGCGCCGAGCGCGGCAAACCCGGCGTCCTCGAAATACGTTTTCAGCGTCCACGCATGCGGCGCGGCGATGCGTCCCCGCCAGCCGAATGAAAGCGCGCGCACGCGCCCCCGCAGGTCGAGCGCCGCCAGCGCCGCGCGCATGCTTTCATCGCTGAGGGGCAAGCGCCCGGCCAGATGCGCGAGCACGGCCAGATCGAACGCGCTGGCCGAAAACTCGCCCCCGCTCACCGCGCCATCGTCCGTCTGGTGCAGCCGCAATGTGAAATCGGTGGGCGCGAGCTTGCCGCCATTGCCCATGACCAGCCACAACTCGCGCGCGCTCATTTCGGTCTTGCCGGTGGCGCGGTGCAAGCGCAGGTTGCCGCTGAGACGGGTGAGCCGCAATGGCGGCAGTTCCGGAGCCAGCGTGGCTTCGACACCGTCCAGTTGCACGTCCGCGCTCGCGTCGATGCCGCCCGCGCCGTCGCTGTCGAGCCACAAGCGCACGCCGCCGTGTCCCCGGCACGGGAACGGGTAATCCACCCATGCCCGCCAGCTACCGAGATCGGCGCGTTCGAGTCCGACGTACAGCCGCCCGGAGGCGGTCGCCAGCGCGCCGGGATCGAAAAACTCGCCTAGTTCGCCGCGCACGTCGAGCATCGTCGCCATCCTGGCGGGAGGTCGCGCCTTGAGCGCGAAACGATGCCGACCGCGCCCGCGGCTGAAGACAAAGCGGGCTTCTTCCAGGCGCAGCGGCGGCGCGGCGCGCAGTTCGTCGTTCCAGATCAGGGTGGCGTCGCGCACCGCGACGCGGTGCTGTCCGAGCAGCCATGTCACGAAACCGGCACCGGTTTCCCTGCCGCGGTTGCTTTCGCCGGAAGCGAGATGGATGCCCGCCACGCTCGGGACGCCATCCTTGCCGCGCCCCAGTTCGATTGTCGGCCCGATGATCTCCAGCCAGTGGAAGTCCGGCATCCGCCGCCACAGGGACGACCATGCCAGCGTGGCCTCGACTTGTTCCAGCCGCAGGACTTCCCGCCCGGCTTCGTCATGCACCGCCAGGCCGCCAAGACGCAGCCTCGGACGCAGCCCCGGCCAGCCCGTCTCCAGCCGGTCGATCTTCACCGGCAGACCGATGGCGCGGGAGAGCTGGGCGGCGACCCATTCCGGGTGCGCGCCCACCCAGGGCAACACCCAGACGCGCAAGGCGACGAATAGCCCGCCGCCCACGAACCAGAGGACGAGAAGCAGCCACCCCAGTCCGTATATGAAACGCGCCCAGGCTCCCGGAGCGGCTTTTCGCCGATCGGCGCTCCGGGCGGACGGCTCGGGGAAAAAGGAAGAGGATTCGGAAGAGATTTTCGTATTCACGTAAATAACATAACAAAAGAAGACCGCACACGAAAAGTACGGATTTCCACCGCTTCACGGCGAGCAAACGATTCCTGTGGCGGCTGCTCCCCGCTGCAAGGCTACAATGCGGCGTCCCCCCGGGACGCGAAGTCACAGCGCAAAATAACAAATATCGTCGCGGGAAAATACATTTTACCAATTCTGGGAGTCCATTCGATGCCGTTCGATACAACAGCATCCGCGGGGATCGTCAACCGCGCCGCGCGCCAGTCGCACTTCCTGCGGCGCATGCTCGACAGCCGCCCGTGGCTGGACGAATGCCTGACCGGCGGACTCGGAGGCGCGATCGGCGGCGAGGCCATGCGCGCCTTCATCGCCCGCCAGGGCGCCGACGAAGCCAACCTGCGCCCCGTCCTGCGCCGTCTGCGCACTTGGGTGCTGTGCCATCTGATCGTGCGCGATCTCGGCGGCCTGGCCGATCTGGCCGAAGTCACCGAAACCATGACCACGCTCGCCGAAACCGCCATCGCCCACGCCCACGCCGTCCTGCGCGCGGCGCTGCTTGCGCGCCACGGCGCGCCGCGCGCCCCGGACGGCGCGGAGCAGGAATTGCTCATCATCGGCATGGGCAAACTCGGCGGGCGCGAACTCAACGTCAGTTCCGACATCGACCTGATCTTCCTCTACCCCGAGGACGGCGACAGCGATGGCCCGAAGCCCGTCAGCAATTTCGAATTCTTCGCGCGCCTGGGCAAGCAGATCATCGCCGCGCTGGCCGAACTCACCGAGCACGGCCAGGTTTTCCGCGTCGACATGCGGCTGCGCCCCAACGGCGACTCCGGGCCGCTCGTAGCCAGCCTCGACATGCTGGAGAACTACTTCGTCACCCAAGGCCGGGAATGGGAACGCTACGCTTGGATCAAGGCCCGGCTCCTCACCGGCGAGGCGACGGCGCACGCCCTGCGCGCCATCGTCCGTCCTTTCGTCTTCCGCAAATACCTCGATTTCGGCGCCATCGGCGCCATGCGCGAACTGCACGCCCAAATACGGCGCGAAGTCGCCCGCCGCGACCGCGCCCACAACATCAAACTCGGCCCCGGCGGCATCCGCGAAATCGAATTCATCGCCCAGGTATTCCAACTTATCCGCGGCGGGCGCGACCAAGCATTGCAAATATGCCCGACGCTGCGGGTGCTCGATTGCCTTGCCGAACGCGGCATCCTCAAGGCCGAAGCCGTCGAAGAACTCGGCGCGGCCTATGTCTTCCTGCGCCGCCTCGAACACCGGCTGCAATACATCGACGACGCCCAGACCCACGACCTGCCCGCGAACACCGGCGACCAGGCCCTGATCGCGGAGACCATGGGCTTTGCCGGCTACCCCGCGCTGCTCGCGGCGCTCGATCGCCACCGCGCCGCCGTCAGCCGCCATTTCGAGACCGTGTTCGGCGAACCGGACGAGGCTGAAGACGATTCGCACAAGCTCGCCGACATCTGGCAAAACATCGCCGACGACGGCGAGGCCGCCGCCACGCTGATCCGGCTCGGCTACCGCGATCCGGACGCCGCCGCCGCGCGCCTGGCCGCCACGCGCGCCGGCGCGCGCTACCGCCAGCTTCCCGGCAACATCCGCGCCCGTTTCGACGCCCTGATGCCCCGCCTGCTCGCTACCGCCGCCGCCGCGCCGAACGCCGACGACGCGCTGGCGCGCTGCCTCGACCTGCTCGACAGCATCGCCCGGCGCGGCGCCTATCTCGCTTTGCTGCAACAGTACCCGCAAGCCCTGCGCCGGGTCGTCGACCTCGCCAGCGCCTCGCACTGGGCGGCGCAATACCTGTGCCGCCACCCCATCCTGCTCGACGAACTGCTCGACGGCAACGCACAGGAAGCCATTCCCGGCTGGCCGCGCTTCCAGCGTGAACTGGCCGCCGAACTCGACGCCATCGAACCGGACATGGAACGGCAAATGGATCTGATGCGCGAACGCCATCACGTCCAGGTCTTCCGCCTGCTCACCCGGGATCTCGCCGGCCTGCTCAGCGTGGAAACGCTCGCCGACCACCTCTCGATGCTGGCCGACATCATGCTCGACCTGGCCATCACCCTGTGCTGGCGCAAAATCAGGAACCGCCACCGCGATGCCCCCCGCTTCGCCGTCATCGGCTACGGCAAACTCGGCGGCAAGGAACTGGGCTACGCCTCCGATCTCGATCTGATCTTCCTCTATGACGACGAAGCCCCCGAAGCGGGCGAACGCTACGCCCGCCTGGCGCAACGCATCAGCTCGTGGCTATCGAGCCGCACCGCCGCCGGTATCCTGTTCGAGACCGACCTGCGCCTGCGCCCCAACGGCGAATCCGGCCTTGTCGCCTGCTCGCTCGCCGCCTTTCGCGAGTATCAACTCAAATCCGCCTGGGTCTGGGAACACCAGGCATTGACCCGCGCCCGTTACACTGCGGGCGACGCGGCGCTGGGCGCGGCGTTCGAGCACCTCCGCGACGAAGTCCTGCGCCTGCCGCGCGACCGGCAGACATTGCGCGCCGACGTCATCGCCATGCGCGACAAAATGCGCGCCGCCCACGCAGGCAAAAGCCCGCTTTTCGACCTCAAGCACGACGCGGGCGGCCTCGTCGACGTCGAATTCCTGATCCAGTACCTCGTGCTCGGCCACGCCCACGCCCACCCCGGACTGACGCGCAACCTCGGCAACATCGCCCTCCTGGGCATCGCCGCCGATCTCGGCCTGATCCCCGCCGGACTCGCCGCCGCCTGTGCCGATAGCTACCGCCGCCTGCGCCAGTCGCAGCACCGCCAGCGCCTCAACGACCAACCCTCCCGCATCCCGCGCGACGAAGCCGCCCCCCTGTGCGCGCCGGTGCTGGCGCTGTGGCGGGAAGTCTTCGGCGCGATGATCGCGGACGCCTGAGCGCGCCGGCGATGCTGATGAAAGAAGGGAGAGTGTTTACGTTTACGATCAGCGGTGCTTCGCGCCGTTTGGAACGAACTGGATTGCCGCGGGCCTGCGGCCCTCGCAATGACGAGGTGGGACGGCTTTCGCAGTGCCGAGCGGGGGAAGGTTTTCGCAATGTCGGGTTCTTCCAATGAATTCCCATCCCCCGCTTGCGGGTGTACAGGGCGGGAGAGGGGAGTCCCAAACGCCGCTGTTCGGAGTGTGTGGCTGTAGCTACCTACGTGTTTATTCCACCGGATTCATTTGCCCGGGGGTTCCACGTTCCAGGCGGCGAGGAATTCGCGCCAGTGCGGGGCGTCGATTTTCTCCAGGGTGCTGCGCACCATGGCGACTTCGCGCGCCCAGGCGGCGGCGTCCAGGATGCCGCGCATTTTCAGGAAACGCAGGTAGACGAGGCCGGTGTTGACGACGTCGGTTTCACAGTAATCGCGGATTTCGGCGATACGACCCGCCTGCCATGCCGCCCAGACGGCGGAGCCGTCCATGCCGAGTTTGCCGGGATAGCCCATCAGTTTGGCGAGATCGTCGAGCGGGGCATTGGCGCGCGGCTGGTAGAGCGCGAGCAAGTCCATCAGGTCGAGGTGACGGGCATGGTAGCGGCTGATGTAGTTGTTCCACTTGAAGTCGCGCGAGTCGGCGTAGTCGCCATCGCCAAGATCCCAGTAGCGCGGCGCGGCGACGCCGTGGAGCAGCCCGCGATAGTGCAGCACGGGTAGGTCGAACCCGCCGCCATTCCAGGAGACGAGTTGCGGGGTGTATTTTTCGATGCCGTCGAAAAAACGCTGGATGATCTCGCCTTCATTGTTGTCGGGTTCGGAGAGGGAGAAGACGCGGAACTGGCCGGGGCTATGGAGGGCGCAGGAGATGGTGACAATCCGTTGCAGGTAGTGGGGCAGGAAGTCGTTGCCGGTGGCGGCGCGGCGTTGCTGGAAGATGAATTCGGCGACTTCGCCGTCGGAGAGGCTTTCTTCGGGCAGGCCGTGAAGACGGCGCAGGCCGGCGATGTCCGGGATGGTTTCGATGTCGAAGATGAGCGCGGGAGCCATGGTGTATTTCCAGGCAGGTCAGGCGGGAAAGACGCCGGTGGAAAGGTAGCGGTCGCCGCGATCGCAGACGACGCTGACGATGACGGCGTTTTCCAGCCCGGCCGCGAGCCGCAGCGCCACGTGCATGGCGCCGCCCGAGGAGATGCCCGCGAAGATGCCTTCTTCGCGCGCGAGCCGCCGGGTCATGTCTTCGGCGTCGGCCTGGCTGACGTATTCGAGCAGGTCGACGCGGGCGCCGTCGTAGATGCGCGGCAGGTATTCTTCCTGCCATTTGCGGATACCGGGGATTTGCGAGCCTTCTTCCGGCTGGCAGCCGATGATCCGGATGGCGGGGTTTTGTTCTTTGAGGTAGCGCGCAACGCCCATCAGGGTGCCGGTGGTGCCCATGGAACTGACGAAGTGGGTGAGGCGCCCGCCGGTCTGCTCCCAGATTTCCGGGCCGGTGGTCTCATAGTGCGCTTGCGGGTTGTCGGGGTTGGCGAATTGGTCGAGGATGACGCCGCGCCCTTCGTCGCGCATTTTTTCGGCGACGTCGCGCGCCATTTCCATGCCGCCGTCGCGGGGGGTGAGCACGAGTTCGGCGCCGAAGGCGCGCATGGTCTGGCGGCGTTCGACGCTCTGGTTTTCGGGCATCACCAAGATCATGCGGTAGCCGCGAATGGCCGCCGCCATCGCCAGGGCGATGCCGGTATTGCCGCTGGTGGCTTCGATGAGGCTGTCGCCGGGTTTGATCTGGCCGCGCGCTTCGGCCCGCAGGATCATTGAGAGCGCGGGCCGATCCTTGACCGAGCCGGCGGGGTTGTTGCCTTCGAGCTTGGCGAGGATGACGTTGCCGCGTCCGGCCTCGATGCGCTTGAGCCGCACCAGCGGCGTTTGCCCGACGTAATCTTCGAGCGTCTTGAATTCCATTTCCACTCCTGTCGGTGGCGTGGACGGCGCGGGATCAGCGCCGCCCCATGCCATGGTATTCGATGCCGCAGCGCCGCATCGCAGCCGGATCATACATGTTGCGCCCGTCGAAAATGAGGGGCTGTTTGAGCGCGGCGCGAATGGCGTCGAAATCCGGACTGCGGAATTCCTTCCATTCGGTGACGATGACGAGGGCGTCCGCGCCGGCAAGGGCGTCCATGGGACGCGCCGCATAGTCCAATCCCGCCAGCCCCGCGCGTTCGTCCGCGAAAATGCGGCGCGCTTCGTTCATCGCCACCGGATCGTAGGCGATGATGCGCGCGCCGCGCCGGAGCAATTCGGCGATGATGACGCGGCTCGGCGCTTCGCGCATGTCGTCGGTGTCGGGCTTGAAAGCCAGTCCCCAAAGGGCGAAGCGCAAACCGTCGAGCTTTTCGCCGAAGCGGGCGACGATTTTGTCCACGAGACGGTACTTTTGCGCTTCGTTGGCGGCCTCCACCGCGCGCAACACTAGGAGATCGTGCCCGGCCTCACCGCCGGTGCGCACCAGCGCTTTCACGTCCTTGGGAAAGCACGAGCCGCCGTAGCCGCAGCCGGCGTAGAGGAAATGCCAGCCGATGCGCGGGTCGGAGCCGATGCCTTGTCTGACCAGTTCGATGTCCGCGCCGAGGGTTTCGGCGAGGTTCGCCAGTTCGTTCATGAAGCTGATGCGGGTGGCGAGCATGGCGTTGGCGGCGTATTTGGTGAGTTCGGCGCTTTTGATGTCCATGACGACCAGCTTTTCCCGGTTGCGCTGGAAAGGCGCGTAAAGCTCGTGCATCAGGGCGATGGCGCGCGCGTCTTCCGCGCCGACGATGATGCGGTCGGGGCGCATGAAGTCTTCCACCGCCGCGCCTTCCTTGAGGAATTCGGGGTTGGAGACCACCGCGTAATCAATTTCCGCGCCGCGCGCCGCCAGCGCTTCGGCGAGCGCGGCGCGCACCTTATCGCCGGTGCCGACCGGAACGGTCGATTTGTCGACCACGACGCGGTAGCTGTCCATGTGGCGACCAATGTTGCGCGCCGCTGCAAGCACGTATTGCAGATCCGCCGAGCCGTCCTCGTCGGGCGGCGTGCCGACAGCGATGAATTGCACCGTACCGTGGCGGACGGCGCGCTCGCCATCGGTGGTGAAGGCCAGCCGTCCCGCCTCGACATTGCGGCGCACGATTTCCAGCAGGCCGGGTTCGTGGATGGGGATGCCGCCCTCTTCCAGGATGCGGATCTTGGCCGGATCGACATCAAGGCAGAGCACATCGTTGCCGACATCGGCCAGGCACGCGCCGCTGACGAGTCCGACATAACCAGTTCCGATGATCGTGACTTTCATGTTTTCTCTCGCACTGATTTAACCGGGGATGAACCATCCCGCGAACAAATATTCAATTCCCACGCGCAAGAAAGGGGGTTTCTTGCGGGGCCGGGCGGATTGCGGCGCAAAATACATTTCTTTCAAGACTTCGACCGCATCGTCTCTCGCGTCGGGCGGAACCATCACAGTGCATACGTTATAGTGGCTGATCTGCACCCCCGGCAGGAGTCCGCCGAGATGGCGACTGTGAACGAAATAAGGAATCCCGTTCGCCATCAAAACGCTTTCCACCAGCGCGAGATACGCTGGGTTGCCGGGCTGGAGGATCGGGACCATTGTCATGATCGGTTTACCGCCATATCTGATATCTGTTCAGGGGGCGAGGTCGAATTCCTCGGTGCGCTTCGGCGGATACGTCTCCCAACCGCCACAGGCCGGACAGCGCCAGTAGAACTGCCGCGCCTTGAAGCCGCAGGCATCGCAGCGGTAGCGCGCCACCCGGCGCGTGTGGCTGTGGATCAGTTGCTTGACCAGCTCGATGTCGCCGCGATGCTCGGCCGGTACGGTCAACATGGCGGCTTCCAGCAATTTGTCCAGGCCGAGCAGGGTCGGGTTGCGGCGCAGCTCTTCGCGCACCAGTCCGTAGGCCGCCCGCGCGCCGACTTTTTCGATTTCCCAGTGGAACAGTTCATCAAGCAGATCGAGCGAAGGATGGCGTTCCAGCCACGAGCGCAGCAGCACATGCCCTTGCTCGATGCGGCCAAGGCGGCCATAAGCGTCCAGAATCCGTTGCGCGGCGAGCGCGAGGTAAACCGGATTTTGCCCCTCGATCCGCTTCCACGCCTCCAGCGCTTCTTCATCGCTTCTCCGCGCGACATACAAATCGCCCAGGATCAGGCTGGCGCGCACGCACTTGCGATTGATCGCCAATGCCGCCGACACATGTTCCTCGACCGCCGCGAAGCGGGAATCGGCCAACGCCCGCACCGCCAGTTCGCAATGGAAATTGGCGATTTCGCGCTGCCAATGCACGCTCTCGTGATCGGGCAAGGCGCTGGCGATGCCGATCGCCTTCGCCCACTCCTTTTCCTGCTGGTAGATTTCCAGCAGGTAGCGCGCCGCCGCGTCACTGACGCGCGTGTCCTTGAGCCGCAGAAACACCGCTTCGGCGCGGTCGAGCAGGCCCGCCTTGAGAAAATCCTGCCCCAATTCGCCAAGCGCCTGGAGACGCTGTTCTTCGGTGAGGTCTTCGCGGTCGACGAGCAATTGATGCATGCGGATGGCGCGGTCGGTTTCGCCGCGGCGGCGGAAGAGCGAACCGAGGGCGAAATGCAGTTCCACCGTCTGCGGGTCGATGCGCACCGCTTCGACGAAAGCATCAATGGCCTTGTCCGGCTGCTCGTTGAGCAGGAAATTCAGCCCGCTCAGGTAGGAACGCGGCAAGGCGCGCGATTCATGCACGACCTGGCGAATGTCGATGCGCGCCGCCAGCCACCCGAGGGCGAAGAAAAGCGGCAGGGCCAGCAGCCACCAGAATTCGATTTCCATCAGCTCAGAGCGGTTCGGACATTCGCGCGGCCTCTTCCGGCAACGCTTTCCCGGCGCGTTCAAGCTGTCTGCGCAGGCGGGATATTTCGCGCCGCTGCCGCAACAGCGAAGTGATCGTGGCGGTCACCCCGAGCAGGGCGCCGACGCCAAATGCGATCAGGATGATGAACACCAACGGCAGATGCCATTGCCTGCCGAAGAAAAAGTTCAGATCGGCGACATGGTCGTTCTTGACCGCGAAACCGAGCAGCAAAAGGAATAGAACGATACGGACGAACCAAGTGAATATGCGCATGCGCGGCATTATCTCCGAGTACATGGCAAAAAAAAAGCCGCCCTGGCCGTTTCCCGGCCGTGGACCCGCATTGCATGGACGCGCAAGCAGGGTGAAAACCGGCCTGCCCTGCCGCGCGGGGACTCTGGAGTACCGTCGCGCCATGAACGTCTCGGGAAGCTTCTCCCGGCGAACGAGTATCCGGCGAAAGCGATTCATCCAGCCATGCGCGCGTTCGACCACCCCGCGCCGCGCCCTGAACCAAACAGATTTGCCCGAGCCGGACGCGCCGGCCAGCGCCGCGAATTCCCCGGCGTTTATCGTGAGCGAGACGCCATGCAGGACTTCCACGCGCGGCGCGCCCCCGCCGCGGTTAAGGGCGGGCCGCAGTCCCGATGATGTTGACAGCACAAAGGATTCTTGGTCACGAACAACACGCGCGAATCCGAGCGTATCCCCGGCCTCGCGCTGGAAAACTGGGCAACGCCGCTCCAGCCCTGACCAAGCGTGCTCGCCCACCATCTCAACCTCCCCGCCGCTTTCTCCCTTCGGATGCCGGTCACCAGCGCCTCGCCTTTCTTTACCGTCCCGCCCACGTTCACCTTGACCTGCTTCACCTGCCCGGATGCCAGCCTCGTTCGCCCGCGCAGCGCCGCACAGAATTTCTCTTTCTTGCGCCGTCTCGCCCTGAACCTTTTCCGCGCCGATACTTCCCGCTCCATCAGCCTGCCCGGAAAACTCAAAACCGCCGCGTACAATCCGGGTTATCTGGCTGCCGCCCTGCGATTATGCAAAATTTGATGCTTCGGCCCTGGAAAGGGGGGGGAATCCTCTGGAAAAGCAAAGTCCCATGAATTCCCCTTGCCGCATCAATCGAAGATGTCTTGGAGAGCATCCATCACCATGCCGGTGCCGATGGCGATCAGCAGGATGTCGCCCGCCACGCGCACGTAGCGGTGCCCGTGCGGTGGCGGCGGCAGTTCGACGAGCAGTGCGGGCGGGACGTCGTAATAGGTGATGGTGCGTGGCAGGACGTAGCCCCGTCTCCAGGCGCGCGCGTGGGTCGGCACACAGTTCGGGCCGCGGCGGCTGAGTCCGGGCGGGCAGCGCCCCTTGACGTATGCGCGCCGGAAATAATCATTGGCGGCGCTGCGATGGCGGTTCTCGAAATGCGCGGCTGGCGGCGGCGGCGCGGGATGGCGTCCGGCGCGACGCGCGGGCGGCTCGGCGCGGCGCACGGGCGGCTCGGCGCGGCGTGCGGGCGGTCCGGCGCGATGTGCCGGCGGTTTGGCGTGGCGCTGCGCCGGACGCTGGTCGCGGCCGTTCTTGTCATGATCGGGCGGCGCGGCCAGCACCGAAGCGCTGGCGAACGCGCCGGCCAGCAACGCGGCCAACAGGACGCGCAAGGTCGTGTGATGTTTCATGATGGTCATTTCTCCTTGATCGTGGGCGCTCGCCGGAATGCGCGGTATGCCATGGCGGGCGGGTTGCGGGTAGAGCGGCGTAACGATAGCGCGTTTGTCCGGGCGCGGTCTTGTCCCGGATGTAGACGCATGTACATGATTGTAGTTTTTTTTTGCGCGTGCGTATTGAAAAGACAGCAAGGCGCTCATTCAGGGTAAGTACACGAGTGTCGTGATGACTTTCTTTTCCCTTGAAGGGGAAAAAGGAAAGCGAGGCAGCGCCACATATTACGTATTGACCGAAACGAAGCTGCCGGACATTGTTCCTGCGTAAGCATTTGTTGCAGGGAAACCATGGCGATCATGCGTATTAATTCTCGAATTCGCCCCATGTCTGCCGCTAAGATTGGGAGACGTTCCAGTCACAATCCTTATTGGATAACATTTCAACATAATAATCCCACGGGATATTACACAATGAAACTCCGCTCGCTCCTGATTCTCGGTTTCGGCCTGGTTCTTTCCCTGCTCGCCATCATCGGCTGTTTATCCATCGTTTCCAGCAGCAACGTATCAGAGCTGGTGGGCGATGTCGCCCATCGCCGCGTGCCGCTGCTTGCCACCTACAGCGCACTCGAAAGCGAGATCAACCTCATCCGTACCCAGTCGCTGGCAATCTATGCCTTGCGCACGCCCTCACCGCAAACAACCACCGCCCTCAATGATTTGCACAGCGAGCGCGTCACGACCTGGTCGGAAATCGAGGCGTTGAAGAAAAAACTCGACGCCCTGCCAAACCTGAGCGCCGAAGGGCAGCAACAGACTGCCGATCTGAACATGCGCCTGGACGATTTCCGCCAAACCTACAGCAAGATCGACGAGCACCTGCCCAAACTGGCCGCGGCTTCCGCCGCCAATGATGTCCAAAGCTACGAGCGCCTGCTGGCCGAATTCGACACGATTGCCCAGCGCGTGGCGCCTTCCGCCGTGCGGCTGCGCGACCTTCTGGCTTCCGTGACCGACAGGCAGACGGAGCGTTCCGAAAGCGCCGCCAGCGATGCCGCCGACAGCGCCGGGAATTCCGTCAAGGTCAGCGCGGTGCTGACGATTGCCGGGCTTGCGCTGGGCATCCTGGTCGGCGTTTTGATCTTCCGCGCCGTCATCCGCCAGATCGGCGGCGAACCGGGCGCCATTCAGGAAATCATGCAGCGCGTCAGCAACGCCGATCTCAGCATGCAGGTCGAACTGCACCCCGGCGACAAATCGAGCGCGCTTTATGCCGTCTCCAGCACGATCGGCTCGTTGCGCAACCTGATCGACACCATCAGCCGCAGCGCCAACGATATCGCCGCCGCCAGCGAACAGTTGCACACCACCAGCGAGAGTATCGCCGCCGCCAGCGAGAGCCAGTCGCAGGCCGCCACGTCGATGGCCGCGTCGGTGGAAGAGATGACCGTCTCCATCAACCATGTTTCCGATTCGGCCAGCGACGCCAACAAAATGGCGCAGCAATCGGGCGCCGCCGCGCAGGAAGGCTCGAATTCCATCCAATCCATGGTCGCCGACATCAACCGCGTGGCGCGCGATGTGGCTGCCGCCGCGCAGGACGTGGAAGAACTGGGCAACCAGTCGCGCGAAATCGCCTCGGTGGTCAGCATCATCAAGGAAGTGGCCGACCAGACCAATCTCCTCGCCCTCAACGCCGCCATCGAAGCGGCAAGGGCCGGCGAGCAGGGCCGGGGCTTCGCGGTGGTGGCGGACGAGGTGCGCAAGCTCGCCGAGCGCACCGCCACTTCGACCGAGGACATCGCCCGCATCGTCTCGCAGATTCACTCCGGCACCGACCACGCCGTGCAAACGATGCGGCATCAGAGCGAGAGCGTGAAATCCACCGTCGAACTGTCCGAGCGCGCCGGCGCCAACATTGGCCAGATCAACGAAGCATCGCTCGCGGTGGTCAACGCCGTCTCCGAAATCTCGCTCGCCCTTTCCGAGCAATCCACGGCCAGTACCGAAATCGCCAAGAACGTCGAACGCATCGCCGGCATGAGCGAGGACAACAGCTCAGCCGTGCGCGAAGTGGCGGCGGCCACGCGCGATCTCACGTCCCGTGCCGAACAGCTTCAGGAACTGGTCAATCGCTTCAGGCTTTGACGCGGGCCTGCAATCGGGGGGAACACGGCGCGAGGCCGCGGACAAGTCCGGGCAGCGCGCCAGTCGCCTTGATCGCGCATCGATATGAACCAGCCTGCCCCGGCGGCGTCACGGTTTTTCCCGCTTGTCCTCGACGCGCCTGCTTTTCCCGGAAGAGCGTTCGATTCCGCCCGGTTCGACCAGTTTGACGACGGGGGTGATGAGCAGCGTCTGCCGCAGGCGGTCGGCGACGCGCCGCCGGAAACGGTCCATTTCCTCGAAAGAATCGCTGAAAGCGTCGGGGCGCAATTCCACCATGACCGTCATCCTGTCCATACCGGTTTCGTTGTCGAGCACGATGCGGTAGTGCGGCGTCACTCCGGCGATGCCGGCGAGGATGTCTTCCACCTGGCTCGGAAAAACGTTGGTGCCCCGCACGATGAGCATATCGTCGGTGCGGGCGCGTACCTTGGCCATGCGGGCGTGCGTGCGTCCGCAACCGCACGGCGCGGTAGTGACGCTCGTCAGGTCGTGCGTCCGGTAGCGCAGCATCGGAAAGGCTTCCTTGCTCAAGGTGGTCAGCACCAGTTCGCCTTCGCTGCCTTCCGGCAGGGCTTCGCCCGTGGCGGGGTCGATGATCTCCCACAGGAAATGATCTTCGGCAATATGCTGCTGGTCGCGCGCAACGAGGCATTCTCCCGCCACGCCAGGGCCGTTGACTTCGGTCAGGCCGTAATTGTCGGTACAGATGATGTGCATGCGGTTTTCGATCTCGCGCCGCATGCCGGGCGTGCAGGGTTCACCGCCGAACAGCCCGACCCGCAGGCTGGAAGCCCGCCAGTCGAACCCCCGCGCCTCGCCGGCCTCGCACATGTGCATGGCGTAGGAAGGCGTCGAGATCAGCACCGTGGTCTTGTAGTCCGCGATCATCATCAGGTGCCGCTCGGTATTGCCGGAACCGGCGGGCACCATCATGCAACCCAGCTTTTCGCAGCCGTAGTGCAGGCCGAATCCCCCGGTGAACATGCCGTAGCCGAACGCCATCTGCACGCGGTCGGCGCGCGTGACGCCCGCCATCGCCGCGAGGCGCGCGACGCAATCGCTCCAGGCGTCGAGATCGCGCCTGCTGTAGCCGACAACGATGGGCTTGCCCGTCGTCCCCGAGGAAGCATGCAGGCGCAGCACGTCATCGAGCGCGATGGCGCACAGGCCGAACGGATAAGTGTCGCGCAATACCTGCTTGTCGGTAAACGGCAGCCGCCGCACGTCTTCGAGGCTCCGTATATCTTCCGGCCCGATGCCAAGTTCCTGAAAACGCCGCCTGTACCAAGGTACACGTTCATATGCCCATGCGACCTGCCTTTGCAATCTTTCCAATTGAATCCGCCGGATATGTTCGCGCGGCGCGGTTTCGATTTCCGGCTCGAAATAATTCACCTTGGGGCCATCCATGCTGTCGGTTTCATCTGGACATTACAATACATCGGAAAACCACATCAATCTTGGAGACGCGCCGCTATTTCATCCAGCGACACAAGGTCTATTGGCTGGTGCCGCAAGGCCGATTCCGCCGAGTCTATGTCTTCGACATGAATGGCGATAATGGTCGAGATCAGGGAATAGCTATACAGTACGTTGATACCCGCCGCCGCGATGACGCTCATGACGCGCGCCAGTTCCCCCGGCTCGTCGAGCAGGCGGACGCACAGCACCTGCGTGAGCGTCGAGGCGCACCCTTGCGCGCGCAACACTTCGAGCGCCTCTCCCGGCTTGTCGAGAATGAAACGCGCGATTCCGTAATCGCCCGTATCGGAAACCGAGTAACCGCGCACATTTACCCCGGCGGCTTCAAGGGCATCGAGGATGCGTTTCAAATGGCCCGGCTGACTTTCCAGAAAAACACTGATTTGGGGAATTGCCATGATGATATTAGTCTCCATCCGCAGCTACGGCGCCACGGCTTTTTTCAATAACCCGGCTCAATGGTACCGTATTCCCATCCATAACGCCTTTCCCGTCTTCCGCGAATGGCCGCGATCCACCGCCGGGCGTGATCTTTCACCACGCCATCCGATATGCCATGCACGGCATGTATCGTTTGTTCCATTGCGGG
>JAITLI010000154.1 GCA_031277975.1 Azoarcus sp.
GAGAGAGCGCGGACGACATGTTCCTGCCCGACCAGCGTCTCGAACGATTTGGGCCGCCACTTGCGCGCCAGCACTTGATAACTCATGGACGCGGATTCTAACGTGTGCGCCAAACAAAACAAAAGGGCGCCGCCTTGCGACGCCCCGGAATTCGGGTGGCGAGCCTGACCCCCGGCACTTGCAGGAAACGGCTGTGGCTGCTGCCTTCCGGCCCTGACCAGATTCACCGCGCTGCAATGCGGGGAGACCCGCCACGGGGGGCGATTGTAACAGCAAAGCCGCGCGGAGCAAGCATGTCTTGCCCGCTCCCGTGCAGCGTTACGCGGACGGACGAGACCGGCATGCCCATCGAGGGCCAAGGCCCATATCCACCGCCGTGATTCCCGGCAAGGAAATTCCGGACGGCGATCTCCGAACCTTGACGGAAGCGCGCCCCGAATATACCGTTCGTCTTCCATTCATCCACCTGTTCACGATTTTCGGAGCCTGATCCCCGATCCCGATCCCCGACGGGCGGGTTCCCACAAGGAAGAGCATGGCGAAAAAGACGGTGCGCCGCGCACTGGTGTCGCTCGCGCTTGTGGCGCTACTGGCGGTCGCAGCGGGTTGTCATGTGATGCAAGCCATCGGAGACACGCCTTCCGGCGAAGAAATCGCGGCTTACGAAAAGCTGCCTTATTACCGGGACGGCCAGTTCCAAAGCCCCGTGCCCCTGATTCATCCGGGACGCTCGTCTGCGCGCGGGCTTTCCGGTTTGCCGCGCTTTGCCTGGCGGCATCTTTCGCGTGCCATCGCCGGCAGCCCGAACGCGCCCGTCGCCCCGTTGCCCAAGGCCGCGCTCGACAAGTCTTCTTTCTCCGCCGCGCCCGCCGCCCTTGCCGCCTATTGGCTCGGGCACTCTTCGCTCATCATCGAACTGGAAGGCAAAAGATTGCTGGTCGACCCGGTGTTCGGCAATGCCGCGCCCGTTCCCGGCATCATGCGGCGCTACACCAGCGCACCGCTGGCGCGCGAGCACTTGCCGCCGCTCGATTATGTGCTGCTGACCCACGACCATTACGACCATCTCGAATACGCCACGATGCGCGCCCTGCGGGCATGGAATGTGCAGTTCGTTGTTCCCTACGGCGTCGGCGCGCATCTGCGCAAATGGGGCATCGCCCCCGGGCGCATCCACGAGACGGGCTGGGGTGAGGCTTATCACGCGGACGGCCTGACGTTCGCCTCGGAGCGCGCCATCCATTTTTCCGGGCGGACGTTCGGTAGCCGCAACACGTCCCTCTGGACATCGTGGTCGCTCAAGGGACAACAATTCCGTGTCTTCATCAGCGGCGATTCCGGCTATGGCGAACATTTCCGCGACATCGGCGCGAAACACGGCCCCTTCGATCTGGCATTCATCGAAATCGACGCCTGGAACGAAGGCTGGCCCAGGACGCACATGTTCCCCGAAGAAGTCATCCGCGCCTATCACGACATCGGCGCGCGGGCGATGGTGCCCGTCCATTGGGGCGTCTTCGACCTCGCGGGCCATCCCTGGAACGAATCCATCAGGCTCGTTGCCGATCTGGCGGCGCAGGCAGGCGACGTGTCGCTGCTCACGCCGCTCATGGGCGAAAGACTGGTTCCCGGCGAAAGCGTCACCGGAGCATGGTGGGAAACCGCCGGAGAAGGAAAACGATAATTGGCAGCGGGCGGTGCCGCCATGCGAAAGACGAAATGGGACGTTTGATTCTGTTGAACAAATCCTATGGCGTGCTTTGTCAATTCACCGATAGACAGGGCTCCTATTACATGCGGAGATTCAAGCGAGCCTGATGTACATGCCAGCCCACTTGAGGCCGCAATCCTTTATTCATCCAACAACATCAAAATCACCTCGCCTTCGACATATTCGAGTGCGATGTTTAGCATATTAGATAATTTGTTATCTGCGCCAACTGTGACAAATGCATTATAAATCTTCGGCAACATCCCGTTTTGTAACTTCTCCAGAAGTCTGCCGACATATAAATTTTCATATTCATACGTTCGTTTGTAATTCCTGCAGCCACTCCTAACCCAACGATAGCCCTGGAATGAGAAGCATGTCTATAGCTGAATTTTTCATTACCATCTTGGTTTTTCCAACTGCTTGTACTGCATCGTATGAAAGAGGATCTTTTTCCCCCGTGCCATGCGAGTCGTTTTCTCCACAGGGGAAATAGTACTGTTTCGTTATTAACCTACATTACTGTGACAAGCACTGCGTCATCAGTAAGTGCCTTTGAATATTCGTCGAGATCGACTTGTAACGCTCTTCTTGCAGTAGCCACTGCAGTGCCTGAACGCTCACCAAAACTGTGCATTGGTGATGGATTACCGAACACTTCGGTAAAATGCGGTGACATGGCACCTGCCACTTCTAAGTCGCAACGTGTTGTTGCGTTATTGCCCAAGCGCTATTTAGCGCAGGTTGAGGGGCTGCCCGGCAAAGCAGCCTTGGCCTGTCTGCGCGCCGACGTGGATTTGGGCGATTTTGTGACCCGGCCCTGCGAGGTGGTGCGCGTCCCGGAACCCGGCTGGCTGTGGCCGCGCGACCCGCCGGTGCGTTTTCGCAAGACCGTGCCGACTTCCTGGCTTGAGATCGTGCTGCGCGAAGGCAAGAATCGCCAAGTGAGACGAATGACGGCGAAAACGGGATTGCCCACCTTGCGCCTCATCCGTGTGGCGATCGGCGATTGGCGGTTCGCAGGATTCATGCCGAGGCAATGGCGGGAAATGGATGCGCCGCTCTGGAACCAGAAGTGCCGCGGGTGAGACCGGGAAGCAAAAAAGGAACGCACCACGCACGCCAAAACCAGGGCAAAAAGATAGCCGTAAGCGAACCTGTCGATCCGGAGCGGCGGTTGTCCGCGATGCGTACGTCATACCCCCGATGCAGCTAGGCCGCGACCTGTTTTCCCGGCAATCGGTCAGTCAACACAAAACGACCCGATCGACGTAAAACGCCCCGCCAGAAGCGGGGCGTTTTACGCCGGAAAGGGCGGGTGAGGGGAGAGGCTTATCACTTGCCCCGTTTCCCGGCGGGCGCGCCGATGACGCGCCGATGCGGCAGAACGGTTCAACCTCCGTCGAAACTGCTGCCGACAAGCTCGACTTCTTCGACTCCGCTCGTGTCCTGAGCGTCCTCATTGCCGTTATCGACGGGCGCAGTCGGATCCTCGGGGGAAGCAAGCTCCGGGTCGTTATCGACAGGCTCGTATTTCTTGCCGCCGCCGCCAACCCACTTGGGCGGGCACCATGGCCGGGGGGGAACGACCGGCGGGAGCACGCAAATGACCGGCGGAGGCAGGCAAATGGGAGGCAATATATATATGGGAGGGCAGTACCACCAGAACATTTTCTATCTCCTGAAATATCAGCTAGGGGAAAACCCCGACTCAACCACGCTTGAATAAAGACCGCGCCAGGCATCCAAACAGTTTTCCTCCCGGCACGATCATGACAACACCAGCAATCAACCTGGACGCCTTTGCTCCATTAATCAACCTGGACGCCTTTGCTCCATTTAAACGTCCAGGACATCCAGATACAACAAAAACCTGCCGCCGACACCATTTTGCATAAACGCTACCAGATGGATGTTGCCAGATAGGCGACAGTTATGAGCATTCTAGTATTGGCGGCAGATCGTTCAACCGGTTTGATGGAAAAAAATCACGCTGCGTGATTTTTATCACAGAATTGCTGTAACAGCAAGAACATTCTGGACATAACATGCCTTGACATAGGATGTCCTTTTGCCTAGAGTGCCGATGTACGACGTTACGTACTGAACCCATTTTCGTGCGAGGAAGCGAAATGAAATCTTTACAGGAACGGCTTGGGGGGCTGGACACGGTGCTCAGCGCGCGCTTGGGAGGCGCTCCGGTCAGCCTTCAGCCCATGCCCGGCGAAATTCCGGTCATCCAGACGGTCATCGGGGGACGCGAGGAACTGCCGATCTTCATCACGGCTTCCGACGCCCAGGTCTTGTGCATCTGCTATCTATGGAAGGATGACGAGATCGTTCCCGAAAAACGCCTGGAATTACTGGAGCTGCTGCTGGATCTGAACCCGGCGATCCCGCTTTCTTCGTTCGGGAAAGTGGAAGGGCGTTACGTGTTGTTCGGCGCGCTGTCCCGCGACGCCCGCATCGACGACATCGCCAGCGACATCGTGGCCCTGAGCGACAACGCCATTGATGCCCTGGATGCACTTTCCGGCTATCTGTCATAAGGAGCGACTATCATGAGTGTCATTGGCAAAATCGTCACATTGCTGCGCGGTAGCGCCCGGGAACTGGGCGAGAGTATCGTCGACGCCAACGGCGTGCGCATTTATGAACAAGAAATCCGTGATGCCCGCGACGCGATCGCGCAGGCGAAAAACGACCTTGCCGGCGTAATGGCGAAAGAAATGCAAAGCGCCCGCGAGATCGAACGCATGCGCGCCGAAATCGAGCGCCTGGAGAAGCTGGCGGTCGAAGCGCTGAACAAGGGGAAACCCGATCTGGCCGAAGAAGTCGCCGCCAGGATCGCGGAACAGGAAGCCGAACTGGAACGGCAGACTCAATTGCACGCGGATTACGCGCTGCAATCCAACCGCCTGAAAGATCTCATCAAGACGTCCGAAGCAAAAATCCGCGAGCACGAACGCGAAGTCCAGATGGCGAAGGCCACGGAAAGCGTCTACAAGGCGACGCAAAGCATCGCGGACAACATCGTTTCTTCCGGCTCGAAGCTCGTCAGCGCCAGGGAATCGCTGGATCGCATCAAAAAACGCCACGAAGACCTGGCCGACCGCATGACCGCCGCCGATACGCTCGACCGTGACCTGGGCACGAAGGCGCTGGAGATCAAACTCGCGGAAGCGGGCATTGGCGAAGACATCCAGCGCAAGAGCAAGGTGATGGCGCGCATCCAGGCGCGCCAGGCAGCGGTGGAGAGCAAGGCGTGAGCGATCCCTCGGCGAACCCGCCGCGCAAACCCTTGCGCTGGAGCGGTTCGGACGCGGCCCTGCATGCGGTACAGGTCGCCTTCGACGTGGAGGCGGCCGTTCTCGAAGCGGTGCGGCGCGCCGCTTTCGAGAACAATCGTTCAAACTCCGACCAGATTCGCCATATTCTCGGCCTGCCGGTCAACCATCGCCCCAAGCGTCCCCGCCTCACCGTCACCCTGACGCCGGAGGACTATGAAACGCTGGGGGAGCGCTACGGCCTCTCCGTGGAGCAGCGTCTCGCCATCAAGGAGCGCGTGACGCATGAACTGGCATGTTTCGCCGGGCGAAGATGACATGGCCTTGTCGATACATGCCCGTGTGCCCGATAATCGCCGCTTACGGGAATCCAGCCAGCGCGTGAAGGAATCTCCATGGGTTTTTCAGAAGCCATCCTGAGTTATCCGGCAGCCATCTGCACAGTGCTTCTCGGCGTCGTCCTGCTGTATTGGATATTGGCGCTGGCTGGCCTCGTGGATTACGAAAGCGGCGGCCCCGACCTGGACATAGGCGGGGAGATGGGCGGTGACGCAGACGCGGACATCGACGCAGGCGGCGACGCGCACAGCGAACATAGCCTGGATGGCGAACCCGACGGCGTCGGCACGCTGGCGAGCTATCTCATCGCTCTCGGACTGGGCGGCGTGCCTTTTTCGGTCGTCGTCAGCCTGCTCGCCCTGTTTTCCTGGGTCGTTTGCGGCATCGCGGCGCTCTGGCTGCTGCCTTTCGCGCCGGCAGGCATCCCGCGCTTCATCGCCGGATCGCTCATTCTCATCGGCGCCTTCACGCTCGCGGTGCCAGCGGCGGCGATCTGCGTGCGCCCGATGCGCAAACTTTTCGTGACCCACAACGCCATCTCCAACGCCGCCCTCGTCGGCCACGAATGCGTCGTGTTGACCGGCTCCGTGGATGAAACCTTTGGCCGCGCCGAAGTGCCCGCCCGCGGCGCGGGGTACCATATCCGCGTCGTGGCGGAGACGCCCAACGACCTGAGGCGGGGCGACATCGCCATCATCATCGAATACAACGAATCCGCGCGGCTCTACCATATCGCGGCGAAGACAAACCCATAACGAAAGCGAATCCCCGGTACTCCGGAAAAAACACCAAGCGCCAGCCTTATCGCATCCATCCAGAAACGAAAAGGAAACACCATGCAGCCATCGCTCATCATCATCCTGTCCGCCATTGGCATCATCGCCCTGTTCATCTTCGGCCTGTTCGCCCTGTTCGCGCGCTTCTACCGCAAGGTGGAACAAGGCTACGCCATGATCGTCAACACCATGCGCAACGAACCGGATGTCACTTTCACCGGACGCATGGTCTACCCCGTCATCCACAAGGCGGAGATGATGGACATTGCCCTCAAGACCATCGAAATCGAGCGCACCGGCAACGATGGCCTGATCTGCCAGGACAACATCCGTGCCGACATCAAGGTGACATTTTTCGTGCGGGTCAACAAAACCACCGAGGACGTACTGCGCGTCGCGCAGGGCATCGGCTGCGCCCGCGCCTCCAACCAGGAAACACTGGAAGGGCTGTTCTCCGCCAAATTCTCCGAAGCGCTGAAAACCGTGGGCAAGTCGATGGATTTCGTCGAACTCTACCAGGCCCGCGACCACTTCCGCGACGAAATCATCCGCCAGATCGGCGACGACCTCTCTGGCTACATCCTCGCGGACGCCGCCATCGACTATCTGGAACAAACACCGCTCGCCAGGCTCGACCCCAGCAATATCCTCGACGCGCAGGGCATCAAGAAAATCACAGACCTCACCGCGCAAGAGCACGTGCGCACCAACGAATTCCAGCGCAACGAAGAAATGCAGATCAAGAAAAAGGACGTCGAAACCCGCGAAGCCGTCCTGGAACTCGAACGGCAGCAGGCCGATGCCGAATTCAAGCAAAAGCGCGAAATCGCCACGGTGAAAGCGCGCGAGGAAGCCGAGGCCCGCCGCATCGAAGCCGAGGAACATACCAAGGCCGAGCTTGCCCGCCTGCAAGCCGAACAGGCCATCGCCGTGCAACAGGAAAACGTCAGCCGCGAAAAGGAAGTCGCGGAAAACAACCGCAGGCGCGCCGTGGCGATCGAAGAAGAAAAAGTCACGCGCGCGCGCCAACTGGAAATCGTCGACCGCGAAAAAGAAGTCACCCTGCAACAGATCGACAGGGACCGTGCCGTGGAAATCCAGAAAAAAGCCATTGCCGATGTCGTCCGCGAGCGCGTCATCGTCGAGCGCACCGTCGCCGAGCAAGAAGAAGCCATCAAGGAAGTGCGCCTCACCGCCGAAGCCGACCGCACGAAACAGGCCGTCATCCTCACCGCCCAGGGCGAAGCGGAAAAGACGCTCATCCACAGCATCAAGGACGCCGAAGCCCAGGAACGCCGCGCCCACTTCAAGGCCTCCGAAGAACTGACGCTTGCCGAAGCGAAACTCAAGGTGGCGGAAAAAGCCGCGGAAGCCAGGAAGCGCGAAGCCGAAGGCATCGAAGCCATCACCGCCGCGCCGGGCCTCGCCGAGGCCAAGGTACTGCTGGTGTCGGCGGACGCCAAGGAAAAGCAGGGCATGGTCGATGCCCAGATAAAGATCGCCGCCGCCGGAGCGGTGGAAAAATACGGCCAGGCCGAAGCCCAGGCCTTGCGCGCCAGGCTCCTCGCCGAAGCCGAAGGCAAGGAAAAACAAGGCATGGCCGAGGTCAACGTGAAAATCGCCGCCGCCGGGGCGGTGGAAAAATACGGCCAAGCCGAAGCCGGGGCCTTGCAAGCCAGGCTCTTCGCCGAAGCCGAAGGCAAGGAAAAACAGGGTCTGGCGGACGTCAAGGTCCGCGCGGCGGACGCGCAGGCCATCACCAGCGTGGGCGAAGCCGAAGCCAGGATCATCGCCACCCGCTTCGCCGCCGAAGCCGGAGGGCTGCGCGAAAAATTCGACGCCATGAAATCCATGAGCGAAGAAACCCGCGCCCACGAAGAATTCCGCATGAAACTGGAGCGCGCCCACACCGAAACCCTGAAAGCCATCGAGGCGCAGACCGGCATCGCCCGCGAACAGGCCGAAGTGCTCGGCACGGCGCTGGCCAAGGCCAACATCGACATCGTGGGTGGCCAAGGCGACTACTTCGAGCGCTTCGTGAACGCGCTGGCCGTCGGCAAGGGCATCGACGGCGCCATCAGCAAGAGCAACACCCTCAAGGTCGGCCTGCGCGACCACCTGGACGGCGAGCGCGACCTGGTGGAAGACCTCAAGGGCGTCTTGGGCGCGCTCGGCAACGCCTCGGACAGCGTGCAAAACCTCTCCGTCGCCGCCCTGCTCGGCAAAGTGGCGAAGGAAGGCAGCGCCAAGCAAAAAGCGGCGCTGCAAACCTTGCTGGACGGCTTCAAACCAGGAAACCGACAGTAGCGACCGACCTCGCGGGCCCAAGTATTTCGTGAGCGCTCCAATCATCCCCACCCTTTTCTTTCGCGGGGCCATTGCTCAATGGACGCACACAACAGCAACGGCCCGTGCGATATACGGAAAAGACGTCGTGACGATTTACACGGCGGGTATGCGGCGCCGGGCGGGGGCGTGGGCGTTTACTTGCATAGACATGAAAGATTTTTACCAATGGTATAGCGAAGCTGATGCCATGGTGCTTGTCAAGATCGTGGGCGAGGAACGGAAAAGCCTTGGGGATCAGCTATCCAAGTTGGAGGCGCTGGTTAACCGGGAAACGCCGCTATATAATCTGAGAGTTTTGCGATCCTGGAAAAAAACATGCTGGAATCGCTCACGCTCCCTGGAAATCAGGTTATGTATATTTGTCGCGTTCCGCCTGATTGCAGAGCGGTTCACCGCCATTCCCGGAGATAATGAACAGGTTCTGAAAGCCGGAACAATCAGCGGCGCGGCAGCGAAGGAGGGCAATGATATGCCGCGAACAGCCATCGTTGTCCCTTGCGCGATGATTGCGCGATAATCCGCCCTTGCCCGTAACAGGAGAAGATATCATGATCAAGGCAGGGATCGTCGGCGGAACCGGCTACACCGGGGTCGAGCTGCTGCGGATACTGGCCGGACATCCGGCGGTGCGCCTGACCGCGATCACTTCGCGCGGTGAGGCCGGCACAAAAGTGGCCGATATGTTCCCCAGCCTGCGCCGCCGGGTGGCGCTGGATTTCGTCGCGCCGGAAAACGCCGCGCTCGAACAATGCGATGTCGTGTTTTTCGCCACGCCCAACGGCGTTGCCATGCGGCAAGCGGCGGCGCTCGTGGCCGCCGGGGTGCGGATCATCGACCTCGCCGCCGATTTCCGCCTCCGCGACGCGGACGAATGGGAAAAGTGGTACGGCATGCGCCACGCCGCCCCCGGACTGCTGGCCGAAGCGGTATACGGCCTGCCCGAGATCCATCGCGCGCAGATCCGCAAGGCGCGGGTGCTCGCCAACCCGGGCTGCTACCCCACCGCCGTGCAACTGGGATTCCTGCCACTGCTCGAAGCGGGCGCCGTCGCGCGCGACAGCCTGATCGCGGACGCCAAATCCGGCGTCTCGGGCGCGGGGCGCAAGGCGGCGGTGACGAGCCTGTACGCCGAAGCGAGCGATAACCTCAAAGCGTATGGCGTCGGCGGCCACCGCCACTTGCCGGAAATCCGCCAGGGGCTTTCCCGCATGGCCGGAAACGAAGAAATCGGCCTCACCTTCGTGCCCCACCTGACCCCGATGGTGCGTGGCATCCACGCCACGCTCTACGCGCGCCCGAGCCGCCCCATGATCGAGCGCGATCTGCAAGAACTCTTCGAGACGCGTTTCGCGGGTGAGACCTTCGTAGACATATTGCCCCCCGGCAGCCACCCGGAAACACGCTCGGTGCGCGCCTCCAATATGTGCCGGATCGCGGTGCACAAGCCGCGGGACGGCGAGATGATCGTCGTACTCTCGGTGATCGACAATCTGGTCAAGGGCGCGGCGGGGCAGGCGGTGCAGAACATGAACATCATGTTCGGCGAAGACGAGCGCCTCGGCCTCGACACCCTTCCCGTCAGCCCCTGAACACCCCCCGCGCAACCTTGCTTTGACGCCGGCGCGCGGGCGAGGCATCATAAGCCCGCGGGCCAGGCGGCCCGGCCCACAGAGGAGAAAACAAATGAACACAGCGGTCGACACCCCGGATTTCCTGGTCTTTACCGACAGCGCGGCGGGCAAGGTGCGCGAACTGATCGAAGAAGAGGGTAATCCCGCCCTGAAATTGCGCGTATTCGTCAGCGGCGGTGGCTGCGCGGGATTCCAGTACGGTTTCACCTTCGACGAAGACATTCACGAGGACGACACCACTCTCGAAAAAGATGGCGTGACCCTGCTGGTGGATGCAATGAGCTATCAATACCTGGCCGGCGCCGAAATCGACTATACCGAAGGACTCGAAGGCTCGCAGTTCGTGATCCGCAACCCGAACGCTACCAACACCTGCGGCTGCGGCTCGTCCTTCTCGGTATGACCTCCCGCCCGGCCGGCGCGGCCTCGGAACTTGTTCATTCTCTCCGGGAATGGCGGTAAACCGATCCCGCAATCAGCGGGATCGGGAATATCAGAACGAATTCCCCGCCTTTTTTTAGTCAGTGGCGCTACGCGCCGGATGAAATGCTGGATTGCCACGGCGCTGCGCGCCTCGCAATGACGAGTTCTTCCGACGGATTCCCCTCTCCCGGAAGCGGGAAAGGGGAATTCTTTTCCAATGCCGCCACATTCCCCGGGGCGTTCGTGCACCCCTTTTCCGATTCGCGGCATTCCCGGACAAGGCTTTCGCGCCCGGGAATCGTCCGTTCCAGATTCCCATCCAGGGCCTTTGTTCAAATCCTCTGGATGGCCGTATCGCCCGGTTCCGGCTCCAGCTCCAGTCCGTGGGCGCTGGCCCCGGCGGCGCCGATGCCGGTTTCCGAGCGCACTTTCTGGTCGTCGAAAAGCGCCCGCTCCTCCTTTGCCCGCGCGCTGTTGTCGAGGATCGACGCCAGCCAGATGACGGCAAAAGCGAGCGGCATCGAGAAGATCGCCGGCGAGGCATAGGGGAATGGCGCGCTGCCCGCCGGATTGCCCAGCGTGTCGACCCATACCGCATCGGAGAGCACGGTCAGGACGAGCGCGGAGACCAGGCCGGTAAAGCCGCCGATGTACGCGCCGCGCGTGGTGCAGTCTTTCCACAGGATCGACAGCAGCAGCGCGGGGAAGTTGGCCGAGGCGGCAATGGCGAAGGCGAGCGACACCATGAAGGCGACATTCTGTTTCTCGAAGGCGATGCCGAGGAAGATCGCCAGGATGCCGAGCGCGACGGTGGTGATGCGCGAGACGCGGAACTCTTCCCTTGAACCGGCCTTGCCCTTTTTGATGGCGACCGCGTAGAGATCGTGCGACACGGCGGAAGCGCCCGAGAGCGCCAGCCCCGAGACCACCGCGAGAATCGTGGCGAAGGCGACCGCCGACATGAAGCCGAGGAAGAGATTGCCGCCCACGGCGTTGGCCAGGTGCACCGCCGCCATGTTGAGGCCGCCGAGCAGATTGCCGTCCGCGTCGAGGAAGGCCGGGTTCCGGCTGACGAAGACGATCGCGCCGAAGCCGATGATGAAGGTCAGCACGTAGAAATATCCCGTCCAGGTCGTCGCCCAGAACACGCTCTTGCGCGCTTCGCGGGCGTCTGGCACGGTGAAGAAGCGCATCAGGATGTGCGGCAGTCCCGCCGTGCCGAACATCAGCGCCATCCCGAAGGAGATCGCCGATATGGGATCCTTGATGAAGCCGCCCGGCCCCATGATCGCGCGGTCGCCCTTGATGTCCACCGCCGCGGAGAAAAGTTTTTCGGCGCTGAAGCCGTGCGCCATCATCACCATGAAGGCCATGAAGCTCGCCCCGGCGAGCAGCATGACCGCCTTGGTGATCTGCACCCAGGTGGTCGCCGTCATGCCGCCGAAGAGCACATAGGCCATCATCAGGATGCCGACAATCACCACCGCATAGACATAATCGAGGCCGAACAGCAGTTTGATGAGCTGCCCCGCGCCGACCATCTGCGCGATCAGGTAGAAGGCGACGACCACCAGCGTGCCGGCGGCGGCGAAGATGCGTATCGGCGTCTGGCGGAAGCGGTAGGCGAGCACGTCGGCGAAGGTGAAGCGCCCGAGGTTGCGCAGGCGTTCGGCGAGCAAGAAGGTGAGGAAGGGCCAGCCGACGAGAAAGCCGAGCGAGTAGATCAGCCCGTCGAAGCCGGTCATCATCACCGCCGCCGAAATACCGAGGAAAGAGGCGGCGGACATGTAATCCCCCGCGATGGCCAGGCCGTTCTGGAAGCCGGTGATGCCGCCGCCCGCAGTGTAGAAATCCGCCACGGAACGGGTGCGCGAGGCGGCCCATTTGGTGATCCAGAGCGTCAGGCCGACGAAGAGCGCGAACATGATGATGGCCGTCCAGTTGGTCGGCTGCTTCGTGGTCTCGCCGATGACTTCCGCCGCGGAGGCATATGGCGCCACCGCCGCGAGCACGAGGCAGGCGGCGAAATCGCGAACGGCAAAAAAGCGTGCGTTGCGCTTCATACCCCCGCCTCCCTGGCCAGGATCCTGTCGATGATCGCGTCGTACTTCGTGTTGGCGCGATGGACATAGATGCCGGTCATGGCGATTGAAAGAAGGATGACGCCGAATCCCGCCGGAATCCCCCACGAAGTCGCCATGCCTTCCCCGATGGGCGTGGACAGCAGTGGTTTGTGGAAAGCGATGGTGATGATGAACCCATAATATACGATGCAAAGTATCAGCGTCAGCCACCAGCCGAAAGCATTGCGTTCCCACACCAACGACTGGTAGTCCGCGTTGGCGATGATGCGCAGGGACGACTTTGTCGCCATGACGATCCCCCTTCTCCTTATGGTTCATGAATGGCGGCCTGTTCATGCCTTGTTTCTTCCGCCAGCGTGTGTAAATAGCCTTTCATGAATCCGCCCATGGCACAATCCGGCAATTTGTATCAATTGATGATGCTGAAACAATTCCGGACCGGGCAGGGCGGCCGCAATAAACCGGCGGGCGATTATTTATTCCGGGAAAGCGGCGGGCGGAAGCGCTCTTCCAGCGCCAAATGCATCATGGCCGCCGTAATGGCGTCATTCATCGCGTCGTGCCGGGGCAAGGCGGGAATTTCCAGGCGGTGGATCATCGTTTCCCAGCGCAAGTCGATATAGGCGCCGGGATACAGGCGTTGCCGCCAATCGTGATAACGCGAGGAAAGCTCCCGCTTCCGATTCGGCAACGCCGTGCCGAGCAGCGGCTTCAGATATTTGTTCAATACCGCGACATCGTATTCCAGATAGTAGCCGAGCAGCGTCCGCCCGCCGATGAAATCCAGCAGCACCCGCAGCGCTTCTTCCGGCGCCGCGCCCGCGTGCACGTCCACCGGGCGCAGACCATGGATACGGACATTGTCACTGTCCGGCGCGCTCCTGGGCCGCACGATGGCCTGGAAAGCCGTGCTGACGGCGATTCGCCCGCCGTCGATTTTCACCGCCGCGATCGCCAGCAATTCCGCCTGCTTCACATCGAGCGAAGTCGTCTCGCAATCAATGCTGACGATCTGGCCATCGTCCTGATCGAAAAGCGCCCGGTAGGCTGGCCGGATGCGCCGCTTGCGCAGCGCGGCAAAAAGGCTTTCGCACATGGTCAGAACCGTCCGAGCTGGTAATGCCTGCTTACAAATGTCTTGAATTTGCGGGCGAGCGCCAGCGATTCCCTGAGCGAATCGCGTTCGAGAGACGACAGGGCGCCGGTGTCGACGATGTTGCCGGCCTCTTTTCCCCAGCGCCGCGCGCCAAGGCCGCCATCGAGCCGCAGCTTCATCATGAACGCCAGCGCGCCGGCGAGATCGTCGGCGAAAACGCGCTCGATCACTCCGGCGACGGCCAGCGCTTCCAGACGCTCGAAAGTATTGACGGGCATGATTCCGGCCTCCACCGCCAGGACGCGGACACCATGCACGATCGGGAAGATGCCGCCTTTCTTGATGTCGAAATGCGCCTCGCCGTGACGGTGCAGCAATTGCCGCCAGAAGCGGTTTTCGGCCTGAAGGTGATCGAACTGCGAAATCGCGCGCGCGAGCCAGCCGAACCATTGCCGCTCGCCGCGCACGCGCCAGGACAAATACTGCCTGCACGCGTCGAGCCGCGCCGTTCCGCCCGCCACCGTTTCCGCGTCCAGCCAGGCGGCCAGATGCATCCACGTCTCCTTGTCCGGCGAATGGGCCCAGCGCGTAATGCGCTCCCGCCAATCCCTCTCCGTGCCGCGCCATGCCGGCTGGTTCGCCATGATGCCGCCGCCGCAAGGCGGATAGCCGACTTTCAACAGCCCGTCGCAGAACGCCGCCGCCGCCTTTTCCACGGCGGCGGGGTCGAGCGCGTCCGAAAAAATCAGCGCGTTGTCCTGGTCGGTCTTCAATATCTGTTCCCCGCGTCCGCCGGAACCCAGCGCCAGCAGCGTACACCCCGCGGCCACTTCCGGCGGCGCGCAAAGCTGCCACAGGCGCTCCATCAGACGCATGTCGAGCGCCTGCACGAGACGCGCCAATTGCGGCGTTTTCATCCCGGTCGCGTTCAAGGTGGCGATGGTCGCGTCGATGCCGCCGCCCGCCTCGATCAATCCGTCCAGATCGGCGGCTTGCTCGATCTGTTTCGAGACCAGATGCGAATGACTGGAAAAGAACGACAACAGATCAATCTGCGGCAATACGCCCGTTGGCTTGCCTTTTTTCGTGACCACCACGCGCTGGATATTGTGGCGCGTCATCAAAAGCAAGGCGGAAAAGACATGCTCATCCTCATCGCAACAATACAGCGTGTAATACGCGCGCGCGCCGATGGGCGAATCGCGCGGGACGGCATCGGCGATGGCATCGCAAAAATTGCTCATCGTGAAAATCCCCACCCGTTCGCCATCGAGCACGAGCACGGCGCGGCAATGATTCTCCCGCATGGCCCGCGCCGCCAGCGCGATGGACGATGACGCATCGAGGAAAACCGGCGTCCGCGCCCCCACGTCGCGGATCGTCGCGGTAAGGATATTGTGCCATTCCATCTGTCCGCCGACGCGCGCTGGCGAGCGAGGTTTTTCCGAAATACGGGCGAAAAAATACGCACCGAATTCCGGGCTATCCTCCGCCGCTGCGAGCACGGCCCGGCGCGGCAACGCATAAAGCAAAGTCTCTTCGTGCGCCACGAAACGGTTTTCGACCCGCCCCGTCAGCAACGAGCGCGAATCGAAAATATCTTCCTCCCGATAAACCCCCGTCACCTCGCCAGCGGCCATTTCTCCGACGATCCCCTTGAGCACCAGATAAAGCGCGTCTACTTTCCGTTCTGGAGCGAGGATTTCTTCACCGCCGCCAAAAAAAAGAAGATCGGCCTTTTCCGTCAGATCCTCCTTTTGCGCCGGCGTCAATCCATTGAACGGAGGGAAATACAAATCGAACCGTCCCGCGGCCATGATGGTCTCCTCCCATTACCGGGCAATATTGTTTATTACCTTACTCTACGCGAACACAATTCCCGAATCCAGATTCCGGCGATTATTGCGAGAGGGAATTTGTAAGCATTTGTCCAACGGGGGGGCGGGCGGAACGCGACAGCCCGCGCATCGAGAAGACAGCTCACCACCAGGCGCAACGCCAACGCATCGCCGGGAACCGGCGCGACGCGCTTGCCCTCGGCGTCGTTGCGCTTGGGCTTGGCCTTGCGCGCCAGCACTACCGGCGCGCTGGCGATCCACTGCGTCGCGGGCTTGCCTTTGTACCGAACCTGCCACGCCTTGCGAAATTTCAGCCGTTGCGCCACCTCTCCGACGCGCACCGACTGTCCCTCGAATTGCACGGACGAACCCGCCTTGACGCGTACCAGCCAGTATTGACCGTGCGCGCTCCACTGACGCATGTGCGTCGCCGAGTCGGCCTCGCGGTCAACGCTATGCACCAGCCGCTTGCTCCACGGCTACCGCTCCAGCCAGTCCGTGCGCGCGCCCAACTCGTCCAGGTGGCTCTGCTCGTCAGGGCCGATCTCCGCTTCCCGGCAACGCCACAC
>JAITLI010000192.1 GCA_031277975.1 Azoarcus sp.
CCCAATTCCATTTATCGTGGCAGTGCAGCCCCCGGAACAAAGGTTCATTGCCCGCGAACAGTTCCGCCAGCGTATCGAGAAAGAGGCTTTTGCCGAAGCGGCGCGGACGGGAGAGGAAATAGGCTTTGCCTTCCTCGATCATGCGCAGGGCGAAGGCGGTCTTGTCGACGTAATAGCAGTTGTCCTCACGGATTTCGCGGAAAGTCTGGATGCCGATAGGGAGCTTCTTGCGGGTCATGGCGCATGGTCTGGCAGGATGAATCCTGCCGGGATTATAAGCATAAGCAGGAATCCCCCGCGATTCGGTCAAAGTGGTTTTTTTCCGGGTGCCCGGTCATCTCGCCGTGGCGGTACCGGATCGCTGCCGCCTGGATGCCAGGGGTGACAGCGCAGGATACGGGCAAGGGCGAGCAGGCCGCCCTTGCAGACGCCATGCACCGCGATGGCTTCGAGCGCGTAGTCCGAGCAACTGGGATAAAAACGGCAACGCGGCCCCAGTAGCGGACTTATGCCCAACTGGTAGCCGCGGATCACGGCGCGGACAAGCCCGCGAATAAATCCGCGCATGGAGGAAAACCCAGACATTGGCGGGAATGAGCGCGAAACCGGGCCGGCAGAAATACAACAGCGGCTGTGTTCAGCCGCCGTGCATTTTCTTGAGTTTTTCTCGCCGTTCCTGCGCTTCGAGCGACAGGGTGGCGGTGGGGCGGGCAAGCAGGCGGGCAATGCCGATCGGCTCGCCGGTTTCCTCGCACCAGCCATAGTCGCCGCTTTCGATGCGGGCGATGGCTTCCTCGACTTTTTTCAACAGCTTGCGTTCGCGGTCGCGCACCCGCAGTTCCAGCGTGTGTTCTTCTTCCACGCTGGCGCGGTCGGAAGGGTCGGGCGTGGATTCGTTGTCTTGCAGGTTGGTGGTCGTTTGCTGCGCGTTGTTGAGAAGCTGGTCTTTTTCTTCCAATAGAAGCTGGCGGAAAAAGCCCAGTTGTCGTGGCGACATGTAGTCGGATTCGGGCGCGGCAAGGATTTCTTCTTCGGTCATCGGAGTGGTGTGGGTAGTGGTAGTTGCGTTCATCTTCGCGTTTCCTGATTCTCGGTGCCCCCGATCTCGGCACACCCGGATCGGCAACCCGTGACCATACCGCAAAGTGCGGATAGTTGCGACCCGGACGTGTGAATTAGTGGGCCGCGCGCGGCGCGGCTCCCGCCAAGCGGTACGGGATAAGGCGCGCGGGCGTGAAAGTCCGGGCCAGAGACGGAGTTTTCCGCTTTTTGCCCGCTGCCTTGTTTCTTGTTATTTCCAGCCGCCGCCCAGCGCCTTGTAGAGCGCGATCCGGTTGCCGGCTTCGGCCAGGCGGGTGGCGATCAGCTCTTGCTCGGCGGCGTATTGCGAGCGCTGGGCGTCGAGCAGGACAAGGTGGCTGTCGAGACCGCTGCGGTAACGCGCTTCGGAAAGCCGGTAGCTTTCGTTGGCGGCATCGACCAGTTCCCGGCGGGCGTCGAGCTGTTCGGCGATGGTGGCGCGGTCGGCGAGCGCGTCGGCCACTTCGCGGAAGGCGGACTGGATGGTTTTTTCGTATTGCGCCACTTGGATGTCGCGCTCTATCTCGGCGCGGTCGAGGTTGGATTTGAGCGCGCCCGCGTGGAAGATCGGGACGGTGATCTGCGGCGCGAATGTCCAGGCGCCGCTGCCCGCGTCAAACAGGCCATCGAGCGTGAGACTGGCGCTGCCCGCGCCGCCGGTGAGGGCGATGCGCGGGAAGAAGGCCGCGCGCGCCGCGCCGATGTTGGCATTGGCGGCGCGCAGCGCGTGTTCGGCCTGCAAGACGTCGGGACGCCGGGTCAGCACTTCGGAAGGAACGCCGGACGGTAGTTCGGCGACGGTGGCGATGGCATCGGCCAGCGTCGTGGCTTGCAGGTTTTCGGGTACGGGCGCGCCGGTGAGCAGGGCGAGCGCGTTCTGGTCGCGGGCGAATTGGGCGGTGTAGCGCGCGGTATCGGCGCGGGCGCGTTCCATGGCGGTGCGCGCCTGGGCGAGATCGAGCGCGGAAGCCGCGCCCGCGTCGAAGCTCCTGCGGATGAGTTCTACGGATTTCTGCTGCGTGGCGTAGGTGCGGCGGGCAAGTTCGAGCAGTTCGTGATCCGCGCCGAGCGCCAGCCAGGCATCGGCGATGGCGGCGACGAGGGCGATCTGCGCGCCGCGACGAGCTTCTTCGGTCGCCAGGTAGTTTTCCAGCGCCTGGTCGCGCAGGCTGCGGATACGGCCGAAAAAGTCCAGTTCCCAGGATGCGCCCGCCGTGATGCTGTATTGGCGGGAGGTGAGCACCTCGCCGGTCTGGCTGAGATCGGCCGGGGTGCGCTGGGCGTTTTGCCTGCCCGCCAGGTCGAGCGCGGGGAGGAGTTCGGCGCGCTGGACACGGTACATGGCCCGGGCGCGCTCGATATTGAGCGCGGCCACGCGCAGGTCGCGGTTGTTGGCGAGCGCCAGTTCGATGATCTCGCGCAGGCGGGCATCGGCGAAGTAATCCCGCCACGGTAGTTCCGCCGCGGGCGCGCCCTGGGTTTCGGCGGCGGGCGTTGTCCAGGAGGACGGTACCGGCAGGCCCGGCAGCCTGAAGTCGGGGGCGAGCGTGCAGCCGGTGACGGCAGTGAGCGCCAGCACGGCGTACAGAACTCGGGTCGGGGGGGTCATGACTTGGCGGCCTCGGCGGTGATGGACGTGTCCGCCGCGGTTTTTTCCCGCTCGGGCCTGTCCTTGAAGATGAGTTTGATGACGACGTAGAACAGCGGTACGAAAAGGATGCCGAAGGCGGTGGCGGAGATGGTGCCGCCGAGCACGCCGGTGCCGATGGCGTTCTGGCTGCCCGAGCCTGCGCCGGTGGCTTTGGCCAGCGGCAGCACGCCGAGCGCGAAGGCGAGCGAGGTCATGAGGATCGGGCGCAGCCGCAACCGCGCCGCCGACAGGGCGGCGGAGATCAGGTCCTTGCCGCTGTCCAGTTCGGCCTTGGCGAATTCGACGATCAGGATGGCGTTCTTGGCCGACAGGCCGATGGTGGCGAGCAGCCCTACCTGGAAGTAGACGTCGTTGGAGAGTCCGCGTCCGGTGGCGGCGATGAGCGCGCCGATGATGCCGAGCGGGATGACCATGATGACGGCGAAGGGCACCGACCAGCTTTCATAGAGCGCCGCCAGGCAGAGGAAGACGACCAGCACGGAGAGGGCGTAGAGCGCCGGGGCCTGCGTGCCGGAGCGGATTTCCTCGAAGGAGACGCCCGTCCAGGAAAAGCCGATGCCTTGCGGCAGGTTTTTGGCGATTTCTTCGACCGCCGCCATGGCTTCGCCGGTGGAGAGGCCCGGCGCGGCGCCGCCCTGGATTTCGAGCGAGGGCTGGCCGTTGTAGCGCTCCAGCCGGGGCGAGCCGTAAGTCCAGCGCGTGGTGGTGAAGGCCGAGAACGGCACCATTTCGCCCGCCTTGTTGCGCACGTACCATTTGCCGAGGTCTTCCGGCGTCATCCGCGAGGGGGCGTCGGCTTGCAGATAGACTTTCTTGATCCGGCCCCGGTCGAGGAAGTCGTTGACGTAGACGCCGCCCCAGGCGGTCGCCAGGGTGTCGTTGATATCGGCCACGGTCACGCCCAGCGCGCCGGCCTTGGCATGGTCGATGTCGAGGGCGAATTCCGGGTTGTCGTCCATGCCGTTGGGGCGCACGCCCGCCAGGCGCTTGTCTTGCGAGGCCATGAAAAGGAACTGGTTGCGCGCTGCGACCAGCGCTTCGTGGCCGAGTCCGCCGCGATCCTGGAGCATGAGGTCGAACCCGTTGGCGGTGCCCAGTTCCAGCACGGCGGGCGGCACGATGGCGAAGACCTGCGCTTCGCGGATCTGCGAGAGCGCCACGCTCGCCCGCTGTGCGAATGCCTGGACGTGCTGCTCGGGCTTGGTGCGTTCGTCCCAGTGCCTGAGCTTGATGAAGCCCATGCCCATGTTCTGGCCGGTGCCGCCGAAGCCGAAGCCGGCGATGGTGAAGACGGTGTCGATCTTGTCTTTTTGCGGGTCTTGTTCGCGGTAATAGGTGCGCACCTTGTCGAGCACGGCCAGGGTGCGTTCCTGCGTGGCGCCGGCGGGCAGGGTGACGAGGGTGGGCATCAGGCCCTGGTCTTCCTCGGGCAGGAAGGAGGTCGGCAGGCGATGGAAGAGCACGGCGAGCACGGCGATGATCGCGCCATAGATCAGCAGGAAAATGGCCTTGTGACGCAGGATGCCGCCGACGGTGTGGACGTAGTGTTCGGTGCGGCGCGCGAACATGCCGTTGAACCAATGGAAGAAGCCGCCGAACCAACTGCCCTCACCCGCTTCGTGGCCTTTCTCCACCGGCTTGAGGATGGTGGCGCACAGGGCGGGGGTGAGAATGATGGCGACGAGCACCGAGAGCGCCATGGCCGAGACGATGGTGATCGAGAACTGGCGGTAGATGACGCCGGTGGAGCCGCCGAAGAAGGCCATGGGAATGAACACCGCCGAGAGCACCATGGCGATGCCGACCAGGGCGCTGGTGATCTGGTCCATCGACTTGCGGGTGGCTTCCTTGGGCGAGAGGCCCTCTTCGCTCATGATGCGCTCGACGTTCTCGACCACGACGATGGCGTCATCGACGAGCAGGCCGATGGCGAGCACGAGGCCGAACATGGTCAGCGTGTTGATCGAGAAGCCGAAGGCGGCCATGATCGCAAAGGTGCCCAGCAGCACCACGGGCACGGCGATGGTCGGGATGAGGGTGGCGCGGATGTTCTCCAGGAACAGGAACATCACCAGGAAAACGAGGAAGACGGCTTCGACGAGGGTGGCGACCACTTCGTTGATCGAGATGCGGATGAAGGGCGTGGTGTCGTAGGGATAGATCACCTCGATGCCTTCCGGGAAATAGGGGCTGAGTTCCGCGACCTTGGCCTTCACCGCGTCGGCGGTCTTCAGGGCGTTGGCCCCGGCGGCGAGCTTGATGCCGATGCCGCCCGAAGGCTTGCCGTTGTTCAGGGCGCGGAAGCCGTAGTTTTCCTGGCCGATTTCGGCGCGGGCGACGTCCCTCAGGCGCACCTCGCCGCCATCCTGCGCGCTGCGCAGCAATATGGCCTCGAACTCTTCCACTGTTTGCAGGCGGCTTTGCGCGGTAATGCTCGCGGTGAAGCCTTGCCCCGGCACGGACGGGGTGCCGCCGAGCTGCCCGGCGGAGACCTGGGTGTTCTGCGTCAGCAGCGCGTTGCGCACGTCATTCGGGGTCAGGCTGTATTTGTTGAGCTTGTCGGGATCGAGCCAGATGCGCATCGCGTACTGAGAGCCGAAGACCTGTACTTCGCCCACGCCCGTGACGCGGGTCAGCGGGTCTTGCACGTTGGCGACGAGGTAGTCGGCCAGGTCGGCGCTGTCGTAGCGGTCGTTGCTCGACACGAAGCCGACGATCATGAGGAAGTTGCGCGCCGACTTGACGACCTGCACCCCTTGTTGCTGCACGGCCTGCGGCAGCAGGGGCAGGGCGAGTTGCAGCTTGTTCTGGGTCTGCACCTGGGCGATGTCGGGGTTCACGCCGGCGTCGAAGGTGAGCGTGACCGAGGCGCGACCGTAGGAATTGCTGGTGGAACTCATGTAGAGCAGGCCGTCGATGCCGGTCATCTTCTGTTCGATGATCTGCGTGACGGATTCTTCCACGGCCGTGGCCGAGGCGCCGGGATAGTCGGCGTTGATGACGACCGTGGGGGGGGCGATGTCCGGGTATTGCTGCACCGGCAGGGTAAAGATCGACAACAATCCCGCCATCATGATGATGATGGCGATCACCCAGGCAAAGATCGGCCTGTCGATGAAAAAGCGGGCCATGGATGTCGTTCCTCAGTTCGCCACTGTGGCGGCGGTTCGTGTCGGCGCCACGCCCGCCGGTGTGTCGGCGGCGATCAGCACGGGTTGTCCGGGACGGATTTTTTGCAGACCTTCGACGACCACCTTTTCGCCCGTGGCGAGTCCGCCGGTGATGATCCATTTGTCGCCTATCACGCCGCGGGTCTGTACCGGACGCGCCTCGATCTTGTTCTCGCTGCCGACCACCATGACCTGCGAATTGCCGCGCTGATCGTGGCCCACCGCCGCGTGCGGCAGCAGGATCGCCTGTTCGGTCTGGCCCTGGACCAGGCGGGCGCGCACGTACATGCCCGGCAGCAGCATGCCGTCCGGATTGGGGAAACTGGCACGCAGGGTCACGCTGCCGGTGCCGGGATCGACCGAGACCTCGGAGAAGGCGAGTCTGCCGGGAAGCTCGTACTGGCTGCCGTCTTCGAGGATCAGTTGCACCGGGATATCGCCATTGGTGAGCGAGATCTTGCCCGAAGCCACATCGCGGCGCAGGCGCTGCAAGTCCACGCTTGATTGGGTGAGGTCGACGTAGATCGGGTCGAGCCGCTGCACGGTGGCGAGCGCGGCGGCCTGGTTGGCGGTGACGAGCGCGCCCGGCGTGACCGACGAGCGCCCGATGTGGCCGGAAATCGGCGACTTCACCCGGGTGAAGTCGAGATCGATGCGGGCCTTGTCCAGCGCGGCGCGCGCGGCGGCCACCTCGGCCTCGGCCTGCTTGAGCGCGGCGGCGGCATCGTCGTTGGCCTGCTTGCTGACGGCTTCGATCCCGACCAATTCGGCGTAGCGTTCCGCCTTCAGGCGGGCGTTGTAGAGATTGGCCTCGGCCCGCGCCTTGTTGGCGGCGGCGCTGTCGAAGGCGGCCTGGTAGGTCGACGGGTCGATCTGGTAGAGCACCTGTCCCGCCGAAACCGTGCTGCCCTCGGTAAACAGGCGCTTCTGAATGATGCCGGTGACCTGGGGCCGCAGTTCGGCCACCATGAATGGCGTGGTGCGGCCCGGCAATTCGGAGACCAGCGCCGCCGGTTCGGTCTTGGCGACGATGACACTGACCGAGGGCGGCGGCGGCGCCGAAGCCGCCGCATCCGGCGGCGCCGACAGCAGGTCGAGCGGATTGAAGTCGCAGGCGGTGAGATGGAGAGCGCCGGCGAGTGCTATCACGAAAAATGCTGATTGCCGGAAGCGGGTATGCATAGGATGTCTCGCTGGGAAGGGATTATCATGTGGGGAGGACTGGTGCGTCTTGGTTCGCAGGGGGGCGCCGTTCATGACGCTGGACTTGCCAGAGCCGCGGCGCATGGCGAAAGAACCAGCGCCGCGCATCAAGGATTGTTCTGTCGGCGGAAGCCAAAGTTGAATGACCGTTCTAGATTGAACGTTCATTCTATGTTAAGGTGGCCGTAATTACAAGCCACAGTATGTATTGCAATGTATGTTTTTCCCCACGATGGATATGACCGCTGACGCCCCCCCCCCTTCAGTCGATGAAGGCTCGCGCGCCGCCGTCCGGCGCACCCAGATTCTCGACGCGGCCACGCAGTGCTTCCGTACTTGCGGTTTCCATGGTGCGAGCATTGCCCGCATTTCGCGCCTGGCGGGAATGAGCACGGGGCATATCTACCATTATTTCGCCAACAAGGAAGCGATCATCGCGGCCATCGTGCAGCGTGATCTCGAACGCATAGTGACCGTTTGGGCCGAGTTGCGCGCCTCCCGCGACGTGCGCGAAACGATGATCGCGCTCTCCGCCGAGGGCGTGGGCGACCACTTGGATGCCGATGCGGCCAAGCTCCGGCTCGAAATCATCACCGAGGCGGCGCGCAATCCGGAAGTGGCCCGCATCGTGCATGCCGCCGATTGCTGTTGCATGGCGAGCCTGATCGAGACCCTGCGCATCGCGCGCCAGATGAGCGGCATGCATGACGATGACGCGACCCTCACCAGCATGGCCGAGGTGCTCGCCGCCATATTCGAAGGACTCAGCATCCGGACGATCCGCAACCCCGGACTCGACCGCGAGGCTCTGGCGGCCATGGTGCAGCGCGTGATACGGTGGACCATCTCCAGCCCGGACTGATTCCGGGCGGTTTTCTGTCCGCGCGCCTCTTCCGCGCCGTTTCGCTCTTCGTAATGACGAGGTGGGGGAGGCTTTTTTACTTTTGATGAGTTCTTGCGATGAATTCCCCAAGCAATACAGGGGGGGCGAAGGGAATCCATTGGGAGAACGCGTCATTGCGAGGAGCGCGGGCGCCGTGGCAATCCAGTGCGTTCCATCCGGCACGAGAGTGCCGCTGTTCTTATCACTCGCTATTCCGGAGTATGTAGATACCTATAGTGAAAAGGGTGGGGATGGCGAAGCGCGGCGGCGCCGGTTACTCTTTCGCTTGCAATAGATAAGGCACGCTCTGGATACCCAGTTTCCTGCCTATTTCCAGGTTTTCGTCAAGCGCCGAAGTGTCGCAGTCGCCCGCGCCGGAAGGCGCCCGGCGTTTCAGCATCCAATCGTTCCAGGCCGCCGCCCGGTCGCGCGCGCACCAGATCTGGCGGGATTTCAATTCTGAATCTTCGGACAGGATGGGCAGCAGGAAGGTATAAATGGTCGCATTGTCGAGACGCGCCAGTTTTTCGTCCAACTCGGCGCAGTATGGACAGTTCGGGTCTTCGAAAGTCACCAGCACCAAGCCGCCGCCGCCCTGCTCTTGTTTGATGGCCTGCCACAGGGGCAATTCGTCGAGGTCGATTTCGCCGTCTGTTTCCGCAAGCACGGACTCGGCATCCCGCTCCGCGCCTGATCCGCTGTATTGCAAAAAATAAATACTGGCCGCCACGTACAGGAGCGCAAAGACCGCCGCCGCCATTTTCATTCTCATGTTCCCACTCTGTTCCGAGGTTGCCGCCGGGTTTGCCGCCATTGCGCTTCCTGCAAAACCACTGAACCCCGAAAACCGGCTCCCGGTAGAAAAGCGCGATCAACCTGTCTGGACATGACCAGGCCGGATAACACGAACAGCATAAAACGGATCAGTGCATTCTACCTGTCGCGGGCGTGCCGCACAATGCGCGCTTCGAGCGGAGGAAGGGTGCGCGGGGCTTGCCGCGGCCCGCGCGCCGATTTCTTTATCCGCTGGTTTCTTTATCCTCCGCGCGCCCGATATACTCGCCGGTCTGTCCTTCATCACACGTTCACGGAAGACACTCGCACCATGAAACTCGAAACCTTGGCCGTCCATGGCGGCTACACGCCCGAACCCACGACTCACGCCGTCGCCGTGCCGATTTACCAGACCACCTCCTACTCTTTCGACGACACCCGCCATGGCGCGGATCTTTTCGATCTCAAGGTGCCGGGGAACATCTACACCCGCATCATGAATCCCACCAACGCGGTGCTGGAGCAGCGCATCGCGGCGCTGGAAGGCGGCATCGGGGCGCTGGCGGTGGCTTCCGGCATGGCCGCGGTCACCTACGCCATCCAGACCATCGCCGAGAGCGGCGACAATATCCTGTCCACCGCCACGCTCTATGGCGGCACTTACAACCTTTTCGCCCATACCTTCCCGCAATTGGGCATCGAAACGCGCTTCGCCGACTACCGCGATCCGGACAGTTTCCGCCGCCTGACCGATGCCCGCACGAAGGCTATCTATTGCGAATCCGTGGGTAACCCGCTCGGCAACATCACCGATTTCGCGCCGCTGGCCGCCATCGCCCGCGAAGCCGGTATCCCCCTCATCGTCGATAACACCGTGCCGACGCCCTATCTGTGCCGTCCTTTCAAGCACGGCGCGGATATCGTGGTGCATTCGCTCACCAAGTATCTCGGCGGACACGGCAATTCGCTCGGCGGTGTCATCGTCGACTCGGGCAAGTTCCCCTGGGCGCGACACAAGGCGCGTTTCCCGCGCCTGAGCGAACCCGATGTTTCCTATCACGGCGTGATCTATACCGAGGCGTTCGGCGAAGCGGCCTATATTGGCCGTGCCCGCGTCGTGCCCTTGCGCAATCAGGGCGCGGCGCTCTCTCCCTTCAACGCATTCCTGATCCTGCAAGGTGTGGAGACTGTCGCCCTGCGCCTCGACCGTATCTGCGACAACGCACTCGCGGTCGCGCGATTCCTCGAAAAGCACGCAAAAGTATCGTGGGTCAATTACGCCGGCCTGCCCGGCCACGCCGATTACCCGCTGGTGCGAAAATATATGGGTGGGCGCGCTTCGGGCATTCTCACGTTCGGCATCAAGGGCGGCGTCGAAGCCGGCGCGCGTTTTCAGGATGCGCTCGCCTTGTTTACACGGCTGGTCAACATTGGCGACGCCAAGTCGCTCGCCTGCCATCCGGCTTCCACCACGCACCGCCAGCTCGATGCCGGGGAATTGCGGAAAGCGGGCGTTTCGCCCGATATGGTGCGGCTGTCCATTGGCATCGAGCACATCGACGACATCCTCGCCGATCTCGATCAGGCGCTGGCGGCGGTTTGAGGAAGGAGATGCCCATGCCGCTTTTCCGCTTGCCCGAAAACGCATCTCCCGGTGACCGCGCCCGGCGGCGCGGCGCGTTCTGCCTACTTCTCGCGCTTGTTTCCACGTCGCTGGCGACATGGCTTTTCCTTAGCATCGGGAAGCTGTGGCCGCGTATCGAACCGCTTGAAGGCATGGCGTTCACTCTTGGCGCGGTCGTGTTCGGCGCGGCGCTGGCCATCGCCCCCGTCGTCGCCGTATCCGGATGGCTGCTCGCGCTTTGGTTCGGAGTGGAAAGCGTCTACCTGCCGCGCCAGCATGCCACGCCTATCATCGACCGCGTCATCGTCGGCGCCGGTCTCGTCGCGTGGTTCCTGCCGGCGCTGGGTTTCCTGGCGACGGCGATCCATGCGCTGGTTTCCGGCCGCGTACACTTCGTGCAGCCGCCACGCGATTACCTGCGGGCGGTCGATCCGATCGCCTATTGGCAGGGCGTCGGTTTCCTGCTGATTACCGCCGCTGTCTTCGCGTGGCTGGCATGGCGCTACTGGCAAGGCAAACTGCGGCGCACCGCCGGAACGGACTGAGAAATCGGGGCCGCATGGCTCGCCACGGCGCGGCGCGGTCCATGATCGCGGGAGCGCACGCGTTTTTGTGTTTTCCGGGCGAGGCGTCTTGCCGGTAGCGGCCAGGAGACGCCCGGCTGATTTTGCCGCCTCGGCTTTTGCCGTCCCGACTTTTTCAGATCCACCGCCGCGCGGTGGTTTTGTTTTTCCCCGCGCGTCCGCATCCCGCCCATGCGTTCCCGGGGCGTTTTGCCCGGATGCGCCTGTCGGCGTGACGTATTGCCGCTCGTCCCGAGGGTTCGTTTTCCCCTTGGCAGGCTTTTTGCTTTCACAGGAGTAAAAGTCGCAAACCGGGGAACCGCCATGTCAAGCCTGCTCAATATCGGACTCAGCGGCGTCAATGCCGCGCAAGGTCAACTGGTGACGACCAGCCACAATATCACCAATGCCGATACCAGCGGCTATCACCGCCAGCGCCTCATCCAGAGCGCGCAGTCGGCGCGATTCAGTGGCGCCGGTTTTTTCGGCAATGGCGTGCGAATGGTCACGGTAACGCGGGCTTACGATCAGTTCCTCGAAAACCAGGTGTTGAGCGCGGGCACGAACAAGTCCGCCTATTCGGCTTATGCCGCGCAGGTCAGCCAGATCGACAGGCTGCTTGCCGATGCCACCGCAGGCCTCAGCCCGGCCATGGACGCTTTTTTCGCCGGGGTGCAGGAGGTGGCCGCCAACCCGACGAGCACGGCGGCGCGGCAGGCACTGCTGTCCAGCGCGCAGGCGCTGACGGAGCGTTTCCACAGCCTCGATACGTATCTGAACGAGATCCGCGACGGGGTGGAATACGACATTCGCAGCACCGTGGATCAGATCAATATGTATGCGAAGTCCATCGCCGAACTCAATCAGCGCATCATCGTCGCGCAGGCGGCCGGGGCGACGCATCCGGCCAATGACCTGCTCGACCAGCGCGGGCAGTTGATCAGCGAACTCAATGACTTGGTGGGGGTGAGCACCAGCGTGCAGGAGGACGGTTCGCTGTCGGTCTACATCGGTTCCGGGCAGACGCTCGTGCAGGGCAACACCGCGTCCAAGCTTGCGGCGGTGCAGGGAACGGCCGACCCGCAAAGATACAGTGTGGCGCTGATCGCGCCGAACGGCACGGAGATCGCGCTGCCCGAGCGGCTTTTCACCGGCGGCGCGCTCTCGGGTTTGCTCGAATTCCGGCGCGAATCGCTCGATACGACGCAAAACCGCCTGGGCATGATCGCGGTGTCGCTCGCCGCCGCGTTCAACAATCAGCATAAATTGGGCGTCGATCTCGATGGGGCGCTCGGGCTGGATTTCTTCAATCTGTCGCAGCCACGCGTCATTCCCGGCGATGCCGCCGCGGTGAGCTTCGATTTCGATACGGACGCCGCGGCGAACGATATCGCCAACCTGGGCGAGCTGACCGACAGCGATTACGAACTGCACTATGACGGTACAAATTATACCGTGGTCAATCTGGCCACCCGGGCGAGCAAGACGCTGAATCCGTCGGGGGACACATTCGAGGGATTGCGCTTCGATCTTTCCACCTCGACCCTTGCTGCCGGGCAAACGGCGCTGATCCAGCCCACGCGCACTGCCGCGCGCGACATCGCGGTGGCGGTCGCCGATCCGCGCCAGGTCGCCGCCGCCTGCCCGGTGATCGGCGATGTGCCGCCGGGCAACGCGGGCAACGGCAAGGTGTCGGACATTGCCATGGAAAATGTTTCCGGCGCGCTCGCCACCACGCCCTACCCCTGGAACGCGGCAGTGACTTTCAGCGGCGGCAGCCTGTCGCTGTCTTCGACGCCGGCCGGTTTTACTCTTGCCAATGGCGATGGCAGTACGCCCGCGACTTACGATCCGGCGAGCGATGCCGCGGGCAAGGCATTCGTCGTCACCGGCCCCGGCGGCTTTGAATTTCGCTTCACGCTTTCGGGCGCGCCGCAAAATGGCGATGTGTTCAATCTGGTTCCCGCCGAGGCGGGCGTCGCCGACAGCCGCAACGCCAATCTACTGGGCGCCCTGCAAACCACCAAGCTGCTGTTCAACGGCGGTGCGGGACCAACCGCCACCCTGGGTATGGCCTATTCGCAACTGGTCAACAAGGTCGGCAACAAGACGCACGAGGTACAGACGGGCGAGCAGACCCAAACCGCGCTCTACAACCAGGCGGTCGAAGCGCGCGATTCGCTCTCGGCGGTCAATCTCGACGAAGAAGCGGCCAATCTCATCCGCTATCAACAGGTGTATCAGGCATCCGGCCGGGTAATGTCGATCGCCCAGCGCCTGTTTGACGAAATCATTTCCATCGCGCGCTGAAGACGGACGGCAAGGAGACGAATCATGCGCATCACGACCAATATGATCTATGACCGAGGCGTGTTTTCGATGCAGACGCTCTGGTCGAAATCCCTGCATACCCAGCAAGAGATCAGCACGGGCCGCCGTGTGCTGACGCCGGCGGACGATCCGGTCGCGGCGGCGCGCGCGCTCGACGTCACCCAGTCGCGCAGCATCAACGGGCAATTCCAGACCAACCAGGACTATTCCAGCGATCAGCTCAAATTGCTGGAAAGCAAACTGACAAGCATCGGCGATATCCTGCAATACGTGCGCCAGAACGCGGTTTCCGCGGGCGATGGCGCTTACGGACAGGAACAATTGGATTCCATCGCCGCCGATATGCGCTCGCAATTCGACGCACTGCTTGCGCTCGCCAATACGCGGGATGCCGCAGGCGATTTCCTGTTTTCCGGCTACCGGGCCGATACGCAGCCGTTCCAGGGCGGCTACGGCGGCGTCCATTACGAAGGCGACCAGGGCACGCGCACCATGCAGGTTTCCTCGACGCGCTTCATGCCGGTCAGCCTGCCGGGGTCGGATGTCTTCGACAACACCCGCGCGCTGGAAGGTTCTCTCAACACTTTCGCGGGCCAGGCAAATGGCGGCGGCGCCACGGCCAGCGCTGTTTTCGTCCCCGCGCAACCCGATCCGGCCAATACCGGGCGGCGTTACGATGTGCGCTTCAATGGCGCGGGCTACGATGTCACCGAATACCAGCCCGGCAATTCCGCGCCGGTCACGGTGGCGGCCACGGTCACGATGGGGCCGCCCGACACCATCGAATTCAACGGCCTGAAGGTGGAAGTCAGCGGCACGCCAAACAACGGCGATTCATTTGAAGTCTTCGCCGCATCCAAGGACGTTTTCGACAATCTGGCGATTTTCATCGACACCCTCGAAAGGCCGGGTTCCAGCGGCGTCATCAGCGGCATGAAGTTCGGCATGGATAATACCGACGCCGCGCTCGACACCGTCTTGCGCATCCGCGCCCAGGTTGGCTCGCAAATGGTCGAACTCGAACAGTTGGGAAGCTTGTCCAGCGACATGGACCTGCAATACGCCAGCACCTTGTCCCGCTTGCAGGATGGCGATTACGCCGAAGCCATGTCGCGCCTGACGCAACTGCAAACCAATCTCGAAGCCGCGCAATTGTCTTTCATCAAGGTGTCGGGTTTGTCGCTGTTCAATTTCCTGGAATGAAAAACATGGCGGGCGGGAAACCGGGAGCGGTTCAACCCCGCGCGCCAGGCTCTTCCCCGTCCCCGTCTTCTTCCTCGCCGTCCCCATCCTCGTTTTCCGCGGACGCGATCGAGGGGCTTCTGTCGCGCAGTTCGTCGATGGCGGCCTTGATTTCCCTTGCTTCCTGGAAGAACTCCACTTCCGTTCTGGAAGACGCGATACGCCAAGAAGGCGGATACAGTTTGTCTGGATAAAAACCCTGATCGGACGATTCGTCGGCGGAGAAGGGGTTCTCGCTCAGCCATTGCGCCGCGCAGACGCACAGCGCCAGTATCCCCACGATGACAGCCTTGTGCGGCACATGGCGTGTGCTGATGGCGCACAGGTGCGCGAAGAAAACGGCGGCGACCAGCGCCCAGTAGAATATGAAATCGTACTCGGCCAGCGCGCGGCTGGACAGGGCGAAGCTCAACCAGCCTTGCAGGAACAGCATGACGGAGACGGCCACGAATCCAGAAAGCACGATGATGGCATGAAGCGTCGCGCGCGCCTGGCCCGTGAGCAACCGCGTCAGCACCGCCCAGAAAACGATCCAGATCGAGGTAGCGATGGCAAACGACAACATGGGCTGGACGTACAGGGCAATCGCGTCGGAGCGCTCGGAAATATCCGTTTGCCACTGGGTCAGGAGGTTGATCCCGGCCGCCAGCGCCAGCAGGCCCAACATCCATGGCCACAAGCGCCGCGCCGGCCGCAGGACGCGCTCGGCGGCGACCTCGAAGGCGCTCTCCCGCACGCGCAGCCAGGTCTGCCCGATGCGGAACAGGGTGTCGCCAGTCAGGCGCAGGGTTTGCCGGCGCTGGCCCGCTTCGTCGTACAAGCCATTGCGGCTGCCCAGATCGTTGACGACGAGCGCGCCATCGTCATCGCGGCAAATACGCACGTGCCTAGGGGCGACATGGGGATCGTCGATGATGGCGTCGTTGTCGTAGCCGCGGCCAATCGTCACCGCCCCGTCCTCGGCGCGGACGCGGGCCACGGGTTCCTTGTTGCGGGAAAGCGTTTCAATCCAGATCACGTCGTACCTTCAGCGCGGCAAGAAAATCCTGTGTAAACGACAACGCGTTTTCGAAATGAACGCCCGTCAGCAACGCGCTGGACACCAGCGCCTCGCGGTCGCTGTCCTGCGTGATCGAGACGAAGGACACGTCGTACAACTCGGCGAAATCCTTGTAGGCGCGCGCGCACCATGCGACTCTCAACTCGGGGCGCGACGGCGATTCGCTATCGGGCGCGAGAAAGTTTTCGTAGCAGCGAAATGGCGTATAGCGGTTGCCATCCCCTCCGGGGAGACGGGGGTGCGCGGCCTGCGTGAGCCGTTGCGCGAACTGTACGGGGCCGAGATCGACGCTTTTCAGGTACATGTGCGAAATCGCCACTTCTCCGGCGGACATGTCGCCGGCAAGGAAAAGATGCGTGCGCGTGTCGCAGCGGGAATGGTTGACCAGCGCGCGCAACTTGCTGCGCTCGTCGCGGTTCGTGCGCGCCCAGCAATTGAACCAGTCCGCGTTGCTTTCGGCGACGCGGTATGGCCCCAGTTCCGCTTCATGGAACCCCCGCGTCTTGAGCGCCGCGAAAAAATCTTTCTGCCAAAGCGCCATCTGCGCGCCGATCTCCTTGCGCACGGTGGGCGCGTCCAATTCGCCGCTCGTCACCGTCCTTTCGAGCAGGCGCACCGCGGCGCTGGCGGGAACGAGAAAGCTCACGAGGTCATTGCCGATATTCCTGGCGACATTGATACCGGCAATGCGGTTATCCACGGTGACGACCGGCCCGCCGCTCATGCCCGGATTGATTGCTCCGGTGAAATGCACATGCTTCTGGTAGCTCTTGTCGACCATCCCGTTATAGGTACCTTCGACAATGGTGAAACCGAGATCGAGCGGATTGCCCAGCGAAAAAAGGCGTTCTCCCTTGACCATGACGCCCCTGACCGCAGCGGAGTCGAATTCGAATGCCCCGAAGCGCTTGCCGGGCGGCGCGTCCAGTTGCACGACAGCAAGATCGTTGGCGACGTCGATGGCGAGCAGTTTCAATTGCCCGCGCGCGCCATCGGCCACCGTATATTCGATCTGGTAAAGATCGGGTTCCAGCGCGAACTGGGAGACCACGTGGTAGTTGGTCACCGCCCGGCCATCCTCCCCGACAAGAAACCCCGAACCGATGGATGACTGTTTCCGCGCGGACTTGAGCAGGGTGCGGATTTGCAGCAGCCGTGGCCGCGCCTTGTCGAAAATCCGCTCCGCCGTCGCCGACAATTCCTTCGGTGTCTGGGTCGCGGCGGCACCCTTGCCACTCTCATTTTCATCCGCGCGTGCGAATTGCCCCATGCCCGCTGAAAAACACAGGCACGTCAACATGATTTTCAACCGGGAACGGAAAAGGCGCATTACAATCCAATGCAGAAATAGAAAGAAGGGAACAACTCGACGAACCGGTTCTGTGCGCCGACGCAAAGGGGATGCATGGTAGCAGCATTTGTATCTCTTGTGCGGAAGCGCGCAACAAGAAAGACCCCGTGAAACACGTGGAGACCACGTACCTCACGGGGTGAAGGGGGGATCGGTATCGCCTGGCGGGAATGCGCCCCGGTGCATTCCCGCCGCGAGTTGTTCAATGCCTCCGTCAACACGACGCGCCATGACGGAGCTGCCACAGCGAACCGCCGCGCCCCGCTTTCCTCAAACGGACAAGCGTGGGAACCAACTGCGGCGGCATCTGTCGTCCGAGCCTTATATAGCAAACGACAGCAAGTGCCGTGCCATTCTGTATACGTCTGAAAGAATGCAAGAAAATATTTCGGCAAAATGCTTCTGTAAAAGATTCCGACAGAATGTATTTACCTGAACCGTATCGTATATTACGATCAAGACGAAAACTTTCCCGGGATGCCGGCGGCGCGCGCGCCGTCATGAGCGGGCCTTGACGGCGGCGCGCGGTAGCCCCAGATCAACGGCCAATCGTAGACCGGCAGGCGCGGCAGATCATCATGCGCGTAGCTCAAGATGCGGTAATCGTGCGGACCGATGCGGCGGACGCGGGGCATCTCCAGCGGCCGCCCGCCGGCATCGAGGAAAGAGAGGACTGCGCGGGGGGAAAGATTCGTGTCGCGCACGAGGCCGTAGGCGCGGCGGCTGACGATGGCCATTTCATTGTTGGACAGGCGCACGACACTGCCGGGCGAAAACGCGCCCAGGCGCCTCATGAGCAAGCGGGCCAGGCTGAGATCAAGCGAATCGAGGTCTGCGCCGAATATGTGCGCCGTCAGTTCGGACAAGCCGCGCGCGCGCGAAAGGCTCCAGTATTGCGGGCCGCGCCCGCGCCGCACGCGCAGGCGGGCGGCGAAAATATCGACCAGCCGCAGCATGCGCGCTTCCAGGCAGATGCCGCTTCTGGCGAGTCCCCCCGGATAGCCGCTGCCATTGATATTTTCGTGATGTTGCAGCACCGCCTGCGACCAGGCGCCCTGAATACCGATGCCATGGAGAATACCGGCGGCGCAGCGCGGGTGTTCCGTCAGCGCCGAACGCAGCTTCCCGGGCAAGGGGCCGGAGAGCGCCGCCATTTCGTCGTGCAATTCCATGCTGCCCAGATTCATCGTCAGCGCCGCGCCGATCAACTCGATCAGCTCGTAGCGGGTGAAAGCGTGCGCGTTGCCCAGCTCGGCGGCGAACAACGCCGCCAGAATCGTCTGGCACACGCTCGGCGAGCCGAGATTGCCGACCCTGGCAAAGCCGATGCACGCATCGGGGTCGAACCGCCAACTCTCGAAGAGACTCCCGGCGAGTTCCATGCAAATCCCGGCGCTGGGCTTGCCCCCCGCCCTCACTATCGCGTCGAGCATGGACAGCGTCTCGCCGACGCCGGTCAGCGCGCGCAACGGATCGTCGGAAGAAATCGCCCCGGCCTGCCCGGCATCGCAGAACAAACGCCGGCTACTCAGTTTTTCCTGCACACTCTCGCTGATCAGCACCCCCTGGCGCAGCAGCAGGCTACCGTTGCCGTCGAAAAAATCGCACGGCGCACTCTCCCCGATCCGCGCGGGGGACAGCATCACGGGCCGCAAGATCGTCAATCCGGGCATTACCCGGTCCCGCAGCATTTCTTGTATTTCCGCCCGCTACCGCAGGGACAAGACTCATTGCGCCCTGGCCTGGCGGTGGGCGGCGGCGGCTCCACCGCGATGGGAGACGGCGCGGGCAAGCCGATGTTCCGCCAACGCCGGAAAATATCATTGACCACCTTGCCCGCCGCCGCCAACCAGCCAAGGCGCGTTTCCTCATCGGAAGCTTCGAGTTCATCGGCCTCCCATGGCGCGACGGCGGCCCGCAAGGCATCCTGCACGGAATCGGCCAGATCGCCGGGCAAATCCCCCTGCCAGCCCTCGGGCCAGAAATCGAGTCCTTGGGTAAAACCGTCGAACCACCCGTCGCCCGTCTCGATACTATCGTCCCCCTCCCCGCGGGCAAAGCAGAACGGCTCCCAACAATCCTCGTCCCCCTCTTCCCGGCCAAGCGTGGTCGCAAGTTCATTGTAATAAGCGAGCACGAGCCGGATCGCGCGCTGCACATCGCCGCCCGCCCCGAAGTCCTCGTCCCCATACGCCGACCACACCGCCGGCAACCAATGCTCGCTGGCGACCGGATAAGGCGAAATGAGCACCCCGGCCAGGAAACCGTCAAGCATTTCGAGATCCATGCAATCTTCCGGCACGGCATCCGAAACAAGAACCTCTTCCAGAGCCTCGAAATCCTCGTCACCGAGCAATAAAGGAGAAACAGCATGAGATGTCATAAAGATCGCGCCCCGTTCGTCCGGATAGAAAAATGCCGCCAGTACAGCCACAAGGCTGAATTGTAGCCGGACACAATGGACAAACACAGCTTTCAAGGCAATTACATGGAGAGTGGGGGTGTTGCCTTATAGATAGTTATCTTGGCATAAAACTATCTATAGGGCAACACCCCCGATTTTTTTAGATTGTCCGGTTCTCGTTTCTGCGGTTTGCAAAAGGCTCAACAAAGCCGTGCAATACCCGCAACTCATTTTCCTTCTTCCACAGGAGCCAATCCCATGAAATCCAACCGCCACAACACTAACCCCATATGCACTAACCTAACATAGCATTGCAGCGCAATATAATTGCAAATTTCTTGTTTCAAGACGTTTTTCGATCAAGAACAGCCTACTTATCCCGGTGAAACAGTGAGTGACCTGGCTCAGAGAAACGGTGTTACTTTTCACCACGAACGCGAAGAAAGACATTTCTCTCCATAGACTACGCCTTTCCCATTTCCTCTGATGCGAGGGGGGAAAAGTCCAGCCTGGAAAGC
>JAITLI010000201.1 GCA_031277975.1 Azoarcus sp.
TATTGAAATGTCTGGGCTGATTGTAGCTTTCCGGGGTGAGAGAGGGAGCTACAACTCATGTTTTATGATTAGGGATATTTTTAAGATTGTAGCTTTCCGGGGTGAGAGAGGGAGCTACAACTGCTGACGCGCCGCCGTAAGAGCGCTATAAATTGTAGCTTTCCGGGGTGAGAGAGGGAGCTACAACTGTTTGGGTTCATGATGTTTTCTCCGTGGTATTGTAGCTTTCCGGGGTGAGAGAGGGAGCTACAACTGCCGATCATCATCGGCTCCCCATCCGTGGATTGTAGCTTTCCGGGGTGAGAGAGGGAGCTACAACTTGTTATTCAAGGCCGTCCATGCCGGACAAATTGTAGCTTTCCGGGGTGAGAGAGGGAGCTACAACACGGATGGATGCAGCCTCAAAATGCGGCTTATTGTAGCTTTCCGGGGTGAGAGAGGGAGCTACAACGACGCCGGGACAGGATGCGACAAATGTGCAATTGTAGCTTTCCGGGGTGAGAGAGGGAGCTACAACGTCGATGGAGGGGGAAATCTTCACCATTCCATTGTAGCTTTCCGGGGTGAGAGAGGGAGCTACAACGCATCAGATAGTATAGTCATGACGGACTTAATTGTAGCTTTCCGGGGTGAGAGAGGGAGCTACAACCGTGGATGAAACCCGCGTATTGCCGGTGTGATTGTAGCTTTCCGGGGTGAGAGAGGGAGCTACAACATGGTCACGGGCGATTGGGACGCCGTCATCATTGTAGCTTTCCGGGGTGAGAGAGGGAGCTACAACCGGTGGAAACACGCAGGTAAATCCGTGCGAATTGTAGCTTTCCGGGGTGAGAGAGGGAGCTACAACGGCGCGCGAACATGCGCTTGCCGCCCCTCTATTGTAGCTTTCCGGGGTGAGAGAGGGAGCTACAACTACTCAAATGAGCCACACGAAGGAGGACACATTGTAGCTTTCCGGGGTGAGAGAGGGAGGGAGCTACAACAAAATGTCACTGCTTTCCGCGGCGGAGGGGGCCGGCGGCGATGCCTCCATGTCTGGCTTTGCTGAATTTTCCTCAATCCCCTTGACAGGCATCGGCCCGATGTCGTTGCCAGATCGCCCGGCCAGTCCCGCAGGCAGGGGTAGCCTGAGGCTGTTGCCGTCTGGCGGGGCGGACGGCGATCCTGCGGCGATGCCATTTGCAGTTTCCTTGCGATTTGCGTAAATTCTGCCGCCTTTCATTGCCTTGAACGCCAGTAATGGCGCTGGATTTTAAGAATTTCCTTAAATTCCGCAGGCGGGGGTCGGCCCGAGGCTGTCGCCGAATCGCCCGGCCAACCCCGCAGGCAACTGTCAAGGAATCCTTGACAGTTGTCGGCCCGATGCCGTTGCAGGGTTGACAGGCCAACACTGCGTGTGGGGGCTGCCCGAGACTGTCGCCGTTATGGCTTATCCGGCGCGTGCGACCGTCAGTTTCAGGCCCAGGGCGCGGGTGACTTTCAGGATGGTGGAGAATTCCGGGTTTCCGTCGGCGGAGAGCGCCCTATAGAGACCTTCTCGGGCCAGGCCGGTATCGCGCGCGAGTTTCGTCATGCTTCTCACGCGGGCAATGTCGCCCAGGGCGGCGCGGATGAGACTGCCGTCGCCGGGGTCTTCTTCAAAGCAGGCATCCAGATAGCCCTGGATGTCCTTTTCGTTTTTTAGATAATCCGCCACATCCCATTGGGTAAATCCGGCCGGTATTTCATTCGTTTTCATTTTCTTCGCTCCATGTTTTCGCCAGTTCGATGGCGCGCTTTATGTCCGCTTTCTGCGTGGATTTATCGCCGCCTGCGAGCAAGACGACGATGTCGCCGCCGCGCCGGGCAAAATAAATCCGGTATCCGGCGCCAACATTCACGCGCATTTCGGAGACGCCGCCGCCCACGGTTTTCCAGTCTCCGAGGTTGCCGCCGAGTTCGACATTCCGGATTCTGGCAAGGATGCGCGCTTTGGCGATCCTGTCCCGAAGCCGGGAAAGCCATTCTTTGAATTCGGTGGTTTGTTGAATTGTGAACATGGAAAGATTGTAACCCATGATTCACAGAATGTCAAGCATGGGTTACATTTCAGGGGATAATTCCCATGCGTCAATTCAATTCAGTTGTGCGCTCCACTGGCGGAGGGCGGCGAGCCGGGCGCGGCAGAGGTCGTATTGGGTGCGGGCGTTGCTGGCCCATCGTGCGACATCGAGATCGGAGGCAAATCGGGCATCGGCGATAGCAGCATCGCGGGTGGGCGCGGGCACGGAGGCGGCTGTTGGGGCGGGGTCGTTGAGCATGCGTACAGCATCAGCAGTGAGGCAAGCGCGGCCAGTGGTGGCTTTCTTGAGGGCATTTTCGGTCTCGGCGGTGGCGAGGCGGGCGGCGAGTTCGTTGCCGAATTGTAGCTTTCCGGGGTGAGAGAGGGAGCTACAACGAGTCTGCTGGCGGTGCTGAGGGCGGGCGGATTGTGGCTTTTGTATATACCGGAGACATCGCCCCAAGTGTACGACCGCATCCTCCCCAGAGGCTCACCCCGGATTTTCCTCCTTTCCGATCCTGATGGAACGGTTCTTCATGTCAATCCGCCCGATGCGGCTGCTGTAAACGGCTGGCGGGCGGGCGCATCGCCAGCGCCTCGTGCGGACGCTGGAGGTTGTAATCATCCCGCCATGCGTCGAAGGCGCGCTGTGCCGTCTCGCCGCTCGGGAGGAAGCGCCCTTGCAACAGTTCCGCCTTCAGGCTGTGCGGTGCAGGCGCTCCAGCTTGCCTTGCGTTTGCGGATGGCAGGGGTGCGGGATGCCCTGTTTCATCAGCCACAGATCCAGCGTGGTGAATGCGCCTCCCGGTCTGTACACGCGCGAGGCTGGCGGGGCGGGCGGCGGTGGGACGGTCTTTTTCCCAGTACCTGTCCAGTCTTTTTGCGCTTTCGATTTCACGCTTGGCGTCGATGCCGCCGCCGCGCCACGCGGCGGCGGCGGCATGGAGGGCGCGGTAATACTGGTCGGCGTCGTAGGAAATCAGGATCAAATCCACGCCCGCGTCCAGCGCGGCGGTGGCGGCCCGGCCAATGCCTTCGGCGTATACCGCGCCCATGTTCAGATCGTCGGTCATCAGAATGCCCTGGTAATTCCAGCCGCTGCCGTTCTTCTTGCGCAGGATGTCCTGTACCAGCGTGCGGGAGAGCGAAGCGGGGGCGTGCGGGTCGATGTCGGGTAGCCGGACATGCGAGAGCATCATCGCCGCGCCGGTGCGGGCGGTGACTTCGCGGAACGGCAGCCAGTCGGCGGCCCGCTCGGCGGGCGTATGCGTCAGGCTGGCCTTGACGAGATGCGTGTCGCCCCGCACCCGTCCGAGACCGGGAAAATGTTTGACCGTAGGCTGGACGCCACTGGCGGCAAGGCCCGCGCCGTAGGCCACAGCCACTCTGGTCACGATGTGCGGATCGGCGGCGATGGCGCGGCGCTCGATCAAGGTGTGCCGGTCGGCCCAGTTTCCTTTCTTGCCGGGTTTCAGATCGACTACCGGAGAGAGGTTCATGTTGATGCCGAGCGCCGCCAGCGCTTGTCCCTGACGTTTGCCGTAGTCGCGGGCGCGTGCTTCCAGGTCTTCCTCGTCTCCGGCGGTCAGGGTCGCCAGTGATGGCATGGGTTCGAGAAGCGGCGACAGGTGCGAGACCGCGCCGCCTTCCTGATCGGCCATGACGAAAAGCGGTGGCAAGCCGACGCGCGCGCGCGCCGCCTGCAAGGCATCGATGTGGCGGCGCAGGCTTTGCACGGTTTCTCCCCGCAGATTGCGCCGGGTGACGTAAATGCCGCCGATCAGGCCGCGTTCGGCCAGCGCTTGCAGATCATCGAAACTACGGAAGCCGACGACGAAATGCCGCCCCATCCGTTCCATCGCCACGCCGCCTTGCAGTACCTGGAACTTCTGCCAGCGGTACCACCCTTCCTGTCCGGCGACGAGGCACAACAACAGCAGGCAGAGGGCCAGGCGCAACCTCGGCTCCAGCCTGTCCCGCCAGTGCGCGCGGGCGCGCAGGGTTCGATACGCGAAACACGCGCCGCCGATGGCGGCGAGGAGCAGGACGGGCATCTCCGCGCCGCGCCAGAAATAGGACATGGGATGCTTGAAGTAGCGGGTCGCGATGACAAGCAGCGCCGCGAGCATGATCCAGGCAAGGATCGCCTTTTGCCATGCCGCGAGCCGGAAGAGGCGCGAAGCGGCAAAGCGTGACGGGAGCGAGTGCGTCATCATTCATTCTCCTTCATTCAGCGAGGATTGGCGGGACGGGCGGGGAGGCCATTCCGGGGAATGTGTTGTCTTCCGCCCGCGCCGCGCGGTTTCTTCGTTTCCTGTCAGTTCGTACCAGTCGATGCGGCGTGTGCTCGTCATGATGGCGGCGAGCACGGCGAACAGCAGCAGGCTGCCCATGAGCAGGGACTTTTCTTCCAGTTGCAGGATGACGTAGAGCATGGCGTAAAGCCCGGCGAGACCGCATCCGAAGGCGCTCGCCAGGCGCCAGGAAGCAAACACGCCCGCGAGGTAGAAAACGATCAGGCCGACGCAGGCCGTGGCGGCGGCGATATATGCCTGCAAGAACGGCAATTGCTCGGAGAGCGCGACCAGCAGCAAGAAAAAGATGGTGAGCGCCAGCCCCACCAGCAGGTATTGCATGAGGTGCATCGGGCGGCGGCTCAGGACTTCGCCCAGGAAGAAGGCGGCGAAGGTCAGCACGATGAACAGACTGCCGTATTTCGCCGCCCGCTCGGATTGCCGGTAAACATCGACGGGCTGCATGAATTCGACCCCGAGGACTTCCCCGCTGTCAGGCTGGAGCGCCCTTTCTATATCGCGGGCCAAATAGGATATTTCCCATTGCGCGTCAAAGCCGCTGCGTTCGATGTGCCGCGTGTGGGGCAGGAAACGGCCCTGGAAGCTCGGGTGCGCCCAGTTGGATTGCAAGTGCACGACATTGTTTTCCGCTGTGGGGGCGATGGAGAAAGCTGTCGCGCCGGTGAGCTTCAGCGGAAAGGCAAAGTCGATGCCGCGCGCCTTGCCGGGAAGCAGTTCGCCTATATCCACTTCCAGTCGGGCACCGGGCAGGATGGCGTCGAAACGCTTGTCCCTGGAGACGGCGAAACGCAGCGGGTGCTGATCGACGAGAACTTCCGGCGCGGCATTCATGCCGCGCGGACTGGAGAGGCCGAAGAGCATCACGGCGCGGGCTTCGGCGATTTCGCCCTTGTCCACTGCGGCGGGCAGCAATTCGGCGGGCAGGCTGAACGAGCCTTCGATATTGAGATCGAGATGAAAAAGGCGTGCCGGGTAAATGCCCCGGTAACGCTGCTCCACATCGGCGCGCCCCCGGATCGCAAGTGTCCGGGCGGGGACGAAAGCGATGCGCTCCTCCGTGAGCGGAGCGGGGCGGGTGAGAACCTCGCCCGTATTCATGTTACGGTAACGCTCCCCGGGCGTCTTCATCCGGTAGCGGATCGCTAGTACCGGCCCGAGCAGGGTTTGCGGCCCGGCGGCGGTTCTGGCGATTTCCGCCTCGGCCTGCGCCTGGTAAGTGGCGCGCTGGGCGATCTGCTTCTGGATCATGGCCAGCGGTGCCAGCAACAACGCGACCAACAAGGCCACGCTCACCAATCTGGACGTCAGCGTGCCGTACAGTTTCTTCCGCCAGAAAACGCGCGTTTCGCCGTCTTCCGTCACTTCATGATTTTCCATTTCACTTCTCCCGGTTGATCCGAATGGCACGGCGAAATCCGCCGCGTTCAAAGGCACGGCCAGCGTACAGACCGTATGTGAACCGCCCGGGAAGGGAATGTGGGGTGAATGTGAAGCGTATATGAAACCCGTGTGAAACGCGGTGCCGCCGCGTTACGGAGACCGTTCCGGATGTTTGTCCGCCTCCACGACGTGCACGAGCCGCGCTGCCTCCCGCCCCGGCTCGCCGCGCAGCCACCACAGCGCCCCCTTGCGGAAAGAGGCCGGAAAAGACGCCTCGCCCAGCAAATGGGCGGCGATCATCCCCAGCAAGGGCTGATGGCCGACGATGAGCGCGGGCGCATCGGCATCCGGCCAGCCGGCCAGGTGCAGGATTTCTTCCGGCGCGGCGCCGTGGAAAAGCGGCGCGCAAAACCGCATCGCCCCCTCATCCGCGCAAAAATACGAAACCGTTTGGCGCGTGCGCGCGGCGGGACTGATCAAAAGGCGCAAATGTGCGGGAGCGCGCTCGCCAAGCCAGGTCGCTACCTCGCGGGCCTGCCGGTGTCCGCGCGCGGAGAGTTCGCGCGCAATATCAGGCGCGCCTTGCAATGCATCGGCGTGCCGCCAGAGTAACAATTCCATCTTTACCGTTCCTCGTTCCAGAGTCGTTGTACTTTCCTGTCGCGGCTTGCGCCACTACCATATGCTCCCATGAGAATCCTGATTGTCGATGACGAACCGGCCATTGCCGACACGCTGGTCTACGCGCTTTCCGCCGAAGGCTACGCCACCGATCGTTGCGGGCTGGGGCGCGAGGCCCTGGAGCGCGCGGCTTCCCCGGAATACGCCCTCATCATCCTCGACGTCGGCCTGCCGGACATGAGCGGTTTCGATGTCTGCCGCGAATTGCGCCGCCGCTCGGACATCCCTGTTCTCTTCCTTACCGCGCGCGCCGAGGAAGTCGACCGCATCGTCGGGCTGGAACTGGGCGCGGATGACTACGTTGCCAAACCGTTCAGCCCGCGCGAACTGGTCTCGCGTGTGCGCGCCATCCTGCGCCGCGCGCGCGGCAACGGTTACGAAAGCGCGCCGGTTGCCGCCCCCGGTGGCGCGGCGACCTCGCCTTTCCAGGTCGACCGCGAAGGGCTGCGCATCGCCTGCAAGGGCCAATGGCTCGCCCTTACCCGCTACGAATACCTGCTGCTCGCCTGCCTGCTCGAACATCCGGGCCGGGTCTATTCCCGCGCCGTGCTGATGGACAAAGTCTGGCGCGACGCCGAAGAAACAGAAGAGCGCACTGTCGACACCCACATCAAGACCCTGCGCGCCAAGCTGCGCACCGTCCTCGCCGGGCGCGACCCCATCGTCACCCACCGCGGCCTGGGCTACAGCATCGACCCGTGATACGAGCGCAAGCCAAAGGATTCCCCGGCAGGGAAAACAAAAGCCGCACCAAAGAATAACGGATTCCCTTCCCCAGTCTGTACATGTACGATCCCGAAGGGGGGAAAGCACCATATGCACTAACAGCACCATTTTCCCGTTCAGCCACGCCTCCATGGACTCGGTACGCTTTTTCGGGATTTCCCCCATTCCCAGCAGTGATTTGAGCCGCTTGAAGTAAAGCTCGATTTGCCATCGGTACCGGTAGGCGGAAAGCACCTCGTCGGCACCGACCTCGCCGGGCAGCGAGGTGATGAGTACGATGTATTCGTTGAACCGCCTCGCGCCGGCGGAAGTCTCCTGCTGACGCTTGCTGTCTCTTTGAGTCATTCGCCGCATGGCTTTTTCCATGTCCGCCTTCGACTTCTTCAGCGCGCAGACACGCATTTGCCTCAAGCCCAATCCGTAGTCGCTCAAATCCACGGTGACGGGAAGATCGACCGCCTCGTTGGCTTTCGCCGCCGCGAGCAACTTCGGCAGATCCATCCTTGAAGCACTGTTCAATGGCGTCCGCCGTGGATCTTTCCGCTCGGAATCCAAAGGAGCGCCGATCCGCCGTGGTCTCGGCCACCGGTTCGAGGGCGAGCAGGTAAAGCGCCTGCATGGTCCTGTCCTTCAGGGTCGGGATGCCCAGCGGTCGCATCTTCCCGTTGGCTTTGGGAATATAGATTCGCCTGAGCGCTAAGGGATGATAGCCGTGCCCCTTCAATGACAACATGGCTTGAGACTTGGCTTGCGGGGTAGACCAGGTGATGCCATCCACGCCCGGTGTTTTCTTGCCTTGGTTCTCGGTGACTCGCCTGACGGCCAATGCTTTGCCGCTGAACGAGTGGGTCAGCAGCCATTGCAAAGCTCTCTGCTTGCCATGTCTGCCTTCCCGTGTCGCCTTTACGATACGCGCCTGGAGCCTTCGCACTTCACGGTGACACTTGGCCCAATGAATACCGTGCCATGTCACCGATTCGCGTGAGGGGGCACCCGCGCAAATCATTTCTTGCGTAGTCATCTGCAATTCCCTCATGAGAAGGTTGATCAAGCAATTTCGTAAAGAAAGACCGCGTGGAAGTCTGCCCGCTTTCGCGTGGGATCATGTTGTCTTGCGATTCAACCCCTATCCGCCCGATTACAGGACGGCATTCGCTTTTTCCACATTCCTCTACCCGCATCCCCAACAGCATTCCTTGCGGTCTGCCTGCCCCAAGGGGCAGAGATACGGGCTTACCGTGTTCCCCTTGATTCACAAGGTCGGTTTAGGTTGTGCCTTTTCGCCGGTAGCTTTGATGTCCGTGTGCCCCCAATCTACAAAAAGGCAACCAGCTACTTCCCATTTTGGGTAGAGCCTTTCAGCATCTTTGGCTCCTTGAAAGTTACGACGTTTATCAGCACTTCGCTTACGCTAACCATACCAACCAGCCTAGCGATCCATCCATGTTGATGCTCATAGATGTGGTATCCGCCTCACGGCTTCAACTTGGCTTGCGCCGATCTACATTGTCTCGGTAGCTTCACACAGGTTCGTTATCAATCCTGCATGTACCGATAGGCTACTGGCAACGGAATACCAGACCTCCTTCCGCCAAGGCGGTGAGGTAATGAATCAAGCGACTTCACGTCGCACGTATATGTCCTTCAGCACCCCGTGATCGCGCAGAAACGCCATGATGGCGGGGCCGAGACTGCCTTTCGCGGGCCGGTAGCCGTCTTCGATCATGCGTCCCGGCAAGAGGCGGAAGAGGAGCGAGAACAGGTCATCGGCATAGCCGCCCATCAAGGTGCCGGTGAGCAACAGAACCTTGCGCGCGTGCGCGGCAAGGACGCCCATCGCCTGTCCCTGGGCGGAACCCGGCCCCTTGTACTCGTGGCCTTCGTCGACGATCAGGAGATCAAAATACCCCTGCGGAAAATAGTCGGGTAAGGACATGACGTTACCGCCACATCCTCCCCTAAGAACCGGACGTGAGAGTTTCCCCTCATCCGGCTCAAGCCTTTCAAAGCCCCCTTGCGGGAGTCGGCTTCACCACCTTGAGACCATTGACGTGAATCTGGTTATGGCAGTTTGGATGCACCATGATGAGATTGGTGCTCCCGTCTCCTCCGCCATTGACCCGCCAGAGGATGTGATGGACATGCCATCCCGATTTCCGCGTAATCAATTCACGACAGATGGGACAACGGCGATCCTGATCCAACCAGAGCCGGATGAGCTTCTTCCTGTCCCTCAGCGAGTTCAGCATCTTGTGGCTTGTACGTGCCTCAAAATAAATTTCCCACTGCGGATCGAAAGGATTGGCTTCCAGCTTGATCGGTCGGTGTCGCCGGATGGGCGTATCCGTTGCTTTCCGCAATGACTTCAGGATCGGTTTTCCATTAGGAAACTTCTCACCTGTTGCCGCCGCAAACACCCAGTTGCGAGTGCCCACGGAGTGAAAGTAGCGCTTCTTGATCCAAACGCTGCTTTTCTGCGGATGCCGACGAACAGCCCACTGCCACAATACGCGCCAAATCTCATGATCGACACGAGCGAACGTCTCTTTCGAGACAATGTGTTGATGATAATTCGCCCAGCCTTGGATCATCGGGTTGAGCATTCGGATCAGTTTGTCTTGATCCAGCGCTTTGTTCCCTTTGACCGCAGAGCGTACTTTCTCCAGAAAGGTCGC
>JAITLI010000052.1 GCA_031277975.1 Azoarcus sp.
CCGCACCCGCTCTCGCGTGCAGCTCGGACGCTCGTATCCAAGACCCCATCGCACCAAACCACACCTCCATCGCGCCTATCAAACTCAGTGTCGAGGGGTTAAGTTGAGAGCATTGCCCCCCCACACACAAGCGGGGGAAGGGAATCCATCGGAAGCTCCCTCGCCATTGTGAGGGCTGCGGGCCCGTGGCAATCCAGAGGACAGAGGACCAGGCATTGCTTACACCCTCCTTTTTATGACGATTTTATTTTTTCCCCAGATGGATGCCCACGGCAAAAGCGCACACCATGCCCCAAAAACACAGGTCGCTTTCTTTTTCGGGAGCATTGGCTTCAAGCCAATATCCCAATGTTTCGGATTCCGACGCGGCAGTCAAGGTCAGCGGGGTCTGAAAAACGATCTGGTTGTCGACCGGATGTTCCAGGGCGAATATGAAGGATTCCAGCCAATCACGAATTTCTTCCAGCGCATGCTCGTAAATTGATTCCAGATAAAAGAGCGCGGTTTCATCGTCAACATAACATTCCCGCTGCCAATATCCTATTTTTCGATAGATGTCCAGCAACGTGTCCAGTGTGGCCTCGAACTTCCCGGCGGCGCGGGCAACCCCGACGCCTTGTTCGGATTCCCGCGACATTGCTTCGTCCAAGGCTTCGAGGGATTTTTCGATTTTACGGAGAGATCCCTGCATGACCTTGATGCAATACGGCACTTGCACGTGCATTTCCAGACAATAATCCGGCTCGTCCTCCTCCAGGAAATCCGGCACGGATTCATTCAATCCTTGTGTCAACTTGTCCTGCATCAAGCGCAGGGAGACCAGTAAGACTTGCGCGCGGGATGGCAGAGCGTGGGCTTCGGCGGTCATGATCGGTTTCTCCGGGGTTCAAAAGCAGGCATCGGCGGTCTTGAAGTCATCCGCGGAAGAGAAAAGCATACAGGAGGGAACCGGGAAAAGCATGGCGGCGGCGCGAAGAGAAAGCGGGAAAGGTACGGATGCCCGGTTTTCCGCTCCACGCTGAAACCATTCAAGAATGCCGACGACGAATTTCGCCTTCGGCGGCGGTGGCCGGATTCGGGCAATTGCTGCGCGGCACGGCGAATCTGGCTTCATGGCGCCACGGAGGCGCGCGCTGGCGGCGGATTTCAGCGTCGCCAGCCAGAAAAGCAAGGCGGGCGCGACGAATATGGCTACCGCGCCGAACGGGTCAGGCTGATCAAATTGGCGGAAACGCTGGCGGACGTCAGGCCATGCCGGAACGCAAGAAGGAGTGACGCGTATACCGTCCCGCAAGAAAAAAGGAAGCGGAAACGAAGCAGAGATGGCGGCTCCGCCTCCGCGCGGCGCGGTTATACTGCCGCGATGAATGCATAAGCCCCCCGGCGCGGAATTGAGCATTCAATCCGATCCCGGAATTCCGGCGGGTTTCGCAAATCTTGCGCCGCCCCGTCAATAGCCGTCAATACCATGTTCCATGATCCCTGAAAAACCGGAATCCAGATACCCTTGGCGGCCTGGTCAGCTCTTGCCGCATGGGACAGCAGGATTAGATTAGAATGACATTTTCAATGTATTTTCCACATTTTCCGTAATCTACCGAGGTATCTGGCATGAACGTCGTCATCCTCGCCGCCGGCCAGGGCAGGCGCATGTATTCCAGCCTGCCCAAGGTGCTGCATCCGCTGGCCGGCAAACCGCTTCTGGCGCACGTCATCGACGCCGCGCGCGCGTTGTCGCCCGCCCGTTTGTGCATCGTCTACGGCCACGGCGGCGAGGCCGTGCGCGTGGCGCTCGACGCGCCCGATCTGTCCTGGGTCTTGCAGGAGCCGCAACTCGGCACCGGACACGCCGTCCGCCGGGCGCTGCCCTTTCTCGACGGAACGGGGACGAGCCTGGTGCTTTACGGCGACGTGCCGCTGATCCGGGCGGAAACCTTGCGCGAGCTGGCGCGGGCGGCAACGGACGGATTGGCCATCCTGACCGTCGAACTCGCCGACCCGCAGGGCTATGGGCGCATCGTGCGCGACGCCGCCGGAAAAGTCGCGCGCATCGTCGAGCAGAAGGATGCTTCCGCCGAAGAGCGCGAGATCCGCGAGATCAATACCGGTATCATGGCGATTCCCGCGGAGCGCCTCGCCGGATGGCTGAGCCTCCTGTCGAACGACAACGCGCAGCGCGAATACTATCTGACCGACGTCGTGAGCCTGGCCGTCGCCGCCGGCCTGCCGGTGCGCACGGTCCGCCCGGAGCATGAATGGGAGACGCTCGGCGTCAACAGCCAGGCGCAGCTCGCCGAACTCGAACGCATCGTCCAGCGCGGGCTGGCGGAAAAGCTGATGGCGCAGGGTGTGCGCCTCGCCGATCCGGCGCGCATCGACGTGCGCGGCGAATTGCGCTGCGCCCGCGACGTGTTCATCGACGTGGGCTGCGTGTTCGAGGGCAGGGTCGAGCTCGGCGAGGCGGTGGAAGTCGGCCCGAACTGCGTGCTGAAGAATGCGCGCATCGGCGAAGGCACGCGGCTGGCGGCATTCACCCACGTCGAGGAGGCCGTGGTCGGCGCCGACGGCAGGATCGGGCCGTTCGCCCGCCTGCGTCCGGGCGCGGAACTCGCCGAGGACGTGCATGTCGGCAATTTCGTCGAGATCAAGAAGAGCGCCCTCGCGGCGCATTCCAGGGCCAATCACCTGGCCTACATCGGCGACGCGACGGTTGGCCGCCGGGTCAACATCGGCGCTGGGACGATCACCTGCAATTACGATGGCGCCCGCAAGCACCGGACGGTCATCGAGGACGATGCCTTCATCGGCTCCGACAGCCAGCTGGTGGCCCCGGTGACGGTCGGCCGCGGGGCGACGCTCGGCGCGGGGACGACGCTGACCAAGGATGCGCCGCCCGGCAGCCTGACCGTCTCGCGGGCCAGGCAAGTATCGTTTGCCGGGTGGAAAAGGCCAAGCAAGGAGGGCAGAGGACAGAAGACAGAGGACAGAGGACAGTCAGTTTGCGGCTGCGCCGGAGGAAAGCATGGATTGCCACGGAGCTAAAGCCCCTCGCATTGACGGGTTCGGAGGACAGTCAGTTACCGGGCGCTTCGCGCCCGCAAGAATTCTTTCGACAGGGATTTGACAAAACTCCGCGCCGACGTGAAATGCGCCCGCATCCGGTGGCTGGCCATGGCCTCGAATTGCTCCGGAAACGTCAATGCGAATCCGGCGGCACACCTATCACCTCTACCAGACTCGCCGCTTCCAGCACCGCATCCGCCCAGGCTTCCCGTTGCGCAGCATCGGCCCGGCGCAGACGCTCCCGCGCCCACTCCGGCAAGGGCCCGAAACGGCGCGACAACAGACGAGCAAGCACCGCCACCTCGCCTTCTTCCCGACCTTCTTCCCGACCTTCTTCCCGGCCTCTTTCCCGGCCTCTCTCCCAGCCTTCTTCCCGACCTTCTTCCACGGCCTCCTCCCGCCACGACAGTTCATCCCGACGCGCCTTTTCGCGGGCTTCGTGAATGACGCGGGCCTTTTCGCTCTCGGAAAGACGGATCAGTTTCGTGACGGCAGGCCGTACCTCCGGATGTTCCTTCGCCAACATTTCCAGTTCCTCCTTGTCCTGCGCTTTCAGAAACTCAAGCCACACCCACAACTCCGTGCGCTCGTCCTCTTCCCCCACCTTGGGCAACTCCAGCGTGTGCAAAGACAAGTCCTCAGAGAAGAGCGAGCCGCTCCGCGAATCGTGCAGCCGATAGACGTTATGATAAACCGCGCTGTCCAGGATCCAGACAAAATCCGTGATCACGATGCCAATGACCGGCTTCAGAAGCCGGTAGGATTCGCCCTCGCCGATCTGGTTCCCAAAAAGACGCGCCAGATAATACAGAATGCGCGCCTTGAAGGCCGTGTGATTGGCCACCTGTATCTCGACATCGATCTGCCGGCCGGATTTCGTCTGCACCAGTATGTCCAGAATGCCAGTCTTGTCATTGAGAATTTCATTCGGCAAAAAGGGATTCTTCAGGGTGATTTCCTCGTAATCGTCGTCGGGCAAAGGCAGCACGGCACGCAAGAAGCCGACGAGAATATCCGTGTTCTGCTCGTCGCCAAAAAGCATCTTGAAAACCTCATCTTTTTTCGGGGGAAGAATGGCGGTCATGGTCCTGGCCCAAATGTCAATGCCTTGAATCGTACCCGGTTCAGAGGACAGAGGACAGTCAGTTACCGGGCGCTTCGCGCCCGCAAGAATTACTGTCTTCTGTCCTCCGTCTTCTGGATACCAGTTTGCGGCTGCGCCGAATTCTTCTGATGGATTCCCCTCCCCCGCCGCAGAGAAACCCGCGGCGCTTCGCGCCGGAGGCTTGGCTCCCCTCTCCTGGCCTTCGGCCACCCTCTCTTCCCTGCTGTACAGACCGGAGACATAGGTAACAGATGTACCGGGACATGGGTAACACTTTCCCTTTCGGTCATGGAGGGAAAGAGATGCCCTGGAGGGAAAGCACCGTGTCTGAAAAGAGAGCGGAATTTATCTTGCTGGCAAGCAAGGAAGGAAGCAACGTGGTGCGCTGTGCCAGCGCGCTTCGGAATCAGCCGCAAGACGGGCTACAAGTGGCTCAAGCGCTACGATGGCGGCGCGGAGTCGTTGCGGGACCGGTCGCGGCGTCCCTTGAGTTCGCCGCGGCGCAGCCCGGAGAAAAGGGCGTATGGATTGCCGCGGGACTATTTCAGGCGGCGCCTGGATTCCCGCGCCACGTCGACCAACATGCGCACGCCGGGCGAGGTGTCCCCGCCGAAGCGGCGCTCGATTTCGTCATAGGCGGCCATGGCGGCATCGCGCTTGCCCTGTAGCACCAAAGCCATGTATTTATTGAGAAGCGCCATGGCAACCGGCTTGCGCACACCGGGTGCATCGTCCTTGCCGAAGCGGCGGTCAACCTCGTCGAAGATTGCTATTGCGGCATCGAATTTGCCTTGCTGTCCCAAGGCCACGCCTTTGTTGCCAAGCGCCGCGGCGAGTTGCCCGTTCATGCCAGGCGAATCGTCCTTGCCGAAACGGCGGGCGATTTCGTCGAGGACGGCGATTGCGGCATCGGGTTTGCCCTGTTGTTGCCCCAAAACTCTGCCTTTGGCGACGAGCGCTTGAGCAACTCTCGCGCGCATACCGGGTGAATCGTCCTTGTCGAAGCGGCGGTCAACCTCGTCAAAGGCGGCAATCGCGGCATCGGGTTTGCCTTGTTTTTCCAAAACCGCGCCTTTGTTGATGAACGCCTTGGCGACCTGCTCGCGCACGCTGGGAGAGTCATCCGTGCCAAAGCGGCTATCGAGTTCATCATAGAAAACCACTGCGGCATCGAGATCGCCCTGTTCACCCAAAGTCGCGCCTTTGTTGGTCGGTATTGGCAGTAGTGATATTGTCCATGTACCTTCCTTTCAGTTCTCTAGGTTTTTTATAACAACTGGACAGTTCGACCAGCACCCGTTCAAACGCTTTCCTTGGCCCAAGGCGCATCATTTTTTCAAGTTCTTCCGATGGTGGCCCAAGTTCGCCGGACTTTTCAGCAATATCGATGGCCTTGGCCGCATCTATATCATGCAGCCAATCGGCGACCGTCCATGTTTTCAGACGCTGTAATTGTGGGTTTTGCTCCTCACATCCAGCACCAAGTAACGCGACAGCGATGATTATCAGCATCCTGCGTTTGCGAACTGCTGGCATGTCCATTCCTCCCTTGCTTGACGCCCGGCCTGTTCGATCTCGGCCCTGCTGATTTTTTCGTAGGCTTGCATTGCATTCAGGTTCGCTTGCACAGTTGCTCCCCCTTTTATCCAGCGGCGCTGCGCGCCGGATCGAACGCGCTGGATTGCCACGTCGCTTCGCTCCTCGCAATGACGAGGGGGGGAGGCTTTCGCAATGACGGTTCTCCCGATGGATTCCCCTCGCTCCCCGAAGGCGGAGGAGAATCCATTGTGAACTCTGTTCCCGCCGTCATACGAAAGCGTCCTCGCTGCCTTTGCCGCCCATGACGATCTGGCCTTCTTCGGCCAGGCGGCGGGCGATCTTGAGGATTTCCTTTTGTTCGGCTTCGACTTCGGACAGGCGCACGGGGCCTTTGGCTTCGAGGTCTTCGCGCATCATTTCGGCGGCGCGGCTCGACATGTTCTTGAAGATTTTGTCGCGCAGTTCGGGCGAGGCGCCCTTGAGGGCGGTGATGAGCGAGTCGGACTGGATTTCGCGCAGGATGGACTGGATGCCGCGATCGTCGATGTCGAGCAGGTTTTCGAAGACGAACATTTCGTCGAGGATTTTCTGCGCCAGTTCCGGATCGTATTCGCGCACGTTGTCGAGCACGGCGGTCTCGGCGGCGGAGCCGACGAAGTTGAGGATTTCGGCGGCGTGGCGCACGCCGCCCATCGCGGCTTTCTTGGTGGTGGCCGCGCCCGAGAGCATCTGGGTGAGGGATTCGTTGAGTTCTTTCAGCGCCGCGGGCTGGACGCCGTCGAGGGTGGCGATGCGCAGGATGACGTCGTTGCGCAGGCGGTCGGAGAAGTGCTTGAGGATTTCCCCGGCCTGGTCGTAGGACAGGTGCACCAGGATGGTGGCGATGATCTGCGGGTGCTCGTTCTTGATGAGGTCGGCGGCGGTGGCCGGATCCAGCCATTTCAGGTTTTCGATGCCAGCGGTGTCCGAGCCTTGCAGCACGCGGGCGATGAGATGGGCGGCGCGCTCGCTGCCGAGCGCCTTGGTCAGCATTTCGCGGATTTGTTCCTGGTCGGCGCGGATGGCGCCGCCCTTGCTGAAATGGGCTTCCATTTCGGCCAGCAGGGGTTCGACTTTCGCGCGTTCCTGCGCCGGCATGCTGGCCATTTTCAGGCCGATTTTCTGCACTTCGCGCGGCCCCAGGTGCTTGAGCACTTCGGCGGCTTCGTTGGTGCCGAGGGTGACGAGGAGCAGGGCGGCCTTCTCCAGTCCTTCTTCGGGCGATACGTTCATTTGCGGCTCCCTTCTTCATTGACGCCCATCCATTGCTTGATGAGTTCGGCCACGTTCTGCGGATCGCCGCGCGCCATTTCGCGTACTCGCTCCAGCCGCGTTTCGTAGCTTTCGGCGCGGGCGGCGGGCGACAGTTCGAGGGAGATGCCATCGTCGCCCTCCTCGCCTTCTTCCTCCACGCTCGCGGAGCTTTCCGCCGGCGGCGGCGCGACGGCGCGCAGCAGCGGGCGGATGATGGCAAGGTAGGCGAAGAGGATGACGGCGAGCGCCAGCAGGTATTTGCCGCCTTCCTTGCCCATTTCGATCATTTCCGGGTCTTTCCACAGCGGCGGGGGCGGTTCGGCGACCGGCCCGGTAAACGGGCTGCTGGCGACGTTGATCGTGTCGCCACGCGCGGCGTTGTAGCCGACGGCCTCGCGCACAAGGCTGGCGATGCGGGCGATTTCTTCTTCGCCGATCGGCAGGGTCTGGGGCGTGCCATTGGGCAGTTGCGTGACGCGATGATTGAGCACGACCGCGACCGACAGGCGCTTGACCTGGCCGAGCGATTGCTTGACGTGCTGGATGGTGCGATCCAGTTCGTAGTTGAGCACCGCCGAGCGGTTGCTGGTCAGTGGCGGCGCGTCGCCCGCGCCGCTCCGCGGCGGTACCGGCGGGGTGGTGATCGGGGCGGTGGCCGGAACGGGCGGCTGGTTGGCGAGCGCGCCCGGTACGCCCTGCGGGCCTTGGTCGCGGGTCAGTTGTTCGGTGGTCTGCTGACTGCGGACGGCCTGCTCGGGGGAGGGGTTGGGGCGGTAGGTTTCGGCGGTCTGTTCGACCTGGTTGAAGTCGATGTCGGCGGCGACCTGGGCGCGGAAGTTGTCCTTGCCGAACATGGGGGTGAGGATGTTGGCGATGCGGCGATTGAGTCCGGCTTCGACTTCCTCGATATAGCGCAATTGGGTGGGATCGAGTCCGGAGCGGCGCAGCGGATCATCGCGCGTGAGCAATTCGCCGTTCTGGTCGATGATGCTCACGCTGGATTCGTTCATTTTGGGGACGGAGGCGGCCACCAGATGGACGATGCCGGCGATCTGGTTGCTGTCGAGCGCGCGGCCGGGCCGCAGTCGCACCATGACCGAAGCGGTCGGCTTCTGGTCGTCGCGCAGGAAGGAAGTCTGCTTGGGCATCGCCAGATGCACGCGGGCGCCGGTGACCGAGGCGATCGACTGGATCGTGCGCGCCAGTTCGCCTTCGAGGGCGCGCTGGTAGGTGACTTGTTCGTTGAATTGCGAGACGCCCAGTTTCTGGACATCCATGAGTTCGAAGCCGACCAGCCCTCCCCGGGGCAGGCCGGAGGCGGCCAGGCGCAGGCGGGTGTCATGGACGATGGCGCTGGGCACGAGAATGGCGCGGCCATCGCCGGAGATGCTGTAGGGGATGTTTTGCTGTTGCAGGGCGGCGATGATCTCACCGCCGTCGCGTTCGTCGAAATTGGCGAAAAGCACCGCCTGCCCGGGGGCCTGGTTCCACAGGATCGCGCCGGCGATGAGCGCGATGGCGAGCGCCAGCGCGGCGGCGGCGGCGATTCTCTGCTGCTGGTTGAGCGCCTTGATGTTGTCGACCGCCTGTTGCAGCCGTCCGCGCAGGGAACCGGCGGGCGGCGCGGCGATGTCACCGGCGGTGTTTTCGGCGGTTGCCATTGCGTGACCCCAAACCCTCTGATGGATGACGGCATTGTCCGCTTGTCCGCGCGAGCGGGGTGAGGTGAAAAGCGGCATTTTTTGCCGCCTGTTTGCCTGTTAACATGACAGACTGCGCACGTAGAGTGCCGTCATGATGACAATGAAAGCGGATTCCAGACCATGATGCCGTCTTCCGCGCCGCCGCCCGCGCCGGCCGCCTCCGGCGGGCCGCTTCCCGATGAAGCGGCACCGCCGCTGTCCGCCGCGCAATTGGCGGAAGCCTTCGCCCTGTTCAATCGCGCCTCGGAGGATCTCTCCGGCGCTTATAACGCGCTCCAGGCGCAGGTCGCGCAGTTGAGCGAGCGCTTCGCCGTGTTGATGGGCGCATTGCCCGCCGGAGTGGTGGTGCTCGACCGCGAGGGCCGCATCGAGCAGGTCAACCGCGCCGCCGGGCAATTGCTCGGCGACGATCTGGGCGGGCGGGATTGGCGAACGGTGGCCGCCGCGCTCACGCCAGCCGGAACGCCGGGCGAGATGAATCTGGAACGCGGCGGCGCGCGGCGGCTGGCGGTGTCCGAAGCCGCCCTCGGTTCCGGCGAAGGGCGCATCATCCTGCTGTGGGACATCACCGGAACCCATGCCATGCGGCTGGCGGCGGAGCGCAACGAACGGCTGGCGGCCATGGGCGAGATGGTCGCCGGGCTTGCGCACCAGTTGCGCACGCCGCTGGCGGCGGCCCTGCTCTATACCGGCAATCTGCGCCAGCCCGAACTGGGCCCCGCCGAACGCACGAAGGTGGCCGAACGCGCCATCGAGCGGCTGCGCCATCTCGAACGCCTGATCCGCGACATGCTGCTGTTTGCGCGCGGCGACAGCCTCGGACGGCAGGATTTCGATGTCGGCGGATTGGCGGCGGAACTCATCCATACCCTGGAACCGCTGGCGAAGGCGCGACGGATCGTTCTCGGAAGCCGTTGCGATTGCGCCGGAGTCGTCGTGCATGGCGACCGCAAGGCGCTTGGCGGCGCGCTCACCAATTTGCTCGAAAACGCGATCCAGGCCAGCGCCCCGGGCGGCGCGGTGAGTTGCGAAGTCGTGCGCGCGCCCTGCCGGGACGGCGCCGCCGGAGAAGAACTGCGTTTCATCATCCGCGACAGCGGGCGCGGCATCTCTTCCGAATTGCAGGAACGCCTGTTCGAACCTTTTTTCACCACCCGCGCCGAAGGCACCGGGCTGGGCCTGGCCATCGCGCGCGGCGTGGCGCGCGGCCACGGCGGCGACATCCTGCTCGAATCCGCGCCCGGCGCGGGCGCCACTTTCACGCTCATCCTGCCGCTGCCGCCATCGGCCTGGCTGTGCCGCGAGCGGCGGGCGGGAGAGCGCGACCGGCGCCAGGGCGGCAACCGCCGCGCGGCGGAGCCACTCCCGTCCGGGGATACGGCGCGACAACAGCAAAATACATCCGCGGCGGCGGCTGGAGCGCAAATACCATGATCGAGCACCTGAATATCCTGATCGTCGAGGACGACGACGCCCTGCGCGATGCGGTCTGCCTGACCCTGGAGATGGCCGGCCACGGCGTGACGGGGGTCGATGGCGGCCCGGCGGCGCTGGCCGAACTCGAACGCCAGACCTTCAACCTCGTGCTCTCCGACCTGCGCATGCAGCCGATGGACGGGCTGGAACTGCTGGGCGAAATCCGCCGCCGCCTGCCGCAGTTGCCGGTGCTGTTGATGACCGCCTACGGCGATGTCGACAAGGCGGTGGCGGCGATGCGCGGCGGCGCCTGCGACTTCCTGATGAAACCCTTCGAACCGGACGCGCTGCTGGAGAGTGTGCGCCGCTACGCCGCCGCGCCGCCCGAAGCCGACGACACCATCGCCGAAGACCCCCACACCCGCAATCTGCTCGCCCTCGCGGCCAAGGTCGCCGAAAGCGACGCCACCGTGCTGCTCACCGGCGAATCCGGTACCGGCAAGGAAGTATTCGCGCGTTACATTCACCATCATTCGCCGCGCTGCGCCGCGCCCTTCGTGGCGATCAACTGCGCCGCCATTCCCGAAAACCTGCTCGAAGCCACCCTGTTCGGTTACGAAAAAGGCGCCTTCACCGGCGCGCAAAGCGGCCAGCCGGGCAAATTCGAACAAGCGCAGGGCGGCGTCATCCTGCTCGATGAAATCTCCGAAATGCCGCTTGGTCTCCAGGCCAAACTTTTACGAGTATTGCAAGAGCGCGAGGTCGAGCGCGTCGGCGGCAAGAAACCCGTGCCACTCGACATCCGCGTGCTGGCGACGAGCAACCGCGACATGGAAAAGGAAATCGCCGCCGGGCGTTTCCGCGAAGATTTGTACTACCGGCTGAACGTTTTCCCGCTCGTCATCCCGTCGCTGCGCGAGCGTCCGGGCGACATCGTGCCGCTGGCGCGTCACTTCCTCGCCCGTCACGCCCGGAGCGCCGGACGGCAGGCGTGGTTCTCGCCCGAGGCCGAAGCGCTCCTGCCGCGCTACCGCTGGCCGGGCAACGTGCGCGAACTGGAAAACACCATGCACCGCGCCCTGATCCTGACCACGGGCGATACCGTCGGCGCCGAAACGCTGCGCCTGTGCCTGCCGGGCTGGGCGGAAGAAAACGGCGGCGCGCGGACACATACGGAAGGAAGCGCCCCGGCGCATGGCGTCGCGGCAAGTTTTGCCGTCCAGCCTCCCGCTCCGGCATCCCCCGCACCCTCCGCCGCCATGCCGCGCTCGGGCAACATGCGCGACCTCGAACGCGAACACATCCTCTCCACCCTGCGCGAGATGGGCGGCTCGCGCAAGAAAACCGTTGAAAAACTGGGCATTTCCGAGCGCACCCTGCGCTACAAACTCCAGCAATATCGTGACGAGGGTTACGATGTCTGAGCGCGCCGCGCCGGTGGCATGGCAGTTGCTCTGCTATGCTCGAACCAACTGAATAATCCGCTCCCGGAGCCAGGATCATGGATACCCGCGGAATCGAACAAATGCTCTCCGAACTGCGCTCGGTGTCGCAGGCGGCCCAGAACAAACCCGTGCAGCCCGGCGAGGCGGCGGGGGGCGTCAGCTTCGCCGACGTGCTCGACAACGCGCTCAAGGACGTCAGCGCCGCCCAGAAAGAAGCGCGCGCCATGGCGCAGGATTTTTCCGCCGGCGACCCCAACGTCAATTTGCAGGACGTGATGGTCAACCTGCAAAAAGCCAATCTCTCGTTCCAGCAAATGGTGCAGGTTCGCAACCGGCTGGTGTCGGCTTACCAGGACATCATGAACATGTCCGTCTGAGGGTGTCTCACCCCAGGTTCGCTGGATTTGACTGCGGCAAAGGTGCGCACGGCAAAAGGGGCGGCAGTGCCACTTACGCTGACTGATGGAGGAGGTCTATCGCTTTATGTTCCTCCTGCCGGCGCTAAAGTATGGCGTTACCGCTTTCGTCTAGCTGGGAAACAACAAATTCTGACCATTGGCTCGTACCCGGACCTTTCGCTTGAGCAAGCACGTTTCGCGCATCGGGCCGCGCGGTGGTTGGTTTCGCGCGGGATTCAGCCGCTCCACCATATCGAAGCGGAAATTGAACAGCAACGGATCATGCAACGGAAGGAAAAACTGTCGTTGTTCGGTTCAGTCGTCCAAATATGATTGGAAGCAACGGATATTAATTTGAGAACGTGGTGTGGCAATATTTCAGCGCTCTGGAGTACTAGACGCCGCATCGGCCTTGCGATGCCACACAGATAAGGCGGTTCCGGACGGCGATTGGTGAAGCGGGCGTGGAGGAGCTGCTCAAGGCGAGCATAGATACGGCAGTGCAAATGAAGGCGAGCAACCCGGGCGAACCCGGAGAAACTCCTCCGGGCGACCCCGGCAGCAACGCCCCCCGATTTCCCCCCCGGCGGCGGTACCGGCGACGCCGGCGCTCGTCACAAGCGAGGTGCGCCACGGCGTGGCAAGCGAAGCGACGCCGATCAGGCATCCGGTTCCCGATCCCCGTTCTCCGACGCCTGGCGATGGCGCTTGTTGTAGGGAAAGCGCTCCTTCAAATCATTGACAATGGGAACCGCCATGGGCACGTTCGCGCGCGAGGCCGTTTGCGCGTTGAGATAGAAAAGCCGCGCGAATTCCATCGCCTCGGCTCCGGCCTGCATGACGATATCTTCAACGCCGCGTTTCAATTGCGCGATCTTCTGGTCGATTTCCTGCAAACCCGTCGCATCCTGGTAATCGGCATCGAAAGCCTCCACCTCCGAGAAGGCGGGCACGAGTCGAGGATTGCCATGCGCGTATTCATGTACCTTGGCGACGAAGGCGAGCGATTTATCGCCCATCTTGCCAAGGGCCTGCCGCGCCTTCGGACTCAGGCCGAGCAGATGGGGCTGGAGCAGCGCGGCGCATTCGTCGATTTTCATCGAGATTTGCCGCACGACCTCGACCGGGACGGCTTCGCGGTGTTTTTCATGTTTCATGGAAAGGTTCCTGTATCGAATAAGAATGAAACCCGGCGCGGGCCGGGTCGCCTCACGCTTTCGGCATAATGACGAAAGAGCGGCGAAAGCGCGAAGGCGTCATGCTACTCCATCATGCGGGCGGCCCATCGATTTTTTTTATCGCACCGTTGCGCGCTGGAAAGCGATGCGAACGCGCCGGAAGGGCGGCCTGGAATCGAAAGCGCCGGGATCGCGGTCCGGCGGGGGATGCCATGCCCTCGGGGACTGCGGGCGCATAGTCCGGAAAGAGATGCTCGCGGTCGAAAGCTCCGAGGCGGTAGTCCGGAAAGAGATACCCGAGGTCAAAAGTTCCGGAACCGTAGTCCGACAGGGGATGCCATGCCCTCGGGAACTACGGGTGCACCGTCCGGAAAGAGATGCCTGCGGTCGAAAGTTCCGGGATCGTAGTCCGGCGGAGCATGGCATGTTCCCGGAAACTGCGCGTTCGGAACTTTCGAGGATAGGCCTTGCCGTCCCGGACTGCGCGCTCCGAACTTTCGACTGTCGCCTCGGAGGTCGAGACGCCTGCCGCGCAAGCCGGAGCAAGATGCATCCTGTCCAGGATCGCATGCCCGGAGTCCGGGAGGAATAGCTTCGTTGCCGAAGCCGGGTTGCCGTGCTTCCGAAGGATATTTCCCTTGGGGCGGAGAGGGCGGGCGGAGGTTTCAGCGCGCCTCCTCGCCGCTATCCCGCCATATTTCCAGATTCAACGACAATTGTTCAAGGAGATCGGCGATCAGCCCTTGCTGGTAGGGCGGCAGAGGAATGCCTGGGTTTCGTGCCATGCCTCAAACTTCGATGAGCTACGCTGGCACCGTCCTCTTCGACCACGACGCCGACGGTATCCGCACCGGCACCGGCTGGCTCAAGGGCGACACGACGCTGGCGGAAAACGGCATCGTCTCGATCAACCTGGGCGGCGACGGCACGCGGGTCAACCTGGGCAATGGCAACAGCCTGGCCTCCACCGCCACCTACACGCGCATCGACGGCAGCGAAGGCGCGGCGGGGGCGGTGGTCGACGGCAACGCCAGCAACCTCGATCTGGCCGACAA
>JAITLI010000098.1 GCA_031277975.1 Azoarcus sp.
CATCGTCGCCTTCGCCGCCGTGAAGCTGGTCGTTGCCCGCGCCGCCGCCGAGGACATCGTCGCCCGCGCCGCCGTGGATCAGGTCGTTGCCCGCGCCGCCGAAGACCTCGTCGTCGCCGGTGTTGGATGGCAGAGTTTCGACCGGCGGGGTCTCGACCGGCGGAGTTTCGACCGGCGGGGTCTCGACCGGCGGGGTCTCGACCGGCGGGGTGTCGTCGCCGGTGCCGCCACCCGCGCCAGAAGTAATGCTTCTAACGTACTCCACATCCCACACCGTGTTGTACTCGATGATCGGAATCGGAAAGTCTGTTCCCGAATCCCTGGTGCCGCTGAAAAACTGGATTTCCTCAATGGCCCCATTGACGAAGTAATCCTTGATGGTGAGGATTTTGTCGCCAGCAATGAAGTCTTCGAAAATGGCCATACCTTCGGCATCAGGCTCCGCTTCGTCCGGCTCTTCGCCGGAGTCTGACTCATCGTCTGGGTCATCGATGATGGCGACGACTTCGTGATTATCGATAATGGCATTGCCTATCTGGTATTTGACGAAATGTAGTTCCAGATCATCTCCGACGCGGACCGCCTTGGTTCCCGCAGACAAAATACCCGGATAAAGCCTGAGAACATCCAGTCCCGTATCCAGATTATCGCTATCGTCATGGATAGTATCATGCCCGTCTCCAATGCCGAATTCGTAGCGGTCGCTTCCGTTGCCGCCATTGAGCAGATCATCGCCGGCCATACCCAACAGAAGGTCGTCGCCATCGCCGCCGTACAGAGAGTCGTCATTGCTTTTGCCATACAATGTGTCGTCGCCATCTTCGCCATATGCCTCATTGGCCCCGGTATCACCATCATCGCTGGACGGATAGCCAAAGAAGTCGTCACCGGCACCACCATACAGCGTGTCGTAACCACCTCCGCCAGACAGCCCATCGTTGCCGTCCCCGCCATATAGCAGGTCATTCCCGTTTCCGCCATTCAGCCCATCCTTGCCGTCTCCTCCATACAATACGTCATTGCCGTCGTTGCCAAGCAATTTGTCGTTGCCGCCTTCGCCATACAACGTATCATTGCCGGCTCCGCCATGCAGCCCGCTGCTGCTAGAGAGTCCTGAGTCGTCGCCAGATCCGCCGTGCAACACATCGTTGCCGTCTTCACCATACAAATTATCGCGACCGTCTCCACCCTCCAGTGTGTCGCTGCCACTTCCGCCATACAGGGTGTCGTTGTCATCCCCTCCGTCCAGATAGTCATGACCGCCGTCGTCTTCGCCATCCTGGGCGACACCACGCAGTTCATCGTCACCATTCCCGCCATACAGGTCATCGTCACCATTTCCGCCATACAGTTTGTCGCCGCCATCTCTGCCAACTAACGTGTCATTGCCGTCAAAGCCGTGCAGTTCGTCCTTGCCGTCGCTGCCAGACAGTTCGTCGTTACTGTCAAAATCGGGGGTGGGCGCACTGTGGCCCTGGACACCATCCCAGTCGCCACGCCCTGATACGCTGCCATCCTCTCTGTCATGGTATCTCACAGCCATTTCCTTGCTCCTCAAGATTATGCGGTCCTGGACCGCTCAAAGGTATCCGGCGCAACGGTTGTCCCGCCGTGTGCTACAGGATGCGCCAGCGGCGCGGTGTGGATCGACGGTTTGCCTGTGCCGCGGGAGGTTGCGTCGCGCCGCGCGCTTGCGGAGGCGCCTGTCCCTCGCGGTCATGGGCGTCTCCCCAAGGGACGGGTTGGGGCCAAAGCGCGGCGCAAGCCGTGGAGCGGGAGGCGCATTAGCATGCATGCGGGTCGGGTTGGTGTGCATCGTGCCGCGTCTGTGTTCTTTTTCATTGAAGATGCTGTGCAGAAATCACGGAACGTGAAATTTCCGGCGAGCGGATATGTGCGGCATCGGGATGTCAACACGGCAATACGAGCTTTTGATAGCCATGTTTGATAGCTATATCTGAAAGGACTCGTCATCGCGAGGCGCGCGCGGCGCGGAGCGGCAATCCAGTGCGTTCCGTCCGGCGCGTGGGCGCTGTTATTTTCTTGTCAGCGGCGCTGCGCGCCGGTTGGAACGCGCTGGATTGCCACGGCGCTGCGGCCCTCGCAATGACGAATGTGGGTATCTGTCTGGTTCCGTCCGATGTGGACCAGGATAAAGGGATGGTGGGTGCTGACGGGGTCGAACCGCCGACATTCGCCTTGTAAGGGCGACGCTCTACCAACTGAGCTAAGCACCCGCGCAAAAACGACCGACGCCGCTTTTGTCCAGAAGAGGCGGCATTCTATAGCCTTCCTCCTCGCCTCGCCAGTCTTCCGGAAGGCTCGACGCCGGTTTCGAGGCAAACAATCGGGCGGAAGGGCGCGAAAGAAGCCCAACGAAGCCGCCCGCCGGATCGAGGGCGTGAGCTGGATCCCGAAAAGAAAAAGGAAAAAGCGGCCGTGCAAGGCCATCGTGGACAAGATGCACGATCAGGACAAACCACGCCACGCTTTGCCATATGGGCTTACAATGAGATGTTTTATCATTATCAGACTTTCTTTTGTAACACTTCCGCCATGCACCATCACCATCCATCCGCTTCTTCCCCACCCGCATCATCCGCCGGCACACTTGCGTTGATTGGGCATCCCAATGTCGGCAAGTCGGTCCTTTTCCATCGCCTGACGGGGGCCTATGTCAATGTATCGAACTACCCCGGCACCACGGTGGAAGTGGCGCGCGCCACGGCGCGGTTCGAGCGCTCGCTTTCGCTGCTCGATACGCCGGGCGTACTCACCCTGCCCGCGCGCAGCGACGACGAGCGCGCGACGATGCGGGCGCTGCTCCACGAGAATCTGAAACTCGTCATCCAGGTGGGCGATGCCAAGAATCTGCGGCGTACCCTGAACCTGACGGCGCTGCTGGCCGAACTCGGCGTACCGATGGCGGTGGCGCTCAATATGAATGACGAGGCGCGCGCACGCGGTGTGGCCGTGGATGTGGCCGCGCTTGCCGAAACGCTGGCGATACCGGTGGTTGCCACCGTCGCCACGGGCGGCGAAGGGGTCGGGGCGCTCGCCGAAGCCCTGCCGCGCGCCCATCCGCCCGCGCCCCTGCTGCGCTACGACGCGGAGTCGGAAGCGGCCATCGGGACGATCGCTGCACTGCTCGCGGAACATGCGCCGCACCCGCATCTTGCCGCGCGCGGACTGGCGATTCTGCTGCTCGGGCGGGACGCCGAAGTCGAGAACTGGCTTGCCGCCCAGCCGCATGGCAACGAGATTCTCGCCCGCGTCGCCGGGATCGCGCCCGCCGGGGGGCGCGATTCCCTGCCGGCGCGGCTGGCGCGCGAGCGCGGGCGCGCCGCCGAAGCACTGGCGCGCACGGTGACGCAGCAAACGGCCAATGTCGACCGCACGCTGTCGCTGCTCATCGGACAAGTGGCGGTACACCCGCTGTGGGGCTGGCCGTTATTGTTGCTGGTACTGCTGGCGGTGTATTACTTCGTCGGCGATTTCGGCGCGGGCACGCTGGTCGGACTCATGGAAGAAGATTTCTTCGGCGAAATTCTCAATCCGGCGGTCACGGACTTCGTGCGCGCACACATTGGCCCGGAATGGCTCGCCGACATGCTGGTGGGCGAATACGGCCTGTGGACGATGGGGATGACTTACGCGCTGGCATTGATCCTGCCCATCGTCACCACATTCTTTCTCGCTTTCGGTGTACTGGAGGACTCGGGCTACTTCACGCGCCTGTCGGTCATCGGCAATCGCGCCTTCAGCGCCATCGGCCTCAACGGGCGCGCGGTGTTGCCGATGGTGCTCGGGCTGGGCTGCGTGACCATGGCCACGCTCACGACGCGCATCCTCCACACTCCGCGCGAGCGCCTGATTACGACATTCCTGCTCGCGCTCGCCATTCCCTGTTCGGCGCAGCTTGGCGTGGTGCTCGGCGTGCTGGGCGGCATCTCCTTTGGCGCGGCGGCGATCTGGGGCGTATGCATCATACTGATCCTGCTCGTCACCGGCTGGCTTGCCGGGCGGCTGGTCAAGGGGCGCCGCGTGCCGCTCGTCACCGAACTGCCCCCGATGCGCATGCCGGTAGTGAGCAATGTGCTCAAGAAAACCGGCGGGCGGCTGAAATGGTATCTCGTCGAAGTCATCCCGCTCTTCTTGATCGGCACCTTCATCATGTTCGCGCTCGACCGCCTCGGCGTGCTGCCCTGGATCATCGAAGCCGGCAAACCGCTGGTCACCGGCTGGCTGGGCCTGCCGCCCGAGGCGAGCGCCGCTTTCGTGATGGGTTTCCTGCGGCGCGACTTTGGCGCGACGGGCCTGTTCGCGCTGGAGAGCCAACTGAGCACGGTGCAGGCCGTCGTCGGCATGGTCACGATCACCCTGTTCGTGCCCTGCATCGCCAGCGTGATGATCATCGCCAAGGAACAGGGCATGCGCACCGCCGCGCTGATGCTGGCGCTCATCATGCCGACGGCGTTCCTCGTCGGCGGTCTGCTCAATCGTTTCCTGCGTCTTTTCCTGTGATCGCCGCCATGAACGCACAACATATCGAACGCATCCGCCTCACTGGCACCCCGGCAGGCCACCGCGCCCGCCTGGCCGAATTCGGCGACGAAATCGACCCCCTGCAACGCGAGCAGTTGCTCGCCTATGGCCTGACCGCGCCGCAGAGCATCACCGTGCTGCAACAACAACCCATGACGGTGGTGCTGTGCGAACACATGGAACTGGCCCTGGAACACGGTGTGGCGCAACATATCTGGGTCGAGGGAGAGTGATTTTTCCCGCGCCCGGAAAGCACGTTTGGTTTCGCCAAAAAGAAACCCGCGCCGGATTTCGACATTCAGACAACCGAATGGAGGAAGAATGCGGCCGGCCGGATCAAGGCTCTCACGTAGTGGGTCCAGCCTGCCGCCGTATTCCTGCATCACCCCCGCTGAATGCGCAGCAAATGTCGTTCGGCGGTCAGGCCGGGCACGACGAGCGGGCGGGCTTCTTCGAGGCGCCATCCGGGGGGAAGCGCGGCGATCTCGCTTGCCGGGTACGCGCCTTTCATTGCATGGAGCGCGCCGCCATCGCGGAGCAGATGTCCCGCCAAGCGAACGAAATCGGCAAGACTGGAGAAGGCGCGCGAGATGACGGCGTGGGCGCCGCCGTCGGGGATGTCTTCCGGGCGAAGCGTCTCGGCCCGCCGCTGGATGACGGTGAGGTTGTCTAGCTTCAGTTCGATTTTCGCCTGTTGCTGGAAGCTCGTTTTCTTGCCGGCCGCCTCGATGGAATACACCGCCAGGCCGGGGCGGGCGAGCGCGAGCGCGATGCCCGGCAAGCCCGCGCCGGAACCGATGTCCGCCAGCGTGCGCGGATGGCCGAGCCACGGTAGCGCGGCGAGCGAATCGAGCAGGTGATGGGTGACGAGGTCTTTCGGGTCGCGGATGGCGGTGAGGTTGTAGACCCGGTTCCACTTCAGCAGCAGTTCGCCAAAGGCCAGCAGGCGCGCGAGCGGCTCCGGCGCGGGATCGAGGCCGAGCGCGGCCATGCCATCCGCGAGCCGCCGGGCATGGGGCGCAAGCACGCCGCTCATGGACGCGCCGCCGCGTGGCGTTTGAGCCAGACCAGCAGGAGCGAGATGGCGGCGGGCGTCACGCCTTGCACACGGCTCGCTTGGGCGATGGTTTCGGGGCGGGCGGCGTCGAGCTTTTGCCGGACTTCGTTGGAGAGACCGCGCACGTCGGCGTAGTCGATGTTCTCCGGCAAGCGCCAGTCGCCCGCCTGCGACTGGCGGGCGATCTCGTCGCACTGACGGTCGATGTAGCCCTGGTATTTGGCGGCGATTTCGATTTGTTCGAGGATGCGCCCGTCGTCCGCGCCAATGGCGGGCGCGCCGGGCAGCGACATCAGCGCGTCCCGGCTCACGTCCGGACGGCGCAGGAGATCGAAGTAGCGCGTCTCGCGCTCCAGCGCCTTGCCAAGCACCCGTTCCTGTTCGGCGAGGGGAATGGCTTCGGGGCGCGCCCAGGCCGCTTTCAGGGCCGCCGCGCCGCACTCGATGGCTTCGCGCTTGGCGCAGAACGCCGCCCAGCGCGCGTCGTCGACGAGACCGAGTTCGCGCCCGATCCCGGTGAGCCGCAAGTCGGCGTTGTCTTCGCGCAGTTGCAGGCGGTATTCGGCGCGCGAGGTGAACATCCGATACGGTTCGGAGACGCCGCGCGTGATGAGATCGTCGACCATCACGCCGAGGTAGGCTTCGTCGCGGCGCGGACGCCACGGCGCGCGCCCTTGCGTTTGCAGCGCGGCGTTCAGGCCCGCAAGCAAGCCTTGCGCCGCCGCTTCTTCGTAGCCGGTGGTGCCGTTGATTTGCCCGGCGAAGAACAGCCCGCCAATCTCAAGCGTCTCCAGCGAGGCGCGCAGGCGGCGCGGGTCGAAGTAGTCGTATTCGATGGCGTAGCCGGGCCGCAGGATGTGCGCGTTCTCCAACCCGGCAATGGAATGGACGAGGTCGAGCTGTACATCGTAAGGCAGCGAGGTGGAGATACCGTTCGGATAGATTTCGTGCGTCGCCAGCCCTTCCGGCTCAAGGAAGACGTGATGGCTGTCGCGCCCGGCGAAGCGGTGAATCTTGTCTTCGATGGAGGGGCAGTAGCGCGGCCCCGCGCCCTCTATCACACCGGTATAGAGCGGCGAGCGGTCGAGACCGGTGCGGATGATGTCGTGGGTGCGGGGATTGGTTTGCGTGATCCAGCAGGGACGTTGCGCCGGATGTTGTTCGGGCCGCCCCAGAAAGCTGAACACAGGCGGGGGTGTGTCGCCGTGCTGTACCGTCATTGCCGGGAAGTCGATGCTGCGCGCATCGAGCCGGGGCGGCGTGCCGGTCTTGAGGCGGCCTTGCGGCAGTCCGAGTTCCTTGAGCCGCTCGCCGAGCCGGGCGGCGGACGGATCGCCCGCGCGGCCCGCCGGGTAATGCGCCAGCCCGATGTGGATCAAGCCGTTGAGAAACGTCCCGGCGGCGAGCACCACCGCGCGCGCCGCGAAGCGCAGCCCGATCTGGGTGACGACGCCCGCCGCGCGTCCGCCTTCGACGATGAGATCGTCGACCGCTTGCTGGAAAAGCCACAGGTTGGGCTGATTCTCCAGCCGCCGCCGGATGGCGGCGCGGTAGAGGGCGCGGTCGGCCTGCGCCCGCGTCGCCCGCACCGCCGGCCCCTTGGAGGCATTGAGGATGCGAAACTGGATGCCCGCCTCGTCCGCCGCCGCCGCCATCGCGCCGCCGAGCGCGTCGACTTCCTTGACCAGATGCCCCTTGCCGATGCCGCCGATCGAGGGATTGCAGCTCATCGCACCCAGCGTCTCGAAGTTGTGGGTCAGGAGCAGCGTGCGGCAGCCCATGCGCGCCGCCACCAGCGCGGCCTCGGTTCCGGCATGGCCGCCGCCGACGACGATGACGTCGAAACGGGTGGGATGTAGCATCATTGCGGGATTCAGTGTTGCAAGAAAGGGCTGGGATTCTACGTCAGCGCAGCGAATCAGGCACCGGGAAGGAATGCCCGTGATCCCCGATCCCTGATATAACCTCGGTCATCGTTTTGCTTGCAAAGCTGTATTAGACTGCAGCCAGTTTCCATCTCCGCACTGGACGCCCATGAATACTCCGCGACTCATCGACGAAATCGGCTCCCGGCTCGACGAAGCCGGGGCGAAACTTGCCGAACTGGCAGCCAACAGCCCCGTCCGCGACATCGAAAAAAACGTCAAGGCCGTCCTTGCCGGTGTTTTCGGCAAGCTCGACCTTATCTCCCGCGAGGAGTTCGACGTGCAACGCGCGCTGCTGGACAAGGCGCTCGAACGTCTGGCGGTGCTCGAAGCGCGGGTGGCCGCGCTCGAAGCCGCCGCGCGCGGCGAAAGCCCGGAGTCATGACAGCCGGGGCCGCGGTGCTCATGCCGCGGCAGCTTCGACGGCGGCGGCGATTTCGTCCGCCAGGCGATGAACCAGTTCTTCCTCGCGGCCTTCGACCATCACCCGCAGCAGCGGCTCGGTGCCCGAGGAGCGCAGCAGTACCCGGCCACTTTCGCCCAGCGCGGTTTCGGCGCGGGCGCGGGCGGCGGCGATGCCAGCGTCCGCCTGCCAGTCGAAACCCGCCCGCAGGCTGACGTTGACCAGCCTTTGCGGGTAGAACTCCAGATCGGCGCATGCCTGCGCCAGCGTCTGGCCGCGTGCGCGCAACGCCGCCAGCACTTGCAGGGCGGAGACGATGCCGTCGCCGGTCGTGTGGCAATCCAGGCAGATGATGTGGCCCGAGTTTTCGCCGCCGATGCGCCAGCCTTTTTCGTGCAGCAATTCGAGCACGTAGCGGTCGCCGACCCTGGCGCGGACGAAGGGCAGGCCGAGACGGGCGAGCGCGTGTTCGAGACCGAGATTGCTCATCAGCGTGCCGACGATGCCGCCCGCCTCGCCCCGATGCTTGCGCGCGGCGGCGATCACATAGAGTAATTTGTCGCCGTCGTAGATTTCGCCCTGGCGGTCGGCCATGATCAGGCGGTCGCCGTCGCCGTCGAGGGCGACGCCGAGATCGGCGGCATGCGCCAGCACAGTCTGGCGCAGGAACTCGGGGCGGGTCGCGCCCACGCCGTCGTTGATATTGAAACCGTCGGGCTTGTTTCCCGCCTCGAACACTTCCGCGCCCAGTTCGTGGAATACCTTGGGGGCGATCTGGTAGGCGGCGCCGTGGGCGCAGTCGAGCGCGATTTTCATGCCGCGCAGGTCGAATTCGGGCGGGAAGGTGCTCTTGCAGAACTCGATGTAGCGCCCGGCGGCGTCGTCGATGCGGCTTGCCCGCCCCAGATGCGCGGATTCGACGCAGCCCATTGTTTCGTCGAGGCGGGATTCGATTTCGGCCTCCACGGCGTCGGGCAGCTTGAGACCGCGGGCGGAGAAGAATTTGATTCCGTTATCGTAGAACGGGTTGTGCGAGGCCGAGATGACCACTCCGGCCTGCAAGCGCAGCGCCCGGGTCAGGTAAGCCACAGCCGGAGTCGGAATCGGCCCGGCGAGCATGACGTCGACGCCGGCGGCGGAAAAGCCCGCTTCGAGCGCGGCTTCGAGCATGTAGCCGGAGATGCGGGTGTCCTTGCCGATCAGGACTTTGGGGCGCTCGCCCGCAGACATGCCCTGCCGCCTCGCCAGCGACACTCCGGCGGCGTGGCCGATGCGCATGACAAGATCGGGCGTGATCGGCTTTTCCCCGACCCGCCCGCGTACTCCGTCGGTTCCGAAATATTTGCGTGTGTTCACTTTTTGCTTCTCTTTGTGGAATGCCGCTCGTCCGGCAGCCGGGCGCGGCCAGTGAATCAGGCCGCTCCGGCGCATGCCTGCCAGATCTGCAAGGCTTCGCGGGTCGCGGCCACATCATGCACCCGCACGATGCGCGCGCCGTGTTCGACGGCCAATGCCGCGCCGGCGACGCTGGCGATGAGGCGTTCGTTGACGGCCTTGCCGGTCACCGCACCCAGCATCGACTTGCGCGACAGTCCCGCCAGCGTGGGCAGGCCATCGACGGCGAAGCGGGCGAAATGCTTGAGCATGCTGTAATTGTGGGCGACGTTCTTGCCGAAACCGAAGCCGGGGTCGAGCACGATGCGTTCGCGCGCCACCCCCGCCGCCGCGAGCGCCCGCACCCGCCCGGCAAGGTAATCCCCGACCTCGGCGACGACGTCGACATAATCCGGCGCATGCTGCATCGTGCGCGGCTCGCCCCGCATGTGCATCACGCACAGTCCGCAAGGGCGCGCCGCCACTGCCTCCAGCGCGCCGGGGGCGCTGAAGCCGCCGATGTCATTGATCATATCGGCACCCGCCGCCAGCGCCGCCCGCATCACCGCCGGTTTGCAGGTATCGACCGACAGGGGCGCCTCCAGCCGGCGAAGGGCCTCGACCACCGGCACGATGCGCGCGATCTCCTGCGCTTCCGGCACGGGATCGCTGCCGGGCCGCGTCGACTCCGCGCCGAGGTCGAGCATGTCCGCGCCCGCTTGCAGAGCTTCTTCCGCTTGCCGCGAAGCCGCCGCGACGTTGCCGCGCAACCCGTCGCCGGAAAAGGAATCGTCGGTCAGGTTGATGATCGCCATGATCCGGGGCATGGAAAGATCGAGCTCGAAACGGCCACAGACAAGCCGGGACATGGAAAACCTCTGCTGTTCGTGAGGATGGCGGGGTTTGGAACGCCGTCCCCGCACATGGAAAACGCCGGGCTGCGCAAGACAACCCGGCGTCCGCATCTGTATTTTCCCCGCGTTTTCCCCGCGCCGGGAATCAGGCCGCCGGCGCGGGCGCGGTCGGCGCGGCCCCGCCCGGCTTGTTGGCGTCGCCGCTGCGCCGCGCCGGTTCCTGCACGGGCTTGGGCGGGCGCGGCGGGCGTCCGTCCATGATGTCGTTGACCTGGTCGGCGTCGATGGTTTCCCATTCGAGCAGCGCGGCGGTCATCGTCTCGACCTTGTCGCGGTTCGCTTCCAGCAGACGGCGCGCCAGCGCATATTGTTCGTCGACGATGCGGCGCACCTCGGCGTCGACCTTCTGCATCGTTGCTTCCGAGACGTTGCGGTGCGTCGTCACCTGGCGGCCCAGGAAAATCTCGCCTTCCTCGTCGCCATAGACCATGGGCCCGAGCAGGTCGGACATACCCCATTGCGTTACCATGCGCCGCGCTAGTTCGGTGGCGCGCTGGATGTCGCTCGTCGCGCCGTTCGTCATCTGGTTCATGAACAGTTCCTCGGCGATGCGGCCGCCGAACATCATCGCGATGCGCGTCAGCAGGCGGTCCCTGTCTTCGCACCAGCGGTCTTTTTCCGGCAGCGACAGGGTGACGCCCAAGGCGCGGCCGCGCGGGATGATCGTGACCTTGTGTACGGGATCGGACTTGGGCAACAACCTGGCGACCACCGCGTGACCGGATTCGTGGTAGGCGGTATTCCTGCGCTCCTCCTCGTCCATGACCATCGAACGCCGCTCCGCGCCCATCATGATCTTGTCCTTGGCGCGCTCGAAATCGTCCATGTCGACCAGGCGCTTGTTGGCGCGCGCGGCGAAGAGCGCTGCCTCGTTGACCAGATTGGCGAGATCGGCTCCGGCGAAGCCGGGCGTACCGCGCGCCAGCACCTGGGCGTCGACATCGGGCGCGATCGGCACCTTGCGCATGTGGACCTTCAGTATCTGTTCGCGCCCGCGAATGTCCGGCAACGCCACCACGACCTGGCGATCGAAGCGCCCGGGGCGCAGCAGCGCCGGATCGAGCACGTCGGGCCGGTTGGTTGCGGCGATCACGATCACCCCGCTCTGGCCCTCGAAGCCGTCCATCTCGACCAGCAACTGGTTGAGCGTCTGTTCACGCTCGTCGTTGCCGCCGCCCATGCCCGCGCCGCGCTGGCGGCCCACGGCGTCGATCTCGTCAATGAAGACGATGCAGGGCGCGTGCTTCTTCGCCTGGTCGAACATGTCGCGCACCCGCGCCGCGCCCACGCCGACGAACATCTCGACGAAATCGGAGCCGGAAATGCTGAAGAACGGCACCTTGGCCTCACCCGCGATCGCCTTGGCGAGCAGGGTCTTACCGGTGCCGGGCGAGCCGACCATGAGCACGCCCTTGGGAATGCGCCCCCCGAGCTTCTGGAACCTGGAAGGATCGCGCAGGAATTCGACCAGTTCGGCGACCTCTTCCTTGGCCTCGTCGCAGCCGGCGACATCGGCGAAAGTGACCGAGTTGGCGCTTTCGTCGATCATGCGCGCCTTGCTCTTGCCGAACGAAAACGCGCCGCCCTTGCCGCCGCCCTGCATCTGGCGCATGAAGAAAATCCACACGCCGATGAGCAGCAGCATCGGGAACCACGACACGAGCACGCTGGCAAGGAAGGATTCATCCTTCGGCTCGGTCGCCTTGACCTGGATGCCATAATCCCTCAGATCGGAGAGCATCCACACATCGTACAGCCCCGGCGTGAACACCGTGATCGAACGCCCCTCCTTCGTCAGGGCCTTCAACACGCGGGGATTGGCATTGTCGAAAGTGACCGAGGCGATCTGCCCGGCCTTGGCCTCTTCCATGAATGTAGAATAGTCTGTCGGCGACGGCGACGACTGGTAGGCGGCGTTGAACTGGTTGAAAACGGTCAACAGCACAATGCCGATGACGACCCAGAGCGCAAGATTCTTGAAAAGATTGTTCAATGTGACAAACCTCGAAAGCCCCTGACGGGCATGCAAACCCGGAAGGGCCGATTCTAGATGCGATCCGGCCATCCGGCAAACAGATACGCGCTATTGCCGTTATATCTACATCCTTGCGCCGCGCCCGCGGCATTTGCCACGAACATCAACCGCGCGGCGGGCCGCCCAGCAAGTAAACCTCGGCGCTGCGATCGCGCGAAGCCTTGGGCTTGCGCGTCTGCACGGACGGGAAATGCCGTTCCATCTCCCGGCGGAACGCCATGAATCCCTCGCCCTGGAAGACTTTGACCAGAAAACGGCCGCCGGGGCGAAGATGATCGACAGCGAAATCGAGCGCCAGCTCGCAGAGCATGATCGAGCGCGCCTGATCCGCCGCCGCTACGCCCGACAGATTGGGGGCCATATCCGAGAGCACGACATCGGCCCGCCGTCCGTCGAGGCGGCGCGCAAACTCGGCGAGCGCCCCGTTGTCGGAGAAATCGCCTTGCAGGAAATCCACCCCGGCGATGGGTTCGACCGGCAGCAGATCGAGCGCGAACACCCGTCCGCCGCTACCGCAGCGTTGTACCGCGACCTGGCACCACGAACCGGGCGCAGCGCCGAGATCCACCACCACCCCTCCGGGGCGCAGCAAATGATCACGGTCATCGATCTCCATGAGCTTGTAGGCGGCGCGGGCGCGATAGCCCTCGGCGTTGGCGCGCTGCACGAAAGGATCGGCAAGATGCTCGTGCATCCACGCCTTGCTGGTCTTGCTGCGTTTCATATCAGAGTAGAATCCGGCCCTCCGCCGAGAATACACGAACCACCGATGCCCATGACCGAATTGACCTCCGTCCAGCGCCACGCCCTGCGCGCCCGCGCCCATGCCCTGCATCCCGTCGTCACCATCGCCGGCAACGGCCTGGGCGCTGGTGTCATCGCCGAACTGGAACGCTCGCTCCAGGCGCACGAACTCATCAAGGTCCGCATCCAGGGGGCGGAGCGCGCCCGGCGCGCGGCGCTGCTGGCCGAAGCGTGCGAAGCGCTGGACGCCGCACCCGTCCAGCACATCGGCAACATACTCATCATCTGGCGCCCCCGCAAGGAAAAACCCGGAGCGAAGAAGCCCGCCGCCGCGCCCAGGAACATGGCCACGGCGAAATCCGCCGCGGCCTTCGCCGCCGCTGCCCGCCGCGCCGCGTTCGAAAAGGCCGCGCCCGGACAAAAGCGCGGCAAAGCGCGCCGCAACCAACCGCGCTGACGCCACGCAGCGCGCCGCTGTTTTTTTGGCGGAGGAGCGGGTTCTCCCAATGGATTACCCTTCCCCGCTTTGTACAGACCGAAGACATAGGTAACAAGTGTGCCAAGACATGTAGGTACCTATGCACGCCAAGCGGGGGAAGGGAATCCTGAGCGCCGCTGTTTCGGAGTGTGCAGATACCTATGGCCGGGGGGTGGGCGTCAGGCGTGGCGTTCCGTTTCGCTCGCGCCGGGAAGCTGTTCGCTGGTGCGGCCAAAGCGGCGCTCGCGCTCGCGGTAGGAGGCGATGGCTTCGTCGAGGAGATGGGCGTCGAAGTCGGGCCACAGGGCGTCGGTGAAATAGAATTCTGTGTAGGCCAGTTGCCAGAGCAGGAAATTGCTGATCCGCTGTTCGCCGCCGGTGCGGATGAAGAGGTCGGGTTCCGGGGCAAAGCTCATCGACAGTTCGGCGGCGAGCGCTTCTTCGCTGATCTTGTCGAGTCCCGGCTGGCGGGCGAGCACGCGGTTGACGGCGCTGAGGATGTCCCAGCGCCCGCCGTAATTGGCGGCGATGGTCAGGTGCAGGCGGGTATTGCCAGCGGTGAGTTCTTCCGCAGCGGCGATGGCTTCGACCAGGGCCGCATCGAAGCGGGCGCGCTCGCCGATGACGCGGAAGCGGATGCCGTTCTGGTGCAGGCGCCGGGCTTCTTTTTGCAGCGATTTGATGAAGAGCTGCATGAGGAAGGAGACTTCGTCGACGGGGCGGCGCCAGTTCTCCGAACTGAAGGCGAAGACGGTCAGGTATTCGACGCCGCGCTCAATGGCGGCGCGGGTGGCGCCGCGCAGGGCTTCGACGCCCCGGGTGTGGCCGGAGATGCGCGGCAGGAAGCGCTTGCGCGCCCAGCGTCCGTTGCCATCCATGATGATGGCAATGTGGCGCGGCGCCAGGCCGACGGCGGGGATGGTCTGGGTGGAACTAACGAAGCTTTGATCCGCCATCGGACGCCTCCACGCGGGTTGCCGGCATGCGCCGCACTGACCGGCCCGTCAAACTTGCATCAACTCTTGTTCTTTCTGGGCGAGCAGTTTGTCGATTTCGGCGATATGGCGGTCGGTGAGCTTCTGAATGTCTTCCTCGGCCCGCCGTTCCTCGTCTTCGGAGATGGTCTTGTCCCTGACCGCATCCTTGAGGTGCTGGTTGGCGTCGCGGCGCAGGTTGCGCACGGCCACTTTCGCGCCTTCGCCTTCGTGCTTGACGATCTTGGCGAGTTCGCGGCGGCGTTCTTCGGTGAGCGGCGGCATGGGCACGCGGATAATTTCGCCGGTGTTGGCGGGGTTGACGCCGAGGTCGGAGTCGCGGATGGCTTTTTCCACTTTCGCCACCATCGGCTTCTCCCACGGCTGCACGCCGATGGTGCGGGCGTCGATCAAGGTGACGTTGGCGACTTGGCCGATCGGCGTCATATTGCCGTAGTAGTCGACCTGGATGTGGTCGAGCAGGCCGGTATGGGCGCGGCCCGTGCGGATCTTGACCAAGCCGCTCTTGAGCGCTTCGACCGATTTCTGCATTTTGTGTTCGATCGTTTTCTTGAGTTCGGCAATCATCGGAAAACCTCACGAGTGAACCAGTGTGCCCTCGTCTTCGCCCGCGACCACCCTGCGCAGGGCACCCGGCTTGAAGATCGAGAAGACGTTGATCGGCAGTTTCTGATCGCGGCACAGCGCAAAGGCGGTGGCGTCGAGCACGGCCAGGTTGCGGCCAATGGCTTCGTCGAAACTGATGCGTGAAAACCGCTGCGCGGCGGTGTTTTTCAGGGGGTCGGCGGTATAGATGCCGTCGACCTTGGTGGCCTTGAGCACGATCTGTGCGCCGATTTCGGCGCCGCGCAGGGCCGCCGCCGTGTCGGTGGTAAAAAAGGGATTGCCCGTACCCGCGGCGAAGACCACCACTCGCCCGGCTTCGAGGTGATGAATGGCGCGGCCCCGGGTATAGGGTTCGACCACCTGGTCGATGCGCAGCGCCGAGAGTACGCGGGCGGCCTGCCCGGCGCGGCGCATGGCGTCGGCGAGCGCCATGGCGTTCATCACTGTGGCGAGCATGCCCATGTAGTCGGCGGTGGCGCGATCCATGCCGCCGGCCGCACCCGTCATGCCGCGAAAGATATTACCGCCGCCGATCACGACACCGCTCTGTACGCCCAGGCGCGAGACTTCGGCAATCTCGGCGACGATGCGGGCGATGACTTCTTCGTTGATGCCGTAGCTGTCGCCGCCCATCAGGGCTTCGCCCGAGAGCTTGAGCAGGATGCGGGAATAGGCGGGCACAGCGGCCATGCGGGGGGCCTTGTCCTTATTTTTTCGCGGCGGCCGCGGCGGCCTGTTGCGCCACTTCGGCGGCGAAATCGGCGGTCTTTTTCTCGATGCCCTCGCCGACGACGTAGAGGGTGAAGCCCGCCACCGCCGCGCCTTTGCTTTTCAACAGTTGTTCCACGGTCTGCTTGTCGTCCTTGACGAATGCCTGCCCGAGCAAGGTGACTTCCTTGAGGAATTTCCGCACCGCGCCTTCGGCGATTTTTTCCAGCATGTCTTCGGGCTTGCCGGATTCGCGCGCCTTCTCCAGGGCGATGCGGCGCTCGCTGTCGATCAGCGCGGCCTCGATGCCGGAAACGTCGAGCGCCTTCGGCTTGGAGGCGGCGATGTGCATCGCCAGATCCTTGCCCAGTTGTTCGTCGCCGCCGATGAGATCGAGCAGCACGCCGATCCTGGCGCCGCCGTGGATATAGGAATAGAGCGCGCCCTTGGCTTCGACGCGCTGGAAGCGGCGCAGGGTCATGTTCTCGCCGATCTTGCCAACGAGGGCGCCGCGGGTCGACTCCACTGTGCCTTCGCCAAGCGGCAGCGCGGAGAGCGCGGCGATGTCCGCGGGCGCTTGCTCCGCCGCCAACGTGGCGGCGTTCTTCACCAAGGCGATGAAATCTTCGTTCCTGGCGACGAAATCGGTTTCACAGTTGCCTTCCAGAATCGCGCCCAGCTTGCCGCCCGGGGCGATGTGGATCGCCACTACGCCCTCGGCGGTGATGCGCGCCGCCGCCTTGGTGGCCTTGTTGCCCAGCTTGACGCGCAGGATTTCCTCGGCCTTGCCCATGTCGCCACCGGCTTCCGCCAGCGCTTTCTTGCATTCCATCATCGGCGCGTCGGTCTTCTCGCGCAGTTCCTTGACCATGCCCGCGGTAATTTCCGCCATGCTGATTCACTCCTCGTTTTCGTTTATGGCGCGCGGCGCAACTGGGCGTTCCGCCGCGACTTGTCCGCCATGGCGTCAGGCGTCTTCCGCCTGCTCGTCCTCTTCCTCGACCTCAATGAACTCCTCGCTGTCCGTCTCGACGATCTCCGTGAGTGCCTGGCTGCGGCCTTGCAGGACGGCGTCGGCCACGCCACGCGCGTAGAGGCGGATGGCGCGGGAAGAATCGTCGTTGCCGGGAATCACGTAATCCACGCCATCCGGCGAATGATTGGTATCGACCACCGCCACGACCGGAATGCCCAGCTTACGCGCTTCGGTGATGGCGATCTTGTGGTAGCCGACGTCGATCACGAACAGCGCGTCGGGCAGGCCACCCATGTCCTTGATACCGCCGATGGATTTTTGCAGCTTTTCCATCTCGCGCCGCATCATCAGCGCCTCACGCTTGGAGAGGCGTTCGACCGAACCGCCGTCCCCGAGGATCGCCTCCAGCTCTTTCAGGCGCTTGATCGACAGCTTGACGGTCTTGAAATTGGTGAGCATGCCGCCGAGCCAACGTTCATCGACATAGGGCATGCCAGCGCGGCGCGCTTCCTCGGCGAGAATCTCGCGCGCCTGGCGCTTTGTGCTGACGAAAAGGATCGTACCGCGTTTTGCCGTGAGCTTGCGCACGAAATCCATGGCCTCGTTGTACTTGGCCAAGGTCTTTTCGAGATTGACGATATGAATCTTGTTGCGGTGGCCGAAAATGTACGGTGCCATCTTCGGATTCCAGAAACGGGTCTGGTGGCCAAAATGGACGCCCGCTTCGAGCATCTGGCGCATCGTGACAGACATGTGTGACTCCAACTTTTTTCAGGGTTGACCTCCGCCGGGCGAGGCGGGAACCTTCCCGCCAGTGCCGCCGTTTGGCAAACCCGCGCGACCGCGGCCTCCCCGAAACGGCGCACCCCGACCGACCCGGCGTGCGAATTTCATCCCCGCGGAGAACCCCCGCGAAAATAAGTCGGCAATTGTAACACCATGGGAACGTGCTTCTCAAGCCGCCGCGGGCGACATTGTGTCGCGGCGATATCTCCTTATCCACGCCTCTCCGCTCCGCGCCGACTCGCACATGAATCTTTGTCGATCATATCGGCCAACGTGGCGCCGGCGCTGTACGCCAATGTTGCCTACGAAGAAGTGTTGTGGCTGGTACTGGAAGGGTTGCGGCAAGTATTTGGCGAAGTGGGGTTGCGGCGCGTGGCGGCGGCTTTCGTCGGGCGAGGTTTAATGATAGGCTTCGCCCCCTTACTCCTTATGCTGTACCTGCGCCCGCTGGCGGTTTCCGATCTTCATCGTGGATGCTGTTGAAATAGCCGTCTCCCTGTAGTTCAATGGACAGAACGAGCGCCTCCTAAGCGCTAGATACAGGTTCGATTCCTGTCGGGGGGACCAGTTCACAGTCCGAAAAAGTCCAATAAAACAGGGAATCCACTCCCGTTCATTCGGGTTTTGCCGCGCCGCGCCGGGCGCGTCTTCGCCATTGCCAGATGCGCTCCAGCCGCCAGAGGCCATGGACGGAAAAATATCCGGTCAGCGCCAGTCCGCTGGCGAGCAGCACGAGACCGAGAGCCAGCGGTTTGCCGAGACCGCTCATCCAGTCCATCAGAGCCATGCACCAGTCGTACAGGCTCATGCCGCTCCATTCGGGGGGGGCGGTGAAAGCGCTTCCCGAATGGGCGGAATTGCCCAGCGCCCAATTGCCCAGCATGAAGGCGGCGAAATAGAGCGGGACGATAGTAAACGGGTTGGTGTAGAGCGTGGTGGCGAGCGCCAGCGGCAGGTTGGCGCGCAGGACAACGCACAGGAGCGCCGCGCCGGGCATCTGGAACGGCCCGGGAATCAGTCCGCAGAAAAGCCCGACGGCGACGCCGCGCGCGGCGGATTGGCGGTTGAGGTACCAGAGGAAGGGATGGAGCAGATTTCCGGCGAAAGGGCGCAGCCAGCGCTGGCGGGCAATGGCGTCCCGGTCGGGAAGCAAGCGGCGGAAAATGCTTTTCATATATCCTGGCAAACCGGTGCGCATGGGCAGAAAATGCGCGTGAAGCAGCGGGTAGGACTGCGGGGGCGGAAGGCGTAGTATAAGCACTGTTTTTATTGTTTATCGACAGGAACACTCATGAGCACCGATAAATCTCCTGCCGCGCCCCCGGCTCCTCCAGCTCCTCCAGCCCCCATGCGGCGGGTCCGCGCGGCGGACACGAAAGACGCCCGACCCCGGCGCGCCAGCCTGGGCGACACCGCGACTTCCAGCACCAGGCAAGGGATCGAGGCTTTCGAGGTCAACCAGGCGCTCGATGCCGCCCGCGCTTCCAAGATCGTGGCCATGACCGATATTCTCCAATCCCAGGGCGGCGACATCCAGTCCGCGGCCAGCGCGCTGGAAGCCATTCTCGCGGGGGCTTCGCCCGACGATATCGAGGTCTTGCGCGAGACTTTCCTGAAAAAGGCGCTGACAACCAGGGACGGCAATGGCAAATTGGCGGTCAGGCCCGACGACGAGCTTTCCGATGATTGGCGCAGCGGCGGTTATCCTTACAAAAACCTGATGTCGCGCAAGAATTACGAAAAGCAGAAATACCATCTCCAAGTGGAATTGCTGAAATTGCAGGCTTGGGTCAAGGAAACGGGGCAAAGAGTCGTCATCCTTTTCGAGGGCCGCGACGCGGCGGGCAAAGGCGGTACCATCAAGCGTTTCATGGAACATTTGAATCCGCGCGGCGCTTCGGTCATCGCGCTGGAAAAGCCTTCGGATGTCGAGCGCGGGCAATGGTATTTCCAGCGTTATATCCAGCATTTGCCGACCGCCGGCGAAATCGTGCTGTTCGACCGCTCTTGGTACAACCGCGCCGGAGTGGAAAAAGTCATGGGGTTTTGCTCGACGGATGAATACGTCGAATTCATGCGCCAGTGTCCGGAATTCGAGCGCAATCTCGTGCGCAGCGGCATTCATCTGGTCAAGTTCTGGTTCTCGGTGAGCCGCGCCGAGCAGCGGCGGCGATTCAAGGAGCGAAAAAGCCATCCCTTGAAGCAATGGAAGCTCTCGCCCATCGACATGGCTTCGCTCGACAAATGGGGCGATTACACCAAGGCGAAGGAAGCGATGTTCTTTTACACCGATACGGCGGACGCGCCATGGACGGTGGTGAAATCCGATTGCAAGAAACGGGCGCGCCTCAATGCCTTGCGTTATGTGCTGCACAAACTGCCTTATGCCAATAAGGATATCAGCCGTATCGGCCCGCTCGACCCCCTGATCGTGGGCCGCGCCAATGTGGTTTACGAAAAAGGCGAACAGGAAGGCACGCCCGTGCTGTAAGCCGGTGTGGAGAGCGGCCACGCGGGGGGACGGCGCGCTTGCGCTGCGCGGGTCACGATGCATGGCCCGGCCGGTTTCCGGGCGCCGCAGGCCCCGTCTGTAAACCATGATATTCCGGATAAAACGCCTCCTCTCTATTCGCCCTTTTGGGCGCACCCTGCTGTTTGCCCTGATTGGCCTTTCAGCTTTTCTGTTTACGCTGGATCGCCTGTTTCCGCCTCCCACGCCGGGACGGGATTCGCCCAGGGCCTTGCTGGTGACGGCGCGCGATGGCACGCCGCTGCGGGCTTTCCCCGATCGGGAGCATATCTGGCGTTATCCGGTCGCGCTGGATGAAGTCTCACCCCGCTATCTGGAAGCCCTGATCCGTTACGAGGATCGAACCTTTTACCGCCATCCGGGCGTCAATCCGCTGGCGCTTTTCCGGGCGGCCTGGCAATGGATGAGGCACGGGAAAATCATCTCCGGCGGCTCGACCCTGACCATGCAGGTGGCGCGCATCCTGGAACCCATGCCGCGCACCGTGGGCGGCAAGATGAAACAAATCCTGCGCGCCATGCAATTGGAGTGGCGTCTTTCCAAAGCGGAAATCCTCACGCTCTACATCAACCACGCGCCGATGGGCGGCGTACTGGAAGGCGTGGAAGCGGCCAGCCGCGCCTATCTGGGAAAGCCCTCCCGCCGCCTGAGCCACGCCGAAGCGGCGCTCCTGGCCGTGTTGCCGCAGGCGCCTTCCCTCTACCGCCCCGACCGCCATCCTGCGCGGGCGCGGCGGGCGCGTGACAAAGTCATTGCCCGCATGCGCGGGCAATGGGCGGCGGAAGACATCGCCGACGCTTTTTCCGAGCCGCCTTTTTCCCAGACCGTGAAAGACCCCCTGCTGGCTCCCCTGCTGGCGGAGCGCCTGAAAAAACAGGCCGCCGGGCGCGAGCGCATTGATTCGACCATCGACGCGCACATCCAGCAGACCGTGGAACTCCTGCTCTCCGGCCGTATCCATGCCCTGCCGCCCCGGGTTTCCATGGCCGCGCTGGTGGTGGATAACGCTGGCCTGGAAGTGCGCGCCTACGCCGGTTCGGCGGATTTCGGCGACGAGCGGCGTTTTGCCCATGTCGACATGGTGCAGGCTTCGCGCTCGCCCGGCTCCACGCTCAAGCCCTTTTTGTATGGCCTGGCGCTGGACGAGGGGCTGATTCATTCCGAATCGCTGCTCGCGGATGTGCCGCAATCCTTTTCCGGCTACCAGCCGGGCAATTTCCAGCAATCCTTCCATGGCCCGGTCAGCGTTTCCGAAGCCTTGGTCAAATCCCTGAACGTCCCCGCCGTGGAAGTGCTGGAGCGCCTGGGGCCGGCCCATTTCACCGCCCTGCTGCGCCGGGGCGGCATGAAGCTGGATTTCAGGCGCGGCGCGGAACCCAATCTTTCCGTCATCCTCGGTGGCGCAGGCGTCAGCCTGGAACAACTGGTGAGCGCCTATACGGCGCTGGCGCGCCGGGGATTGGCGGGCAAACTGCGGTTCACGTCCGATGCGCCCGTAGAAGAACGGCGGATGCTCTCCCCGGGCGCGGCCTTCATCATCCGCGACATCCTGGAATCGGGCGGCCCCATGGGGCGTGCGCTGGAGAGCGGCGCCGGGCAGCAACGGGGGATTGCCTGGAAAACAGGCACCAGCTTTGGCTTCCGGGATGCCTGGGCGATCGGCGTCTCCGACCGCCATACCGTCGGCGTCTGGGTCGGGCGGCCCGACGGCACCCCCAACCCGGGTTTTTTCGGTGCGAACGCGGCGGCTCCCCTGCTGGTGGATATTTTCGACGCCCTGGGCGCCGCCGCCCTTGCCGATTCCCCCATCCCCGCGCGCAAAAGGCCGCCGGAAGCGCAGCAGGAGCGTATCTGCTGGCCGCTGGGTCTCCGGCAATCCAGTACCGCTCCGGAACATTGCCATCAAGCCCGTCTGGCCTGGCTCCTGAACGGCGCCGCGCCCCCCACTTTCCCTGACCGCCTGCGCGGCGGCGAAGCGCGTTACCGGCTGCAAATCGACCCCGTGAGCCAGCGCCGCGCCCTGCCCGGCTGCTTCAGGGGGGCGCTCGAAACGCGGGAGATCGCGCGCTGGCCCGCCGTGCTGGAGCCTTGGCTCACGCCGGACACGCGTCCCAAGGCCCTGCCGCCGCCGTGGTGGCCCGACTGCGCGGGGCATGCCACGCCCGAAGCCGGATTGAAAATCGTCGGCGCGAACCACAACGAGATATTGCGCCGTTCCGCGGCGGGCAATGCGCCCTTCATTCGCCTCGAAGTGCGGGGGAAGACAGAAGGCGAAGTGATCTGGCTCGTCAATGGCCGCAACCAGGGCCGCCGCCCGGCGCGCGCCAGTTTTGCCTATCGCCTGGAACACCCTGGCCGCTACGACATCACCGCGATGGACGAGCAGGGCCATTACGACCGGGTGAGCCTGAGCGCGCGCTGATTGAATCCGGTCCCTGATTTCCTTTTCACCTCATTCCATGACATGCGCCTTGTTCCATCGATGCGCTCCAGGGTGATTGCGAATCCGCATTGTGCGCGGGCCGCGCGGTTTTCCGGCGGGAACAAAAGCGGCAGCGCGGATAAGATTATAATGCCCGGCCTGTTTTCTATTTCCCATTGTCCTGTTTCATGATTGGGTGACGCAAACAATATGTTCCTGAAAATCCTCATGATGGCGATCTTCATCGCCGTCACTGTCTACATTGGTTTCCGCGCCCGCAAGAGCGCGCTGGACGTCGATGGTTTCGTGCTTGGCGGGCGCAAGGTGGGGCCATGGCTTTCCGCCTTCGCGTATGGCACCTCGTATTTTTCGGCGGTGGTCTTCATCGGCTATGCCGGTCAATTCGGCTGGAAATACGGAATGGCGGCGCTGTGGATCGGGCTGGGAAATGCCTTCGTCGGCAGCCTGCTCGCTTGGTACGTACTGGGCGCGCGCACGCGCGCGATGACACACCATTTGCATGCGCGGACCATGCCCGAATTTTTCGGCGCGCGCTTTTCGAGCCGCTGGCTGCGCATTGCCGCCGCGGCGATCATTTTCGTTTTCCTCATTCCCTATACCGCCAGTATTTACAATGGGCTTTCACGCCTTTTCGACATGGCCTTCAATCTCCCATACGAATTGTGCGTCATCGCCATGGCGGTGCTGACCTGTGTTTACGTGGTGCTTGGCGGCTACATGGCGACCGCCATCAACGACACGGTACAGGGACTCATCATGCTGTTCGGCATCGTCGCCGTCATCGTCGCGGTGTTGGGCGGGCATGGCGGCTTCACGCAGGCGGTCATTGCGCTCTCGCAGGCGCCCAACGACACGCCGGGTACGGCGGGGATGCAGGGCGCGTTCGTGTCGCTTTTCGGGCCTGATCCTTTCAATCTCGCGGGCGTGCTCGTCCTCACCTCGCTGGGCGTCTGGGGCTTGCCGCAGATGGTGCAGAAGTTCTACGCCATCCGGAGCAGCAACGCCATCAAGCGCGGCGCGGTCATCTCGACGTTCTTCGCGCTGGTGGTCGCGGGCGGCAGTTACTTCCTGGGCGGATTCGGACGGCTGGCTGCGGACAATATCGCCTACACTCCCGCCGGCACGCCGGTCTACGACTCGGTGATCCCCGCCATGCTGGCGAACATGCCCGATCTCCTGATCGGACTCACGGTGGTTCTCGTGCTGAGCGCGTCCATGTCGACGCTGAGTTCGCTCGTACTGACTTCAAGCTCGACCATGACGCTCGATTTCATCAGGGGCAACTTCGTCAAGGATATGGACGTGAAGGGGCAACTCGTGTCGATCCGCCTGCTCATCGTGGTCTTCGTGCTCATCTCCACCATCATCGCGCTCGTGCAATACCATTCATCGGTCACGTTCATCGCGCAATTGATGTCCATCAGTTGGGGCGTGCTGGCGGGCGCCTTCCTCGCCCCTTTCCTTTACGGGCTGTACTGGAAGCGTGCCACCACGGCAAGCGTCTGGGCCTGTTTCGCCTTCGCGCTCGCGCTGGTTTGCAGCAACATGCTGCTGGGCTATGTCGGTTCGCCCATCAACGCCGGCGCGCTGGCGATGCTGGCGGGGTTGGCGATCGTACCGCTGGTCAGCTTCATCACCCCCCGTCCGGACGCGGCCCGGACCGATGCGCTTTTCAGGGAATCATATGCCAACCTGCACGATAACCGGATAGACGCGGACTGATACAGGCGGGGGTGGGGCGCCCATCGAAAGAACCCGCCATTGCGCCCCCCGTCCCTTGTCAAAAGCGGAAACCTCCCCCGCCCCGTCATTGCATGGGTATCTACATCTACACATTCCGAAACAGCGGCGCTTCGCGCCGGACAGAACGAACTGGATTGCCACGGCGCTGCGCGCCTCGCAATGACGAGGGGGGGGAGGCTTTCGCTTTCGACGAGTCCGTCCGCGCCGCGCCCCATGCATGCCGTGGCGTGCAAAGCACCCGGAGTGAGGAGCGAAACGCCCGGAGTGCGGAGCAAGGCGCCCGGAGTGCGGAGCAAGGCGTTCGGAGCGCGGAGCAAGGCGTTCGGAGCGCGGAGCAGGGCGCCCGGAGTGCGGAGCAAGGCGTTCGGAGCGCGGAGCAAGGCGTTCGGAGTGCGGAGCAAGGCGCTCGGAGCGCGGAGCAAGGCGCCCGGAGCGCGGAGCAAGGCGCTCGGAGTGCGGAGCAAGGCGCTCGGAGTGCGGAGCAAGGCGTTCGGAGCGCGGAGCAAGGCGCTCCGGGCGCTCCGCGCCGGATGACGCATCGGAAGCGCGGTGCGAACAGCCGTGGGCATCCTGTTTCGAACGGAATAGGTCTCTACACGCCACCCCGATTTTGTATCAACAATGACAGGGGAAACATAGTCTGTGGATACCCATGCCCCCCAAGGGGGGAGAGGGGAAAAGAGGGGCGGCTTCCGGTTGTCCCAAGAGGGGAGGGGAGAACGTACTTTCCCCTCCCCCGCTTGGCGGGCGAGAGGGTGCCCGAAGGGCGGGAGAGGGCTTCGTTCCATACGGAGCGAAGCGACGCTGACTATCCAGAAGACCATGATGTCCAGGCGCGGCGGCGCTCCATCCTCGCCGCGCTACCGCTCGCCCTCTCCGGCCCATGCCTCGCCGCGGAAGAGACCGCCGCCGCCACCGCCGTCAGCCCGCTCATGGGGCTGGGACAAATGCTGGCCGGCCTGGCGGCGGTGCTCGTCATTCTCGTTGCGTTCGTCTGGCTGCTGAAACGCTTCTCCGCCGCCGGGCGCGGCAACCACCTGATGCGCGTCATCGGCGCCGCGCCAGTCGGCCCGCGCGAAAGAGTGGTGCTGCTCGAAATCGGCGACAAAATCATCCTGCTCGGCGTCACCCCGAACAACGTGCGCGCCCTGCACATATTCGGGCGCGGCGAATTATCCCCGCCGCCCGCGAGCGCCGCGGACGGCGGCGAGACCCGCGGCGAAAACGGCAACAGCAACCCCGCCGCCGCCTTCGCCAGCCGCCTGCACCGGGCGCTGCAAGGACGCCGCCATGCGCCCTAGCGCCATCCTGGCCTGCGCCGCCACGCTCGCCCTGGGCCTGTTGCCGTTCGCCGCCGGCGCGCAGGAGGCGCCGCCGGGGTTGCCCGCGCTCACCGCCGCGCCCGCGCCCGGCGGCGGCACGACATACAGCCTGTCGGTACAAACGCTGCTGTTCCTCACACTGCTGAGCTTCCTGCCCGCGATGGTGCTGATGATGACGAGCTTCACCCGCATCATCATCGTATTCACTCTGCTGCGCCAGGCCATCGGCGCGCAAACCTCGCCGCCCAACCAGGTCCTGATCGGTCTTGCCCTTTTTCTCACCTTCTTCATCATGTCCCCGGTGGCGCAACGGATCTACAGCGACGCCTACCTGCCCATGTCCGAAGGCGGCATCGGCATCGACCAGGCGCTGGAACGCGCCTCGACGCCGATGCGCGAATTCATGCTGCGCCAGATCCGGGAACCCGACCTCGCGCTTTTCACCGGCATGGCGAAGATCGCGCCCGTCGAAAAAGCCGAAGACCTGCCCATGCGGGTCATCATCCCCGCCTTCGTCACCTCGGAAGTCAAGACCGCCTTCCAGATCGGTTTCATCGTCTTCATTCCCTTCATCATCATCGACATGGTGGTCGCCTCGGTGCTGATGTCGATGGGGATGATGATGATGTCCCCGGTCATCGTCTCGCTGCCCTTCAAACTCATGCTGTTCGTGCTCGTCGACGGCTGGGGCCTCATCATCGGCTCGCTGGTGCAAAGCTTCGCCGCCGTCTAGCCATCAAGGGAAAATCCGCCATGACCCCCACCGCCGTCATCGAACTGGGCCGCCAGGCCGTCGAAGTCACCCTCATGGTCTCCGCGCCGCTTTTCCTGTCGGCGCTCGTCACCGGCCTGATCATCAGCATCTTCCAGGCCGCCACCCAGATCAACGAAATGACCCTCACCTTCGTCCCCAAACTGGTGGCGATCTTCGTCACGCTGGTACTGGCCGGGCCGTGGATGATCACCACGATCACCGATTTCATGCGGCGGCTGTTTACCTCCATCCCGGCCATGATCGGCTAGGCGCGCCGTCCGCGCGGAACGCCATGCTCAGCGTCACCTCGGCCCAACTCGACGCCTGGCTGGCGGCGCTGATGTTTCCCCTCGCGCGCCTGCTCGGGCTGATGATGGCCACGCCGGTCTTCTCCAACCGCGGCATGCCGGTACGCATCCGCCTCGCCGCCGGCCTCGGCATCGCGGCCGCCCTGCTCCCCGCGCTCCCCCCGATGCCCGCCATCGCGCCCGGCTCCGGCGTCGGCCTCGCGGTCATGGGCGAACAAATCTTCATCGGCGCGGCCATCGGCTTCGTCGTCCGCCTCGTCTTCGCCGCCATCGACGTCGCCGGCTCATTCATCGGCATGCAGATGGGCCTGTCCTTCGCCCTCTTCTTCGACCCCAACTCCGGCGGGCAAAGCGCGGTGCTCGCCGACTTCATGAGCCTGGTCGCCACTCTCCTCTTCCTTGCCCTCGACGGCCATCTCATCATGATCGACCTGCTGGCGCGCAGTTTCGAATGGCTGCCGGTCGGCGCGGGCATCGACGGCAGCGGCTGGAGCCTGATCCCCCGCGCCGGCGCGGCCATCTTTTCCACCGGCTTCCTGCTCGCGCTGCCGCTGCTCGCGGTACTGCTCGTCACCAACACCGCCCTCGGCATCCTCACCCGCGCCGCCCCCCAACTCAACCTCTTCGCCATCGGCTTTCCGGTCACGATGACCGTGGGTTTCTTCGCCCTCGTTCTCCTGATGAGCAATTTCGGCCCTGTCGCGCAAAGCCTGTTCGAGCGCGGCTTCGACGCCGTTCCAGCGCTGCTGGAAGCGCTCTCGCCAGCGAAAGGCGGCGGCGGACGCTGAAACGAACGCCGCCGCCGTCCGCGCCGCGTCTTTCAGGATTCCGGCGTTTTCCCTCTTTTCCGGGACGGCGCGCTTTTTTCGCTGGAGGCGGCAGGCTCTGTCTGTGTCCGGCGCCATTTCCAGGAGATTTTTTTCCAGTACCCGTGCCGCAGCCAGGCGGTGAGTCCGCGTCCCAGCCAGCGGATGAGGGTGTACGCCAGCCAGAGCGCCCATGCCAGCATGAGCAGGCGATAGACCCAGATGGGCAGGCTGAAGACCGTGGCGGTCGGCAAGACAGGCCCACCCTGATCGGCGAACCAGTTCAGCATCCCCGCGCTGGAGCCGTGGCCGCGAATGCCCATCTCGGGAACGCTGAGCAGCGCGCGCGGCGTGGCGTCGATGAGCGCCCGGAGCATGAGGGCGGTCAGCGCCAGGATGCCCGCCTGCATGGCGTTGAATTCGAGCGGCGGCCAGTTCGCGCACGCGCTGGCGCGCGCGCGCCAGTCGATGACGATGAGCCAGAGCGCGATGAGCAGCAGGGCCGGCCACGAAAAGGTGGAAAAACCGAGGACGAGCAGGAACCATTCCCTCCTGCCAAGCGAACTCCAGCCACTGCGCGCGAACAAGAAGGCGACAGCCAGCGCCGCGAGCAATTCGCCCCAGTACAGCACGGCGGGGCCGACGGTGGGGCCGTGGGCGGCGAGAACCCAGCGCTGTTCGCCCAGGGCGGTGCGCAAATTGATGTTGGCCGCGGGCAGGCCGAGGTCGATGGCCGGACTGGCGATGACCGGGCCAACATCTCCCTGGCGGCGCAGCTTGAGCGTATAGGTTTGCTTGCCCGGCGAAACCGGCAGGCTGAGGCGGTTTTCCCGCGCCTGCAAGTTCAGGGGGATGCCGTTGCGGCGCACATCGAGCGCCTCCAGATCCGGCGGCAAGCCGATGCGATGCTCACCGCCGCGGCTGGCGCGCAGGCCGAACTCAAGCTCGTAATCACTGGCGTGCCGCCCGATGCGGCTGTGCAAGACCGCGTGGTCGATGGCGAGAAAGCCGCCTTCGACCTTGGCGGGCCGGGTGACGGTGAGGGCGAGTTTCTCGCCGGGCAGGGGATGGAACTCGAAGATCGCCTGATCCCGGCCATTGTCGACGAGCGTCACCGGCACGCCGTTCCATTCCATGTGCCATGAAGGATTCACGGTGATGCGCCAGGTTTCGGCGCGCTCCGGCAAGGGCGGGGCGATGAGTTCGAGCGTCTCCGCCTTGTCGAGCCGGGCCGTCCAGGAGGCGTTCGCCGCGTTGGCGGTAAATACCGCCCAGGCGCGGCCATCCTGCACTTTCACGGCGGGCGTGGTGACGTGCTCGCCGGCAAGCAGCGGGATCGGGAAGGTAAAGCCGCCTTCCGCCGGGGCGATGCGGCTGACCGTGGTATTCACGCTCCAGTCGAGATCGAGATCAATGTCGCGCCGCACGTGAACGAACGGCGCGAATTGCTGCGCCTGCGCGCCCCGCTCGGCGGCGGAAACAGGCACGTCCGCCGCGCGGGAGAAATTCAGCGTCTCGCCCAGCAGCCGGTTTTCGTCGATGCCTTCGACCTGCCAGCCCGTCCCGGCGAATTCGATCCGCGCGGGCCGGAGCGGGAAACCGAGCGAGACCGTATCGCCGCTTGGCGCGTACTCGATCTGGACACGGTGGATACCCTGCCGCAGCGCGATATAAATTCCTCCCCCGGTTCGCAACACGGGATACGGCGTGTCATCGACGCGCACTTCGCGCAAATCCAGATGCCTGCCGGGGTTCGGCAAGGGCAGCGAGGACGGCGCGGCGGCATGCGCCGTGAGCCTGACCCGCAGCGCTCGCGGCCTGGCCTCGACGCGGGCCTTGGCCACATCGACACAGGCCGGCGCGCACTCGGGCGCCTTGAGCAGGCGCGTCCTCAGTTCGTCCAGCAATTCCTTGGGCGGAAAGGCATCGGCAGACCCGGCGGCGGCGGCGGACACGGGAAAACCCAGCGCGGCCGCGAGCAACACGGCCAGCCCCGCCCCCGCCAGGGCCGCCGCTCGCGCGGAAGCGGCGGCGGGGCGCGCGCTCCGCCATCCCGGCGGCGGCGCCTTGTCCGGGAAGACGGCGCGGAGCAGCCGCCAGACAAGCGCCACCAGCAGCACGACCGTCAACACACGCAAAATGCGCGTCAACCATGGCGGACTGACGAAAAGCTGCACGCGCTGCGTCTGCGCGACCGGCCCGGCCCAGCGCAGCCGGTATTGTTCCCCCAGACTCCACGCGGGTTCGCCGCCGCCGGTCTGTGTCACGGTGGATTGGGCATAACGCTGGCGGGCGGGGGACGCCGTTCCTTTCCGGTCGGTGACATGGGCGCGCCAGTCTGACTGGCGGGGGGCGCGCGCTATCATGTTTTGTATCCCTATCTTCCCGCCGGGTTCGGAATGGGGGCTTTCTTGCAGCGGCGCTGCCGCCGCTGGCAGCGGCTCGAACGCGGATGCCGTCGTCTCCGTTAAGCTGTCGATGTGGCCCTCCTTCACGACGGCAAATCCGGAACTTTCCTCAAGCTGCGGATAAAGCGCATAACGAATCTGCGCCGGGATGAAAATCACCGCCGCGACCGCGAGGCAGATCAGGGCCAGATATTGCCCGAGGCGGAGAAAGCCGCGCAGGCGGCCTTCCGGCATGAAACGATGCAGCAAAACAAAAACAACGGCGGCGGCAAAGGAAAACACCGGCGACATGGGTTCCTGCATCGCCAGTATCAGATAGGCCGCCGCCGCGACGCCGCCCCCGGCGCCGAACAGCCGCCACGCCAGCAAGGCGAAAAACGCGGACAGGAAAATATCCAGCATCGTCCAGCGCTCCACCCAGGCATTGCGCGACACCGTATCGACGCCCGGCGCCGCCAGCAGGCGATAACCATACGGCAAATGCAGGGTCGTCTCGACGCTGTCGAACGTCTGCCGCCACCCCGTGACCGGAATGCGCGCCCCCGCGGCAGCCTCCAGCCGCACTCCGGCATTGAGCGTCACTCGCTCGCGCCGCCATTCCACGCCGGTCAGACTTTCATCCGCCCCCCGCGTCACCAGCAGATCCCCCATCAACCCCAGATCATCGGCGGCATTGGCGACGGTGCGCGCATCCTGATTGGCGCTCACCAGCGTGTAAGGCCGCGCCACATCGAAGCGCCACCCCTGCCGCATGCTGCCCTCGATCCGGTCGCGCGCGAAAAACCCCTTGCCGGAAAAATCCAGCCACATCTCGCGCCGCAACGTCAGGCGCTGGTTTTCGCGCTCATCCTGCCCGCGCGCGTGTTCCTCCACCCGCAACCGCGCGCCCTCGCCCACCGCCAGCGCCGGCAGCGACCGCCACTCCCCCGGCACCCCCGCCTGAAGCGGATCGACGACAAACGCCTCCCCGCCCGCGATCGGCAGGATCGTCGTCGTGCGCAGGGCGGGGACTGCCTCATAACTCCACACCTCCTGCGCGCGTTGCGGCGACAAGCGCGGCCTCACCTCCTCCAGCGGCTCATCGAGCCGGGCCATGACCTCGACCGTCGCCTCCCCCGGCAACGCCTGCACCAGCAAATGCCCCTCCTGATCCAGCCGCGCCGTCCACGGCGAAACGATCCCCGTCGGCACGAAATGCTCCGGCAAGATATCCGCCACGGCCACCTCCCGCGGCTTGCCCGACACCTTCAGGCGCACCCGTGTCGTCAACCGCGCCGGGATGCCATCCGTGAGCTTGCGATAGACTTGGACACCGAGGCTGTCGCTCTCCCGTGCCCGCGCCGCCTCGCCGCTGGCGCTCAACATGAGCGAAATTTCATCCCGCTCTGGCGCCTGTACGGCCTTGCCATCCACCGACAGCGTGATCAAGGCCACGTTCGCGGGTACGGACAACTTCCCCGGGCGCTCCAGCCAGGGAATCCAACCGGCCACCACATGCCTGCCGGGCGGCAGCCATACGACAGGCACATCATCCGCCCTCCTGCCGCCGCGCCTCGACACCGCGTGCGGGCGGCCATTCACCGTCACCTGCTGCGGCCAATACTCGCGGTTGCCGGGCAAAGGCACGGCGCCCTCCCGCAGCGTCTCCCAAGTCTGGGTAAACTGCGCCCCGCCCTCCCGCGCATCCAGCCGCAATTCCCCCGGCCAGGCGCAAAAATCAATCCTGTGCTCACCCGCCACCTCCGGGCAAAATCGGGCTTCCTGCCCATGCAGCACCCAGTTTTTCCACGGCTTCAAGGCATCCGGGACATCCGCCTCCGGCGCCTGCGCCATGGATGTCCGCGCCTGCGCCATGGAAAATCCGGCGCACAGGAAAATGGCCAGCGCCAGAGACAAAACCGGCGGCAAAGCCCGCGCCACGGCCCGGAACACATTCAAAAGCGCCATCGTCTCCCGCGCGCCGCGATCACTCAAGAATCCCCGATCACCAGCCATTCCCGATCTCCTATCCCTTGTCCCCGGAAACCCACGGATTCCAACCCGCCCCCCGGCGCGGCCGCCGCGCTTCTCCCGCCGCAAAAGAATCCGCCATGTCACATATCATGACATAGAAGAACAGCATCGTGCCGCGCTTGTTCAAATTGTGTGTCACGCCATTGCCACACCCCGCCCATCCGTTGGCAAAGGCAACGCGTCCGGGGGCGTGAACGTCCCAGCAGTAACAAAGGAAACACCGCGATGACAAAATAAGCCGGTGTCGCTGCGCTCCGCATGGAACGCACTGGATTGCCACGTCGCCGCGCTCCTCGCAATGACGAAGGGGAAGGCTTTCGCAATGACGAGTTTTCCCAGAGGACTCTCTCCGCCCAAAGGATTCCCCTCGTCCCTCGCAGCATAGGTATCTATATGGCGCATATTGCTTGTGGCATTATCGCCTGGCGGGCGGCGGGTCTACTGGAATAGATTCCAAGGGCTAAAAAAGAGGACAATCCGCATGCGGCGCGAAGCGCCGGTGACGACTTTACTGTCTTCCGTCTTCTGACCAAGGAGCACGATCATGCAACTTTCTCGCGGGCAACGCGCCAGACTGGCCGACCTGGGATTGGCGGACACTCCGTTCGCTGTCGAGCTGCAACTCAACTCGCAGGGGCTGACCATCGACGCCTCATGTTTCGGACTGGACGCGGCCAAGCGCCTGTCCGATGAGCGTTACATGGTCTTTTTCAACCAGCGCTCCTCGCCATGCGGCGGCATCAAGCTCACGGGAGCGGATCGCTTTGAATTCGACCTGGCCCGCCTGCCCGCCAGCATCGAGTCCCTCGTGATCGCGCTGGCGCTCGATGGCGCGGGACAAATGAGCCAGCTTGGCGCGTGCACGGCCACTTTCCGCCATGGCGCCTCCCCGGCCGGCGGCTATGCCTTCGACGGCAGCCATTTCGCCGGCGAGCGCGCCGTGATGCTCATCGAGATCTACCGCAAGGACGGGGCGTGGCGGACATGCGCCGTCGGCCAGGGATTCAACGGCGGATTGGACGCGCTGGTCGAACATTTTGGAGGACAGGTCGCCGGCGGCAAACCGAATCCGCAAACCGCCGCTCCCGCGCCGGCGCCGGTCCCCGCATCGCCACCTCCCGCGCCGCCGCCGCCGAAAGTCTCGCTCTCCAAGATCACGCTCGAAAAGCGCGGCGACAAGATCTCGCTCGAAAAACGCGGCGGCTCCACCGGCCATGGCCGCATCGTCTGCAACCTCAACTGGAGTTCGGGCGCTCCGGCGGGCAAGAAAGGATTGTTTGGCAAACTCTTCAACTCCAAGGGGATCGACCTCGACCTGGGTTGCCTTTTCGAGATGAGCAACGGCCTCAAGGGCGCCATACAGGCCCTGGGCAAATCGTTCGGAAGCTACGACAAGCCGCCGTACATCCACATGGCGGGCGACGACCGCACCGGCGCGAACGCGGCGGGCGAATTTCTCTATATCAATGGCGATCATCTGAAGGAAATCAAACGTATCTGCGTCTTTGCCTTCATATACGAAGGCGTCGCCAACTGGGGTCAGGCCGATGCGATCGTCACCGTTGCCGTGCCGGGCCATCCTCCGATCGAAGTGCGGCTCGACAATCACGACAATCAAAAGAACATGTGCGCCATCGCAATGCTCGAAAACGACGGCAACGAACTCAAGATCACTAAACTGGCGACCTATTTCAGGCACCACATGGAACTTGACCGGCACTACAACTGGGGTCTGCGTTGGGCCGCCGGCAGTAAATGACAGAATCTGCGCGTCTTCGAAAGTCCGGGCGTCCCCGGCGTCTTCGAGGGCGCGCGGAATGCCCGCAGGGACGTTCCTGGCCGCGGCGCGGGTTGGGAGCATGGGAAAATGCCGGGGAAAAGAGGGCGGCCCGAGGCTGTTACCGGGTCGCCAAGCTCTCCAGATCGGCAGCGGCCCCCGATCTTGGCGAACCGCACGATTAGGGCCTTTGCCGGTGGTTTGTTCGAGTTGCGGAAGGCATCGCCCGTGTGTTCTATTGCACGCGCGTTGGCCGCCAAATCGTGATGCTGCGCACTGACGCAGGCAGATGTGGCCGCGCGCATGGGAACACAAGCATCCGCCGTTGCGCGTCTGGAAAACGCGTCGCTTTTTCGCTATCGACTTGTCGATAGCGCCTTGCGCAAGCTATCCCTCGTTCCTCGCGCTTCCAGAGGCCGTAAAGCCTCAATGACTTTTTTGGGGGTAATTTCCGCAACAGGAACGTCCCCAAGTATGGGTAGGATATGATTCTCCAGCCGCTTCCACTGCGATTCCGCTGTTTTTTCCGCCACGCCTGCCTTCCATACCTCGAACCATCTATGTGCTATCGCTTCAAAGTTGTTCGCCGTCCGTTCCTGTCTTTCGGCTTTTTGCGCTTTTTTCACGGCGGCGGGGGCGGCACCATTGGCAAGCAGCTTCCGGGCTTCGTCACGCCAGTCACGGGCGTCCTTCAAGGACACTTCGGGATACTTGCCGAAGGCAAGCGTTTTTTCTTTCCCGTCGAAGCGGTAATCAAAGCGCCAAAGCTTGCCACCCGCTGGTGTGATGAAAAGATACAATCCTTCCCCGTCACGCAGCTTGCGCGGCTTGGTGGCGCGGATCGCGGGATCGGTCAAGGCGGTCATGACAGCGGCTCCAGTGCGGGTATTTCACCCGGCATAAAGCGGGTATACCCGCTGAAACCGCCAGTCTCAATCGGTTTTTGCCGTGGCACAGCGGACGAAAAAAATCCGGAAACCCTTGCTGTTACTGGAGTTTCCGGATTTTATCGTACTACATCGTATGCTCGATTGGTGCGGGAGAGGGACTCGAAGTCTTCCAATAAACCCGCGTGGTTAATACTTATTGAAAACTGCGTTTTTAAAAATACCCCCAAAAATACCCCAAAGCAATGCTTGCTGCCCCTCTCGAAGATGTTAGGGGTAGCCCGAGACCATCGCCAGATCGCCCGGCCAATCCTGCGGGCGGGGTCGGCCCCCATAAGCACTAACCTAAAAATAGCAAATTGAGCCGAAAGTGGATATATTTCTCCAGAGGCACGGGAGAAATGGGAGAAATAGAATGAACGAAGACAACATTCGGTAGCTGATGAAGCATCTTCCGGAAGGCTACGAGGCGGCGAGCAAGGAAACAAGGGCGATGGTGCGGACGGGCAAGGTGATCCGCAAAGCCTCGGATCTGATGTGGCTGATGCTGACGCACTTGTCGCAAGGGCAGAGCCTGGCGAACA
>JAITLI010000148.1 GCA_031277975.1 Azoarcus sp.
CGAGCTTGGTGACGCCGCCCGTGGCGTCGGTCAGGTGGGTGAGGCGGTACTGCTCGTCGTAGTGGTAGGTGAGCGTATTGCCCGCCGCGTCGATGCTCTGGGTGATGAAGATCTTGCGGGCGCTGCCCTGCGTCTGTGCCACGCTGTAGAAGTCCTTGCCGCCGTCGTCGAGCCGCCGTTCATAGACGATGGGGTCGGCGGAAACGAGGACGAGTTGGGATTGCGCGATGGTCTCCGGGGTGAATTCGCCGCTGGCAGCAACGAAGCCGCCTTGCGTCCGCGTGCCGCCGCCGGGCAGGTAGCGTTGCACTCCCACGCCGGGTTGCGCGGGGCGGTCGACGATGTAGGTGGTGCCGCGGAAGGTCCAGTTCGGGCCGAGGTTGGTGTAGGTGAAGGTGGCCGGCTGGTAGGCTTCGCGCTGGCTGTAGTTGACCGACAACGGTACGGCGGGGCCTTTGGCCGGACGGTAGACGATGGGGGTGTCCTTGAGCGAGAGGCTCACCAGCATGGCTTGCACGTTCGCGCGGATCATGCCGGAACTGCCGCCGCTGGATTTGGAGCAGGGATCGTCGTCGGGATCGGGCGAGCCGCCGTCGTTGCGGTTGTAGGGATAGCTCGCGCCGGTCACGCTCTGGCTTTCCTCGGCGGAAGCCAATCGCAAGGCCGGGGCCGCCTCGCGCGCGGCGAGGAAATAGCCGCTGGCTTCCTCAATGAGCGCGGCCTGGCTGATCCAGTGATCTTTGCCCAGGGCGATGTCGCGCACGCGGTATTGCCTGCCGCCCTCATCTACCTTTGTTTCCAGCAGCGCGGCGTAGTGGCCGCTCTTCCAGTGGACGACCGAGGGGACGGGGACGGCTTCGCCCGCGCCGCGCGCCACGGGGGCGAGTTCCAATCCTTGCGTTTGCGCCAGTTCGGCAAGTTCGGCGAGGGTGTAGCCGCTCTTCTTGCCCGGCAGCGTGGCCGCCAGCGCGTCCGTGAGCGCGCGCGGCGCCCCGCCCGCGGCCAGCCGCAGTTGTTCGAGCGCCAGCGGGCCGCACAGGAAGGTGGCTTCGTCCGGGTTTTGTAGCCGCCACAGCCCTTCGCGCGCGAAGCCGCGCGCTTCGCTGGCCGCGCCGGCGAGCCGCCGCCCCTCCAGTTCGGGCAGCAAGGCGGCGATCGCGTCCTGGTGGCCCAGTTGCGTGCGCAGTTGGACGAGTTCGCCGCCGATGCGGTCGATGAGCGCTTTGACGCCGGGGTGCTGGATGTGCTTGCCCGCGTTCCAGGCGGCCTCCAGATCGGCGGCGGCTTGCGTGTAGCGGCCTTCTTCCAGGGCGAGCAGGCCGAGGTTGCCGAGCAGCGCGGGTTTCCAGGCGCTCTGCGGGTGGGCGGCGAGGAAGTCGGTGAGGGCCTTGCGGTCTAGCGGGTCTTGCCGGGCGGCCCATTGCTTGAGCGCGGCTTCGAGGGCGGCCTTGTCGGCGCGGCCCGATTCTTCGGCCACCAGCACTCCCGGCAAGGCGGAGGCGGCGAGGCGTTCGGCATCCCATGGGAACGCGCCATGAGTAGTGACCGCCGCAGTCATGGCCGCCGCTTGTGGGGCGGGGGTCTGCCTGGCCGCGGTCGTCGTGGCATTGGCGCGCGCCCAATCGAGCAGGGATTCTTCCATGCGGACGGGGTTCTCTTCCGCCTGGACGGGCGGGAAGAGGCTGGCGAGGGCGAGAGCGACGGCGGTCAGGCGGAAGTTGCGGTTCATGGCGGGGCCTCGAAGGATGGGATTCTATTACAGGTGATGGGTGAATACGTGCTCGGGATGGAAGATGCCGTCTTTCAGCGCGGCGCGCGGCGGCGCAAGGCGCAGGCGGCGAACATGCCCAGGCCGAGCAGGCCGAGTAGCGAGGGTTCGGACACGTCCGCGCCGCCGCCCGCGCCACCGCTCGCGGGCGGCGGCGCGGCGGTCAGCCACAGGCTCCAGGCGGTGCTGCCCGCGGCCAGCGTTGTGGGCGTGTCCGTCCCGAACAGGAAGCCGTCGCTGAAGAGGCTGCCCAACGGGATGTTGCCCGTCGCCGTCACGGTCAGGAAATAGTCGCCCGCTGCGAGCGAGGGCAGCAGCAAGCCCGCGTCGCCGAAGCTCTGGCCGGGCTGGATGCCGGGGTTGTCGTCGTTCCAGTCGATCAAGCTGCCATTGCCGTTGCCATCGTCGGCCCACAACGCGGCGATGGGATCGAAATGCACGCCGTCCAGGAAGGAGTCTGTCCATAGTTTCACGTCGCTGACTTCGTCATCGAGCGTGAAGGGAATGCTGATGATTTCGTTGTGCTCGAAGAGGTCGCCGGTAAAGTGGAAGGTGACGGCGGAGGCGCTGAGCGGCAGGGCGGCGGCCAGTACGCAGAGGATTTTGGCTTTCATGATCTGGGTTTCCTTTCATCGGGTTGATTTTGACTTTTATTGCGTTCGCGCATCGCCTGGCCGCGCTCGCGCAGGGAGACGGGATCGACGATGCGTCCGCCGGGCAGGGGTTTTTTGGTGGCCGGGTCGAGTTCGACGCCATCGTTGAAACGGAACATCCCTGTCGGATATTCCCCGAAGCAGGCGGTGTCCCCCGCCGTGCATAGCACCGCGATGCACCCGGCCAGCACGCTGTGGATCGGGCGGCCATCCGGGTAGTAGCTCTCGGGCATGGCGCGCGGCGTGTAGCGGATGAGCGAGGCGGGGACGAAGAATTCGGGGTCGTGGCTGACCTTGGCCAGATGCACGAAGACGTATTTGCCCGGTGCGCTGGTGGGCATGAGCATGACGCGGTTGCGGTCGAGGTAGTCGGCCTCGTTGTCGGGGAAGTCTTTCCACATGCGCGCTTTCGCCCACTTGTACAGGGCGCGCATTTCGCCGTCGTCGAGGGTTTTGAGCGGATGGCCGATGAGGATGACGTTGTATGGATCGAGTCCCGATTCCGCGAGGCCGCAGTCGCCCGAACCCTTGGGGCAGCCGGGCGGAACATTCTCTTCGGCCCCCGCCGCGTCGAGGCATGGCAGCAGGAGGGAAAGGACGAGGAGCAGGCGCGGGAGCATGGCGTTATCCATGTGTCACGCGTTGGCCGGAGATGGCGGCGCGCCCCAACAAAAATCCCGCGTGGCGTTCAGCCACGCGGGATTTTTGTTGGGGCGCGGACGAATGCCGGAAGGCGTTCCGCCTTCCGGAGTTATCTACAACAAGAAAGTCCGTCCGTCCGTCCGTCCGTCCGCAAGAATTGTGCCAGGATCATAGCCGTTCGTCACCTGAAAACATGCCGCATTCGATATGCCGATGCGGCGGGGATGGCGTACTGTACATGCGCTTTTTGCGGAACGCAACCCCCACAGAAAAATATTTTTCGCGGCGGTTTTTGGCTTTTCATGCGCGATTCTGTCCGGGGATTCGTGAAAAACGGCGCGGCGCGTGGCCGAAGTTCTCTCGTCAGGGGCGGGGATCAGATTGATTCAGCGGTGCTCGCGCCTCGCAATGACGAAAGGGGAAGGCTCCAAGGCAGGGCGCAAAAGCAAATATTCCCCGGCGCGCAAAAAGTCACACCTTTCTCCGCCGGGAACATGCGGATCGGGCGGTTTCGCCGCGAAGCCGCTACAATGCCCGACTTGTTTCCCGCCATGCCAGCATGTTCCGCGAGCCGCCCGCCTCTCCGTCCCGCCTGCAACGCCGCCTTTACGGCACCATGTGGCTCGCCCTGCTCGCCGGGCTTTACCTGCTCACCGGCCTGACCGGACACGAACCATGGCGCGGCGACGATATCCGCTACTTCGGCCCGGTGTATTCGATGCTCCAGGGGGAAGGACTGTTTTTCCCGCAGATCGGCGGCGTCCCGTTCATCGAATATCCCCCGCTTTATTATTGGTGCGCGGCCTTGCTTGCGTTCGTGACCGGCGGCCTGTTCGATGCCCACGACGGTGCGCGGCTGGCAAGCGCCGTTTTCACCGCGCTGACCGCCTACTGGATCGCCCGCGCCGCCGAACGCCTTTATGGCCGCCCGGCCCGCACGCCCGCGGCGCTGCTCATCCTCGGCAGCCTCGGCCTCGTTCTCCATGCTCACGAAACCCAGCCAATCATCGCCCTGATGGCGACGATCGCCCTCGTCCTCGCGGGGATCGCGCGCGTGCCCGAACGGCCATTGGCGGGTTGCCTGCAAGCGGGAGCGGGATGCGCGCTGTCCATTCTCGCCGGCGGCATTTCCGGACTGCTGCTCACCGCGCCCCTTTTCGCCGTGGTCATGATGCTCAGCCCCGAATGCCGCACGCCGCGCGCCAGCGGCGGACTACTTGCCGGGCTGGCCCTGGCCGCGTGCCTGGGCGGATTGTGGCCGCTCGCCCTGCATCTGGAAATGCCGGAGATCTTCGCCGCCTGGCGGCATGGGCAATGGCGGCACATCGCCGGACGCGCCCTCGATGCCGGCGAATTCTTCCGCGTCATCGAGTTATTGAGTTGGTTCCTGTGGCCGCTGTGGCCCATCGCGTTGTGGGCGCTGTGGCGCGAACGCCGCCGCCTGCTCCAGTTGCGCTGGCTGCTGCCGTTGCTGTCCGCGATCGCGGCGGCGCTGCTGCTGGCCGCCTCCTCCGATCATTCTCCGCCCGCCGCCCTGCCGCTCTTGCCCGCGCTGGCATTGCTGGCCGCCGGCGGCCTGCCCACGCTGCGGCGCGGCGCGGCCAATGCCTTCGATTGGTTCGCCACGATGAATTTCGGCGTATTCGCCATTCTGGTATGGATCGCGTGGACGGCGCAGGCGTTCGCCTGGCCGCCCGGACTCGCCCGCTACGTCGCCCGCGCCGCGCCGGCATTCACGCTTCCGCGGGCCGACGCCATCCCCCAAACCCTGCTGGGACTCGGCATCTGCCTGCTCTGGCTCATCCTCAACTGGCAACTGCCGCGCACGCCGGGCCGGGCGGCGATCCGCTGGGCGATGGGCATGACCATGCTGTGGTGCCTGGCGGTCGCGCTGCTGATGCCCTGGTTCGACCATGGCCGCGGCTACCGGCCCATGGCGGAAGCGCTCAACAAGGCGCTCGCCCCTTATGCCGGTGAATGCGTTGCCGGCAGCAAACTCCCCGATTCGATCCGCAGTATGCTCGATTACTATACCGGACTGCGCCCCGATCCCGCCCCCGATGGCACCACGCCCTGCCGCCTGCTGCTGACCTATAGCGACCGCAGGGCCGAGGAACCCGTTCCGCCCGAGGGCTGGAAACCGGCCTGGATGTTCCGCCGCGGCGGCGGAAAACAGTTCGAATCCCTGCGCCTTTATATCCGTTCGGATTCGGACCAGGTTTCAATCCACGCCCGCGAGCGGGACGGAAGAGGCCGCGCCTTGCCCGATGTGCCTTCCGGGGGGGAGGGTTTTCAACTGGAATGGGTTTCCGGTGAGTGACGCCGGCGCTTTCACCGCACCGCAACGTCTGCCCGCATGGACGGCGCTCGCCGGCCACGCCCGCCGGCTCGCGGCCCGCCCGATTCCCGCTCTTTTCGCCGACGATCCGGCCCGCGCCGAACATCTTTCCCTGCATCTGGACACGCCCGCCGCGCCTGGGCGAAGCGCGCTCATCGCCGATTTTTCCAAGCAGCGCCTCGATGGCGATGCCCTCGCCGATCTTTTCCGGCTCGCGCGCGAAGCGCGGCTGGACGACGGCATTCGCCGCCTTTTCGCCGGCGAAGCCGTCAATTTCACCGAAAATCGCGCCGCCGCCCACATGGCGATGCGCGGCGGCTGCCCGCCGCCGCCCGGACGCGGCGGCGACACCCGCGCCATGCGCGCCTTCGCGCTCGCCCTGCGCCGGGGAGAACTTACCGGCGCCAGCGGCAAAACTCTCCGCCGCCTCATCAACATCGGCATCGGCGGCTCCGACCTCGGCCCCCGCCTCGCCGTCGAAGCCCTCGCCATCCCGGGCGGCGGCGACGGCGCGCTCCAGGTCGATTTCGTCGCCAACATCGACCCGCGCGAACTCGACGCCGCGCTCGCCCGCGCCGACGCCGCCGCCACCCTGTTCGTCGTGTCCTCCAAGAGCTTCGGCACGGCGGAAACACTTGCCAACGCCAGTGCCGCCCGCCGCTGGCTGTGCGCGGCGCTCGGCGAAAAAGCCGGCATCGGCGCGCATTTCGCCGCGATCAGCAACGCGCCCGAAGCCGCCGCCGCGTTCGGCATTCCCCCCGAACGAGTGTTCCCGCTCCCCGAATGGGTCGGCGGACGTTATTCCGTCTGGTCCGCGACCGGCCTGCCCCTGCTTGCCGCCATCGGTGAGGCCGCCTTCGACGCCTTCCTCGCCGGCGGGCGGACGATGGACGAGCACTTCCGCTCCGCCCCCTTCGCGCGCAACCTGCCCGTCTGGCTCGGCCTGGCCGGACTGTGGAACGCCAGCTTCCTCCACATCCAGAATCTCGCCGCGTTGCCCTACGCGCACGGCCTGCGCAGCTTCCCGGCCTGGCTCCAGCAACTCGAAATGGAAAGCAACGGCAAGCGCACCCTGCGCGACGGCAGCCAGACCGAAGCCGCCACCGCGCCCATCGTCTGGGGCGGCGCGGGCACCGTCGGCCAGCATGCGTTCCACCAACTGCTCTATCAAGGCACCCGCGCGGCGGCGCTCGATTTCATCGTCCCGGTGGGCGAAGACGAACCACGCCAGCGCGCCCTCGTCGACAACGCCCTCGCCCAGTCCGCCGCGCTGATGGCGGGCCGCGCGCTCGACGCCGCCCGCGCCGCGCTCGCCCATCGCGGCCTGCCCGCCGCCGAAATCGAACGCCTCGCCCCCCATCTGACCAGCACGGGCGGACAGCCCAGCACCACCCTGCTCCTGCCCCGGCTCGACGCCTTCCACCTCGGCGTCCTGCTCGCCCTTTACGAGCACAAGGTGTTCGTGGAAGGCTGGATATGGGGCATCAACCCGTTCGACCAGTACGGCGTGGAACTCGGCAAGGAAATGGCGCGCGCGCTGGCGGCGGGAGAGGCGGGCGCGCAGGACGCCTCGACGGCGCGGCTGGCCCGGCTGGCGGAAGCGTTCCGGCAAACAGGACGGACGGAGAAAAAATAAGCGCCCTCCCCTGCCGGACGGAAAAGCGGGGAGACTGCCCCGCTTGCCGCGCTTGGAGCATAAGCGCTCCATCATCCTCACCCTTTTTCTTCGCGGGGCCATTGCTCGAACTGGCAATCATCGAATCATGGAAAGGAAAACATCAGCGTCGCCACACTCCGCATCAGGAAACGAACAACCGCCCGCCTCGTCATCGCGAGGGCCTCAGGCCCGCGGCAATCCCGTTCGTTCCATCCGGCGAGCAACGGCGCTGGATAAAAAACAGGGGGAGGAGACGAAACGCCCATCTACTCTCCACCGCCAGGGAAACAGCCTGCAAGCCAAGATCGACGGTCTCGAAATCCGGCTCGAATCCCGGATCGCAACCCTGCGCACCCGCAGCGGGCGCAACCGCAAGGAGAACGCGAAATGAACATCACTGATCCAGGTGTGGACAACTACACCTTCCTGTCCGAGAGCATATCCAGGATCATGACCATCACCTGCGTCATGCGCGACATGTTCGACGCCGAAACCCTGCGGGATCGCTCGCACGACCTGGTCAACCTGCTGCACATCCTCATCGAGATCGCCGACCAGTGCGTGGGCGTGCGCGGTTGCGGCGGCCCGCTGGAAAAGGCGCACCTCCGGGCGTTCATCGAATACCCCGCCCGCGCGACTTTTGCGCGACTGATGAATGAAACTATACGATTACATAACAAACGGATTGCAATGGGCGTCTATAAGTAGTTGAAAAATAACCGTTATGTCCGCGCATTGGAGGCTACGAACCAAGGGGTAGGAGGTTCGAATCCTTCCGGGCGCGCCAATGCATTCAAGGGGCCGGGCATCGCATTGCCCGGCCCCTTTTTCGTTTGCGCGGCGCGCTTTTCCATCCCTTGACGCGGGGCATCGCCCGGATCACGCGCGCGAGCGGATTTCGCGCTCGGTCTGGTAGATATAACGCTGTATCTGGTTTTCGGCCTGCGTGGGCAGGCCGATGAAGCTGCATCCGAGGCGCAGCACCTCCTTGCCTCCGGAATGGATGCGGCGTCCGGAATTGCGGATTTCCAGATCGGCGATGATGACCGTATCGTTGGGCAGCCTCAGGTGGCAGCCGTCGATCCGGTCGCCCACGGCGGGCATCGCGTTCTTGCCGGCGGGGATTTCCACCGACAGGCCGCCGGCGCTGATGTCGATGACGGGAGCTTCGATGATTTTCCTCTGCGGGGCCTCGCTGTCCTGTTCCTGCGGCATGGGCAGGGAACAACGCAATTTATGCGTGAGCGGCACTTGCAGGCGAAAAGCGTCGCGCCGTTGCAAGCGCAGGACTTTTTCGGGGACGGGGGCGGCGAGCGCGAGGCCGCCTTCGAGCGGGACTTCGCTGCCGCCTTCGAGCCGGAACTGGATGCGGATCTTGTTGATCTGCGTGACGCACAGCAGGTGTTCGGCTTCGAGGCTGCGGCGGCGGATCGTCTCGTTCGGACTGACGTCGAGAAACAGCCATTCCTCATCATCGGAGAGCGTCAGCAGCGTGCTGAGGAAAGACAGACCGTCCGGGGCCAGATGGACGCTGATCAGGGCGTGGACGTCGATCATCTCCCGCAGCAACTGGCGAATCTGCCGCCGTCCGCGCAACAGGAACGCCTCCAGTTCATCTTCCCGGATGGGAGCGATATTTCGCGCGCTATCCTGGCTTTCGCCTTGATCTTTATTGTCGTCTTGGTCTGGCATTTCGTTCGACTGGAGAAAAGCCGCGTGCGGCAGGACGTCTACATTCATGGACAGGGCGTTTATATCACGAGGAAGATAGAGGGGGCCGTTGTATTTATCCACGCGCCGCGCCATCCGCGCCGCCTCCGGGCGGCGGCGCGTTTTCGCCCGCCTCGATGCGATAGAGCCAGGCCAGCAATTCGGCGACCACGGCATATAGCCGCGGCGGAATGCGCTCATCGAGATCGACCTGCATCAACAAGGAAACCAGCTCGGGAGATTCATGCACATATACGCCCGCCGCGCGGGCGCGTTCGATGATTTCCTGCGCGATCAGGCCGCGCCCCTTGGCGGCGACCCGCGGCGCGGCCTCGCCCGGCGCATAAGTGAGCGCGACCGCCTCGCCGCGCGGGACCGGCGCGTCATCGCTCATCCCTGCGCTCCACGGCCATGCCGGTGAGCGGCGCGCCCGCCGCCGCCAGCGCCCCGGCCAATTCGTCGCGGCGGGCGGCGAGCGCGGCAGCGGCGGCCTCATCGTCGACGTACAGGCGCAGCGCGACGCCGCCCGCGCTCAGATGCACGCGAGCCTCCACCCCGCCCAGGCGGGGCAGCGTCAGGCGCAGCGTCGTATTCCAGCCCTCCCCGCCGTCGCCGCCCTCGTCCCGGCCTTCGCCGTGCGCATCTTCGATGATCCACTCGAACGCCTGCCCCGGCCACGCCATCCCGTGCCAGAGATATTGTTGACTGGCGAGGGCTTCGAGTTGCTGGTGCACGATCGGCAACAAGCGCTCGGCGACCGGGCCGCCGCGCAAGGCGGTTTCGGTGGCGCGTTCGGGACCGGCGCGCGCCTGGACGAACGGCGCTTCGTCGCGCCCCGCCTCGCGGACGACCGCCCCGGCGCGGGACACCGCCCCCCCGGCGCGGGCCGCCGCGAGGGAGGCCGCGGTTTTTTCCGCCCCGGCGGTGGAGGAAGCCGCCGCCGGCACGCCCGCGCCCATGGCCGCCGCGGCGGAAGCACCCGCGCCGCCGCCCTGTGCGGCCAGCCGCTGTCCCGCTTGCGCCTGCGGCTCGCGCAGCAAGGCGGCGAGGTCGATTTTCCCCGCCAGCCATTGCCGCTGGTGCGCCTCATAAAACAGCCCGCTCTGCGCCAGCGCCTGGCGCAACAACGGCGCCAGTTGCGTACTGGCGGCGATGTGCGCCCCCGCGCTGGCCGTGGCCGTGGCCGTGGCCGCCCCCGCCCCGGTCATGGCGACGCCCGCATTGGCCGGAGCCGTCCCCGCGCTGGTCGCGGCCGTCCCCGCGCTGGCCGTGGCCGCCGCCGCGCCCGCTGGCGCGCCCGCGTTCGCCGGCGCGGGCGGCGCGTTGAACAAAGGCTGGTTGTTCGCCAGCGTCGCGGGCCGGGCGGCGGGCTGGCCGGTGAGCAGGAAACTGATCAACTGCCCGGTCTGGCTCAGGGCCGGGCGCGCCGAACCGGCCAGTGCGCCCTCGGAACCGGCGGGCCGCGCCAGGATCATCCGCGGCGTCACGGACGTCGCCACCAGTTCGAGCGTATCGCCCGGCTTGGCCGCGGCGCTCAGCGACAGCGTGATCTGCTGCCCCGCCACCAGGGCGCGGAACGTGCCATCGGGCAGCGTGCGTTGCAAGGTGGCGAAAAAGCGCCGCCCCGGCACGAGATCCTGCAACTGCGCCTGTAGCGCGCGGGCGCGCTGCAAACCCGCGACGGGAGGCGAAGTCTCGAACAGGCTGGCCTCGTGCAAGAGCCGCAAACGGGCGGCGAGATCCGAGGGAATCATGGACGGGGTCCCCGCGCCTGTGCCCGCGCGCTCAGCCGTCCGCGCCGCCGTCCGCGCCATAGGCCGCGCGCACTGTGCGCCCCTTGACTTCGATGGCCAGTTGCTGGCGCGCCTGCGCGTGCGCCGGCTCCACATGGGCGCGGATTTCGCGGTCGAGGCGCAGGATGCGGGTCAGCAACTCGCCGAGCCTGTCCAGATCCTCCGTCACAGGGGCGGGCGGGCGGGCGAGGGCCGTCGCGCGGATCGCCGCCGCCTGCTGTTCGAGTTCGGCCAGGCGATCCCAATCGCGCGCGCGCGCCGCCTCGGTCATGGTCTCGTACAGCGCCAGGAGCGCTTCGGCTTCCTTCAGGCGCAGAATCTGTCTGTTCCGGCCAAGCTTGGATGTATCCATGGTCGATTGTCTTCCCCCTGTGTTCCTGTCCGGCCAGTCCGCCGCGCCCCCGCCGCCGCTATTGCCGCAGCGCCCGCAAGATCAGGGCGCGGATACTGCCGCGCTCGAACGGTTTGTCGCAGATCGCCGACACCCCCGCCTTTTCCACCGCCGCGAGGCGGCCCCGATTGTTTTCGCTGGTCAGCATCAGGATCGGCACCTCGCTCTGCCAGCTTTGCGTGCGGATATATTCGACCAGGGCGCGGCCATCCATTTCCGGCATGTTGTAGTCGGTCAGCACGCAATCGACCATCGTCTCCGCCAGGATGGACATCGCCTGCCTGCCGTTTTCCGCCTCGATGATATGGGCGATGCCCATCTCTTCGAGCAGATGGCGGACATAATGGCGCGAAGTCGCGCTATCGTCGACCACCAGCGCCTTCAGATGCTCCACCTCTTCGGCGTCGAGCGGCGGCGCGTCGCCGGGCCGCTCGATCGCCGCATCGAGCGCGCGCCGCATCTGCTCGACGGTAAACGGCTTGGCGATGACACAACAAGCCCCCGACTGGCGCACCGGATCGAGCACTTGCGGGCGGGTCTCGCTGGAGACCAGGATGAAGGGCGTCCATTCCAGCGCCGGATCGGCGCGCATGGCGGCGACAAGCGCTGTCCCGGTCATATCCGGCAGATAAAGCGAACTGATGGCGGCATCGGGCGGCGCGCGCCGCATCGCGGTCAGCCCCTCCCGCCCCCCGGCAACATGGCGCACCCCCCGCACCCCCAGTTTCGCCAGCATGTTCAGCGTCAATTGCGCCTGCATGGCCGAAGGCTCGACCAGCAAAACATCCAGGCGCTCCGGCAACGGCGAGGTGGCCATGGCAGTCCTCCGCGCGGCGAAATGGAAAAAGAGCGGCCATTGTAGATCGCCGCGCCCGCGAAGCGCACGGAATATCGCCTCTCCCGCGCCGCCGCGCCCCCCTCAGACCTTGGGATCGTTGGCGGCCCGGGCGGCCTTCCCGCCGGCGCGCTCGATCATGCGCGTGATCTGCCACTGCTGCGCGATGGAAAGGAGATTGTTGACCACCCAATACAGCACCAGCCCGGAAGGGAACCAGAAGAACATGACGGTGAAGACAACCGGCAGCGCCATCATGATCTTCGCCTGGAGCGGATCGGGCGGGCTGGGATTGAGCCGCGTCTGGATCAACATGGAAAGCCCCATGAGGATCGGCAGGACCCCGATCGGATCGGCCGCCGACAGATCGCGGATCCAGCCCAGCCAGGGCGCCTGGCGCATCTCGACGCTGCCGAGCAAGACCCAGTAGAGGGCGAGGAACACCGGGATCTGCACCAGGATGGGCAGGCAGCCGCCCAGCGGATTGATCTTCTCGGTGCGGTAGAGCTGGACCATCTCCTGCTGCATCCGCGCCTTGTCGTTGCCGTACAACTCCTTCATCCGCTGCATGCGGGGAGCGAGCACGCGCATCTTGGCCATGGATTTGTAGCTCGCCGCCGAGAGCGGGAAAAAGATCAGCTTGATGATGACCGTCACCAGGATGATGGCCCAGCCCCAATTGCCGGTCAGCCTGTACAAAAGCGACAACAGCCAGAAAAGCGGCGCGGCGATGATCGTCAGCACCCCGTAATCGACCACCAGCGTGAGGCCGGGGGCGATGCCTTCGAGCCTGTCCTGATCCTGCGGCCCGGCATAGAGGCGCGCCCCGGTCCTGAGCGTCTCGCCGGGCGCGACGCTGACCGGCGCGAGCATCAGGCCCGCCGTGTAATTGCCGCTCTTCGTCTTCTTGACGGAATAATTGCGCACGACCCCCTGCGGCGGCAGCCAGGCGCTGACGAAATAATGCTGCACCATCGCCACCCAGCCGTTATCGGCGCTGCCGACGAATTTCGCCTTGCCTTCGGCGATCTCCTCGAACGTCACCTTCTGGAAGCGGGCATCCTCGGTATAGAAGGCCGGGCCGGTAAACGTCTGCACCCCGAAGCCGCCGGCCTGCTCGGCGGGCTTGCCGTCGCGCTGGAACTGGAAATACGCCTGCGCGCTGATCGCCTCGCCGCGCGCATTGCGGATTTCATAATCGACATCGACCAGATAGCTGCCGCGCGTAAACGTCATCAGCTTGCTGACGAAGACTCCGTTGGCGGCGGGCGCCTCCAGCCGCAGCACCAACCGATCCTCGCCCTCGGGCAAGACAAGTTCGCCCGCGGGCAAGGTAAACAGCGTGCGGTGCGTGGGCAGGTTCGCCCCGAGCAACCCCGACTCGGCCTCGTAGAAATGCGCGTCGCCGTCGTCGAAAATAACGAACCCGCGCGCGGGATCGTCCGTGGCGCGATGCTTTTCGAGTTCGAGCCGGACAATACTGCCGCCCTCGGCGGAAACCTCGGCGCGCAACACATCCGTGACCACCGTGACCCGCGGCGCCCGGGAAAGCGGCGGCGTCGCGGGCGGCGCCGCTTCGGCGCTGGGCGCCGGCACCGTATCGTCATCGGGCGCGCTGGCCGCGGCGGGCGCTGGCACGGACGCCGCGCCCGGCGCGCTGGCGGGCGCGGGCGCGCTGTACCTCGTCCAGTTGAACCACAACATGGAAAGCGACAGGACAAAGAGGATGAGAGGGAGGAGGCGGCGTTGATCCATCGGAAGTCGCGCGGACGGCGCAAAGAAAAAGTGGCTGATGATAACCGCGAATGCGGTCTGTCCGGGAACGCGCCGGAAAACCGGCGCTCAGGCCCGCGCCCGCGCGTTGCCCGGGATGGAAGAAAGGCGGCTCATGAGCTGGCGCAGATCATGGTCGAGTTCGGCGCGGCGGGCACCGGCCACCGGCGCGTGCAGGCGGGCGACCACATCACAGGACGGCAGGCGGGCGCGCTGGCGGCGGAAGACCTCGCGTGCAAGGCGCTTCACCAGATTGCGCACATGCGCGCGCCCGACCAGTTTCTTGGCAACCGTCACGCCCAGGCGCGCCCCGCCCGCTTCATTGGGGCGGTAATGCAACGTATAGAACCGTCCGCGCAAGACGCGCCGGAAAGCAAAAACGGACGAGAACGCATCCGTTCCGCGCAGCCTGTGCGCCCGGCCAAACCCCTGCCCGGCATCCGCCGCGGCCATCCCGCCTCAAACAGCGAGGCGGCGGCGGCCCTTGGCGCGGCGGGCGCGGATGACCGCGCGGCCCCCGCGCGTCTTCATGCGGACGAGAAAACCGTGCGTGCGCTTGCGACGGACGACGGAAGGCTGGTAGGTGCGTTTCATGATGCGCTGGCCTGTGCTGTGGAAGATCGGAGGCGCGATTAGACCGTCCGGCACCCGGCTTGTCAAGCGCCCGCGCCACATCATCGCCGCCGCGTCGACAACCCGATGCCATTCATCTCCCATCCCCGCCCGTCCCGCCGCGCGCGTGGCGGAAATTTCTGCTTGCACTCTTCCCGTGCTATCCTCCGCGGCCATGAGCTGATCCGGGCGCGGATATTTCCACACGGAAAACGTGAAAACGCTTGACAAAATGACATACGTCAAAACGATACTCTGCAAGCAAGCAAGCAAGCAAGCAAGCAAGCAAGCAAGCAAGCAAGCAAGCAAGCAAGCAAGCAAGCAAGCAAGCAGACTGAAGACCGGGGACAGAAGACAGTAAACATTGCGGAGGCCGCGTCTGCGCGCGTTCCGCCACGCATCGCCCGCGCGCCACTTCCCGGCGGTTTTCGTTCCCGCCCCGCCGCTTTTCCACTTTCCCGTCGCATGAATCCACAGGCTGCGCCCCGCGCAACGGGACGCGGCCTGTTTTTTCGGGCGTTCCCTTGGCGTTGCGGGGAGGTTTACGTGGGTCGCGTAGAGGTCTACGCGGGTTGCGTGGAGGTCTACGCGGGTCGCGTAGAGGTCTACGCGGGTCACGTAGAGGTCTACGCGAGTCACGTGGAGGTCTACGCGGATCGCGGGGAAGCCTGCGGCGGCCTTGTATTTCACTCATTCACTTGAAAGGAAAAAGCCGATGAATACCGATTTAGGGCAATACGGGGTTGAAGGGGCCATATGGGGAGATTTATAACGCGATTGTGCCGTGATGGGGAGAGTGGGGAATCCGTCTTTCGGCCATTGCGCAAGGTTTTTCAGTCACAGGACAAGGAGAATCATCATGAAGAAGATTTGTGCACGGTTTTTTTCGGCTTCCGCCGTTGCCGGAGTAATGAACCAGCGAGGGCCGAAAGCCGTGGCAATCCATTCCTGGCGGATGGCACGAATGGTTTTGCGGGTTGCCATGGCATTCCGAAGAGTGGAATCGCCGCATGGATTGCCACGTCGCTGCGCTCCTCGCAATGACGGGGATGGGTTCATCAAAAGCGAGCACGGTGGACGGATTACCGCAGAGTTGTACCCTCGCTTTTTATTTTGATAAAGAGAGGCGTATTTTTCTTTTTTTCTTGAATAAAAATTCAGAAGGAAGTTTGCAACATGATTATCTGGCAAGGCCTGGGCTGGCTGATCGGCCTGATTCTTGTGGTGGCGGTCAGCATCGTCGACCATTTCCTCAACGATCTTGGCATGGGCGAGTACAGGAAATTCGGGAGTGCGGCCATCTTCCTCGTGAGCGGCCTCCTGACCCTCCTCCTGAAACGTTATCTCAGGAATAGCGGGGAACTGTCCATCCGCCGGCACACGTTTTTTTTCATTCCCGTGCGCTTCTGGGCGGTGATTTTCATGGTTATGGGCATTTTGTCGCTCGTGCGCCCGCCGCCCGAAACACCCAATGCCAATGGCGAATTGATCCGCCCCCTGGTCTATTTATGCGATTCGGGAGATGGCATGAAGAGAGCTATTACCGCCATTTCCGCCATTTCCACCATGGACGGCCAACTGTCGAAATCCGGTGTGGAGGGACGTCGTCGCGCCTTGTTGAATACCGTGAAAGGCTGCGGCATTCTCGGTGAATCCTCACTCCCCGTACAGATCGAATCACCGAAAATATGGCAGGAAAAACACGCGAGCCATAATTGGCACATCGCCAATGGCCGCGTTCTGAAAATAAAGGGCAAATCCCTGAAGTTCTGGGAGCGGACACCAGTCTGGGTGTTCCATCGCTACGAAACCGAAGCGGACGTCTTCATCCAGATGGAGGACGGAAAGAAATGGTGATCCGGCAAGGCCGGGGCATCCTGTGGCCCTTGGGGGCGCTGGTCATCGTACTGTCCGATCCGTGACGCGCCCGCTTTCTCGGGGCGCCTCGCCAAACAGGGCTTCCTCACCCTAAAATCATAACGGCAAGTGCTCCGGGGGATCTTTTTGCATATGCCGTCAAGCGGAAGGGATAATTGGGCAGGTTTCCGCATCATCGAAAGCGGCCAGGATCAATTGCCGGAATTGTCCGGCGCTTTTCGCGCAAAGGCCGCCGATCCGTTCATGTTCGCCGTGGGCGGCGGCGCGCGCCAGATCATCCGCGCATGCTTGTGCGCAGCGCGCTTCAATCGCCGCGAATTCCGCTCCGATGCCCGAACGCAAGTGTTCGTACAAATTGCGCGCCGCCACCGCGAAAGGCCCTCTGGCGAGCAAGCCGGCGGGACCCCAGTAAGGGCTGGCGCTCACGGTTTCTCCCGCCACGCCGGGTGCGGCGTCAGTCCAGGATGCATGTCTGCGCAGCATGGAAAAACGAATGCATTCGAGCAGCGCCAGAATGTCTTCGATGTCGGCGCGCTCATATCCGGCGACGCAATATCCGCCGTCCGCCTGCGCCGTCAATAGATGCTCGCGGGCGAGCCGCGCCAGCGCCGCCGTGAGCGTTTGCCGCTCCGTCCCGTAATGCGCCGTCAGCGCGGCCTTGTCCAACGGAAGGCGGGGCGCGAATTCGTGCCTGAACAAGCGCTCGCGGATCGAGTCGGCCAGCGCGTCGCAAAGCAGGTAGTGGCGGGGAGGAACGTTTTTTATCGGTGCGGTCGTTGTCATGGCGAATCCGGGGAATAAGGCATCCCGGCGTTTTTCTTGAAAGGATTTGCAATATACACATCCCAAAATTCCGGGAAAGCACTGAAATGGCGTAGAAATGCGAAGACTGTTCCGCTGCTTCGCAAATTCCGCGAAGGCGGTGACACGGGAAATATTTTCGCGATATGGGCCTGCGCCTGGAAGTTTCCGCGAAGAACGCCGCTTTACTCCATCGTCTTCCCACTTCGCGCCGCGTGGCGCGCGGGGACGCATGCACACCAGGGACATGAGGCGCGGGGTGCAAGCATCGCAACGGGAGTGCGCCCGGGGTCGCCGGGATCAGTCGGCGGACTGGAAACCGCCTCCGGCGAAGTTCTCGAAGCGGGTGTATTCGCCCAGGAAGGTCATGCGCACCATGCCGGTCGGGCCGTTGCGGTGCTTGCCGATGATGAGTTCGGCGGTGCCCTTGTCCGGGGAGTCGGGGTTGTAGACTTCGTCGCGGTAGATGAACATGATGATGTCGGCGTCCTGTTCGATGGCGCCGGATTCGCGCAGGTCGGACATGACCGGGCGTTTGTTGGGGCGTTGCTCCAGGCTGCGGTTGAGCTGCGACAGGGCGATGATGGGAACGTGCAGTTCCTTGGCGAGCGCCTTGACCGAACGGGAGATTTCCGAGAGTTCGGTGGCGCGATTGTCGGTGTCGCGCGTGCCGTTCATCAGTTGCAGGTAGTCGATCACGATGAGGCCGAGCTTGCCGCACTGGCGGGCGAGCCGGCGGGCGCGGGCGCGCAGGTCGATGGGGTTGAGGCCGGGCGTCTCGTCGATGTAGAGCGGCGCGTCGTAGAGTTTGCCCATCGCCATGGTGAGGCGCTGCCAGTCGTCGTCGGAGAGGCGGCCATTGCGGATTTTCTGCATGTCGATGCGGCCCACCGAGGCGATGAAGCGGGTGGCCAGTTGCGTGCCGGGCATCTCCATCGAGAAGATCGCCACCGGCAGGTGTTTCTCCACCGCGACGTGTTCGGCGATGTTGAGCGCGAAGCTGGTCTTGCCCATCGACGGGCGTCCGGCGACGATCAGCATGTCGGACGGTTGCAGGCCGGAGGTTTTGTCGTCGAGGTCGACGAAACCCGAGGGGACGCCGGTGATTTCCGAGGGGTTGTCGCGGTCGTAGAGTTCTTGCACGCGGTCGACGACTTGCTTGAGGAGGGGCTGGATCAACTGGAAACCGCTGCCATGGCGCGCGCCGGCTTCGGCGATCTCGAAGACCTTGGCCTCGGCTTCGTCGAGCAGGGTCTTGGGATCCTTGCCGGAGGGCGCGAGGGCGCTGGCGGCGATTTCATCGCCCACGGCGACGAGTTTGCGCAGGATCGCGCGTTCGCGGACGATTTCCGCGTAGCGGCGGATATTGGCCGCCGAGGGCGTGTTGTTGGCGATTTCCGCCAGATAGGCGAGGCCGCCGGCCTGCTCCGCCTCGCCGTTCTTTTCCAGCGACTCGAACACCGTGACCACGTCGGCGGGCTTGCCGCAGTCGATGAGCCGGGAGATGTGCTGGTAGATGCGGCGATGGTCATCGCGGTAAAAATCCGCTTCGGCGGCGAGATCGACGATGCGTTCCCAGGCGGTGTTGTCGAGCAGCAGGCCGCCGATCAACGACTGTTCGGCTTCCAGCGAATGCGGCGGCAGCTTGATCGCCGACAATTGCGGATCGGAGGAAGTGCGCGATGAAGCGCCGCGCGTGGAAGTCGCCATGGTGTGGTTCCAGAAAGAGAGTGATCGGGAGAGCGATGATTCTAAATGATCGACCGTATCCACCCGTGTTTGCGGCGGGCGGGCGGCTCGTGCTATTTTGCGCGCCGGACAAGCGGCGGGCGGCGACATTCACCCGGCGTGCATGCGGGAAACGGAACACAATGCCGAGAATCACGGTTGGAGTCAGTACATATAATCGCAAGGCTTATTTGCGGGAGTGCCTGCGCGCACTGGAAAAGCAGACCTGGCGCGATTTCGCGGTCATTGTCGTCGACGACGGTTCCAGCGATGGCACCGGCGAGATGATGAAGGAGGCGTTCCCGGGAATAAAGTATGTTTTCAAGGAAAACGGCGGTGACGCCACCGCCAAGAACCGGGTGGCCGACGAGGCCGACAGCGAATTCCTCGTGTTCAACGATTCCGACGATATTTTCCTGCCCGACGCGCTGGAGCGATTGGTCGCGCCCCTGCTCGAACACCCGGATCATTGCTCCTACGGTCAGTACGTCATCATCGACGAGCACGGCGTGGAACAGAAGACCCGGCAGAAGCGCGAATTCTATCCTTCCGGGCGGATCGTGGCGCAACTCGTGGAGCATATCATCGTCCCCGGCGTCGGCTTCATGTGCCCGCTGGCGGCGTTCCGCGACCATGGCAAATACGACGAGTCCCTGCGGGTCGGGCACGATTACAAGATGGGGCTGGAGATGTCCCTGACGCGCGATTTCCACGCCATGAACCGGGTTGTTTTCAAGCGCCGCCGCCACAGCGGCAATATTTCCGGCGCGAGTTACGAGAAGACGAGAATCCTTTGCGCGATCGTCGAGGATTTTTGCCACAGGCATGCCGGAGACCCCGATTTGCCGCCGCGCTTGCTTGCCCGTCGCCTGGCGCGCTATCACGCCACCCTGGCCCGCGAGGCGTGGAAAGAAAGACTACCGCGCGAGGCCATGAAAAAGCATCTGGAAGAAGCGTTGCGGCTGGATTTCAACTTGAAGAATCTGTGGCGGCGGCTCACGTGGTGAATTTCTTTACCTGGAAATGATGCGTTCCGTCCCGTTCCAGTTGTTCGACGAGGCTGTATTCCCAATCGAGATAGGCTTGCATGGCGGCGGCGCTGTTGTCCGTGCCTTCGTAGGGGCGGCGGTAACGGTCGAGCGGTTCGGAGGCGAGATGCTCTGTTTGTTCCAGCGGTAGCCTCGCCGCTTTCCACGCATCGGCGCCGCCCGCGAGCACGAAGACCTCGCCGCCATGGCGCCTGGCCGCAGCGGCGGTTTCGGCATGGGCATGGCGGGCGAGCGCGCCGCTGGCGCAGACGAGGACATAGCGCGAGGCGCGGGGCAGTTTCGCCAGCGCGCCGGCGGCGAGTTCCGCGCGCGGGACATACCATGCGCCGGGAATATGGCCGCGCCGGTAGTCGGCGTAAAGGGCGAGGTCGATGAGCACGGGCGGCTCGGATGATCGCCGCCAGTCGCGCAGGGTCTCCGGCGCGATGGCCGGCGCGTCCGGCGGCGGCGGCAGGGGAGGGCGCCATGGGCCGGTTTCCGTCCATCCGCTGGCGGGCGGCGCGAGCACGTAGACTTCCCAGGCCATTTGCGCCAGCCAGGAAGCGGTCATGTTGGCGCGCACGCCGTCATCGTCGGCGAGCACGAGGCGCGCGCCGCGCACCGTGGCGGTCATTTCGGTTTCTTGTACCAACTGGCCGCCCGGGACGTTGCGAAAGCCGGGCAGATGGCCGCTTTCGTATTCCGCCGGGTCGCGCACGTCGATGAAATAGGTGGTGCGTTCTTTTTGTGCTTGCCATGGCGCGATGCCGGAGAGCGTCACCTGCCCGGCACCCGCGCTTTGGGCGAGGAAGCGCGCGCGCGCCGCCGCGCGCTGGCGGGCCGCTTCGGAAACGGCGGTGAAGCGGCGCGTCTGTCCGTGTTCGAGATGCCCGCCCAATCCGGCCAGTGTCCAGCCGATGGTGCCGTTGCGCAGCACGGCCACCGGATTGGGCAGTCCGGCGTTGATCAGCGATTGTGCGCCGATGATGCCGCGCGTGCGCCCGGCGCAATTGACGATGACGCGCGTGGCGGGATCGGGGGCGAGTCCGGGGAGGCGCAGGGCCAATTCCGCGCCGGGCACGTTGATCGCGCCGGGGATGCTCATGGTCTGGTATTCATTGAAGCGGCGCACGTCGGCCACGATCATGTCGGCGTTGGCGTCGAGCAGGGACTTGAGTTCATCGGCGGCGAGCGAAGGCGGGCGCAGGACGGCATCGACCAGTTCGCCGAATGCCTTGCTCGGCACATTGACATCGCGGAAAAGTTCTCCGCCCGCCGCGCGCCAGCCCGCGATACCGCCCTCGAACAGCGATACCCGCGCATAGCCCAGGACGGCGAGGCGCCGCGCTGCCCGCTCGGCATATCCGGCGGGGCCGCCGTCCTCGTCGAGGACGACGATGGCGGCATCGGGCCGGGGCAAGCGGGCGAACACTTCCAGTTCCAGTCGGGAAAGCGGCAGATGGGCGGCGAACAACGGATGAGCCCGCGCGTGCGTGTCTTCCTCGCGCACGTCGATGAGCGCGATTTCGCGCCTTTCCAGCAAAGCGGCACGGACTTCGGCGTAAGTAGCGCGAGAGATGGAAGTTTTCGCCATATCGAATCCGATCCCCGATCAGTTATCGTGTGGCGGTTCCATGTCGATGGCGAGCCTTTGCCGGGCGGCGGCGGCCTGGGCGACGATTTTCTGGACATTGGGATCGCTGTCGTATTCGAAGCGCTGGGCGATTTCGTCGAACGCGGCATTGGCTGCGATGATATTGCCTTGTCTGTTGAGGGACTGCCCCTTGCGGAAAAGCGCGGTGGCGACCACCCGCCGCGCAAAGGGGGCGTGATCCGCCTCGAAGCGCAGGACGATTTCATCGTAGATGGCGATGACGCTCACCATGTCGCCCCGCTGGCGGATGGCCTCGCTCTTTTTGAGCAAGGTCAGCGCCACGGCGTTGCGGGTATTGGGATCGGTGTCGTTGCCGAAACGCCGGACGATGTCATCGTAGACCGCGATGGCCGCCGCGGCGTCGCCCGCCTGTCTGCCTGCGCCCGCGAACCCGTCGCCGCTTTCATCGCCGCCGCCCTGTTTGCCCAGCAGCGCGCCCTTGGCGAAAAGCGCCCGCAGCACGCGCAGGCGGATGGCCGCGTCGGCGTCTCTGGCGAAAAGGCGGTCAAGCTCGTCATACGCGGCAATGGCCGCCCGCGCCTCGCCCCGTTCCCCCAGGATTTCGCCCTTGCCGAACAGCGCGTCGGCCACAACCGCGCGGATGGCGCCATCGCCTTCCTGGCGGAAACGCTGGCCGATTCTGTCGAATGTGGCGATGGCCGCCTCCGCGTTGTGCAAGCGGCGCCAAAGCTCGCCCTGATAAAAAAGCGCCCACGCCGCCCAGAGCTTGTTCTCGCCGCCGTAGCGGCGTTCGATTTCGCCATAAATGGCGATGGCTTCTCTTGGACTGCCCTGCTTGCCCAGTGCCGCCGCCCGGTCGAAGAGCACGCGGATGAACTGCTCGCGGACAGGGGCGGCGGCGTCCCCGCCATAGCGGCGGACGATTTCATCGATGACGGCGGCGCCTTCCGCCGGCGTCCCGAGCGTTTGTGCCTTGAGGGAAAGCGCCTGCACCGCCAGCGCCCGGATGCCGGGGGAAGCATCCTGCCCGAACTGGCGGTCGAACTCATCGAAAACGGCGACGGCTTCCAACGCCTCGCCCCGCTGGAGCAACGCCCGCCCCTTGTCGAAGAGCGCGCGGGCGTTTTTCTCCGCGGCGGAGGTCAACGCGATGGCACTGTCAGGCGGTCTCTCCCGCGCCGCGGTCGCCGCCGTGCCGCCCGTCGTCGTGCAGCCCGGCGCGAACGCCAGCGCGCAGGCCAGTGCCGCCGCCATGAAGCGCGGACCGCCGCCCCGCCGTCCTCGCGCCTTGGCGCGCGATAACGGCGATGACCCGGCCGGGTGGGGAAATGGGGCAATTCTCATCGTGGTTCCCTGGAGTGTCCGCCGCATGCGCATACGGGAAGCGGCGCGGCATGTATTGTCTCATGGCGGCAGCGTTTCGCTATTGACGAGTATCTCGGCGGCGCGCCAGCGCGTGATGCCGACGAGATTGCGGATGAAATGATCGTCGTCGCCGCCGAACCGCTGCCCGATCCGCTCATAGACGGTGATGGCCGCCTCCGTATTCCCCTGCTCGTACAGGGTTTCGGCCTTGGCGATCAGCGCCGAGGCCACCACGCCCCGGGTGGCGGGGGCTTCGTCGTTGCCGAAACGCCGCTCGATCCGCTCATACGTGGCGATGGCTTTCTTATCGTCGCCCTGCTCGCCGAAGATATTGCCCTTGTTGAACAACGCCCTGGCGATCAATGTCCGCACGGCGGGCGTGTCGCCGCGGCCAAAACGCTGCGCAAGCTGCTCGAAAGCGGCGAGCGCCGCCTCGCTGTCGCCCCGCGCGCCCGCGGCGACGCCTTCGTCGAAAAGCGCCCGCGCGGCCTGTTCCCGCGTGCGCGGCGCGGCGGCGCTCCTGGGCGCGTTGGGCGCGTGCAGGACGCCCGCCTCCCGGGGGAGGCCGCCTTGCCCGGAAGCGTCGCCGCGCTCGGCGTAGTCCGGATGCGCATCGGCCGCGGACAGCCCCATTGCACAGAACAGCGCCGCCATGGCGATCAACCGGCGAGCGGCTCTCCGGGCGCGCGCGCGCGTCTCGGGCAAACCGGAACGAAAGCGTGCGATTCTCATGACTGATTCCCGATGTGATGTACTGAAAAACCAGCAAGACCAATATTTAACCCGGAATTCTGTCACAGACTTCCGCCTCTGGCTATCAGGGATCGGGAATCAGGGTTATCAGGGATCAGATGCCGGCGCCGCTGTCTGATCCCTGATATGATGCCGCGGCGCCGGGCCGCGCGCCCCCCGGCCCGGCCGATCCCCCATACCGAAAAACAGGAACGACGCGGCAACGCTATGACCCGGACTACCAATATTCTCGTCGTCGGCATCGGCGGACAAGGGGTGATGACCGCCTCGGAAATCCTCTCCGAAGCCGCCATCTCGCAAGGCTTCGAGGTCAAGAAGACCGAAGTCGCCGGCATGAGCCAGCGCGGCGGCGTGGTCTCCTCGCACGTGCGCTTCGGCCCCAAAGTACTGTCGCCGGAAATCGCCCCCGGCGAAGCCGACATCCTCGTCGGCTTCGAGGCCGCCGAAGCCATGCGCTGGAGCCATTACCTGCGCGCGAAAAACGGCGCAAGCGGCGGCGTGGCGATGATCAACCGCCTCGAACTCGCCCCGCCCATCGTCTCGCTCGGCCTGTTCGACTACCCGGACGACCCCATCGCCGCCGTGCGCGGGCAAGGCTTTGAAGTACACGATTTCGATGCCGGAGCGCTCGCCCGCGCGCTGGGCGACCTGCGCCTGGTCAACACCATCATGCTGGGAGCGATCGCCGACCATCTCCCTTTCCCCGCCGCCACGCTCAAGGAATGCATCGTCGCCCGCTTCCGTTCCCGGAAACCGGCGCTGGCCGAACTCAACGCGCGCGCCTTCGAATCGGGCAAGCGCGCGGCAAAAGAAGAAAACAGTCCGCCATGAGCATCGACCTCGAAAAGATCCGCGCCTTCTTCGCCAACGACCGCTTCGCCGCCAGCGCCGGCATCCACATCGACTCGGCGACGGAAGACGAAGTGCGATGCAGCATGCCGGTCACCCCCGAACACCTCAACGCCGCCGGCACCGTGCAAGGGGGCGCGATTTTCACGCTCGCCGACCTGGCCTTTGCCGTACACGCCAACCTGCCGCTCCTGCGCGGCGAAAACACCAGCATCACGACGGGCCAATCGAACAGTATTTCCTACCTCACCGTCCCCCGGGGGGCGTACCTGATCGCGCGCTCGACCTGCCTCGCGCGCGGCCGCAATATCTGCGTCTTTCGCGTCGAAGTCCACGACGATCTGGGCAACTTCATCGCCGACATGCGCGGCAACGGCTTCACCAAAACGGCGCGATGAGTCCGGTCACCCACTTCCTGGCCGGGTGGGCCGGTTTCGAGGGCTGGCTGCACAACCGGCGCGACCGCGCCATCGTCTGCCTGACCGGGCTGGCGCCCGACATCGACGGCATCGGCATCGCCGCCGATCTCTTCTCTCGCCTCAACGGCGGGCCGGAGACCAACTATTATCAGGCCTGGCACCGCCTCTACGGACACGGCATCACCGCGGCGCTGGTCTTTACGCTCTGCGCCGCCCTTTTGGGGCGCGAGCGCGCGCGAGTCGCCATCGCCGCCTTCCTGAACATCCATCTGCACCTCCTCTGCGACCTGCTCGGCTCGCGCGGCGGCGACCCGGACGATTTATGGGGAATCCATTACCTCGGCCCGTGGAATACCGGCGCCGAAATCGTCTGGCGCGGGCAATGGGAACTGGTGAGCTGGCAAAACATGCTGATCTCCATCGCGCTGATGGGCATTGTGCTCGCGCGCGCCTGCCGCAAAGGCTATTCCCCGCTGGGACTCGTCTCGCCCCGCGCCGACCGGGTCTTCATCGGCGTCCTGCGGAAATGGCGATCCGCATGGTAAAGAGACAAACGGCAGAGATCCGCTGTCCGGCGCGGAATTTCCCCGGCGCCCCGTAAAGCGCGCGCGCACCCCTGACCGCGCGCCCGTCCATTCAAAAAAACCTTGCGCGCAAAAAACAAATAACATACAACGCCAAATAAGACCGCAACGCCGCAAGTAACGATCGGTAAACCTTTCGCAATGACATTAATGCGACATGTAACGACCTTTAACATTTAAAAAAATCAACAACTTGACGCAAAGGAGACCCTGGAAAGCTTTCCCCCCCTTCGTCATTGCGAGGAGCGAAGCGACGTGGCAATCCAGAGCCTTCCATGCGGAGCGAAGCGACGCTGATATATCAGGGCTGCTCTTCTAAAGGCGCGCGAAATTGACGCGACGTTAGAAAAAATCTTAATCCCTTTCAAATCAGGGCTGGTCTTCTAACACTTCACACGTCATACAATGGCCGGTACAGCGGGCTCCGGAAATCCCGTGGTTTTTGCTGTTTCGTCGTGTGTAGGCCATTGATTTATATAGAGTGTACAGATCTCGTTTCTGGGTTTTGCAAAAGGCTCACCAAACAGCCGCTTGCCGGAAGATCAGGGGGCGGCTATTTTGAGCTCCGCCAATTTCAGCTTTTTACGGACTTCCTTGGCATCGAGTGTTTCCAGCTTCGGCAGCCAGTATTCAATGGCTTCGGCAGCGGCCTGTTTGTCCGCGGCGGTCCAGCTTTCATCGCTTCTGGCTTTTTCCGCGAGCGCTCGAGCCCGGCTGTAATCCGCGCCATGGGGCTTGCTTTTCTTATCGCCGATGCGCTGAGCGCATTTTTCGCATTCTTCCCTGAATTTCTCGACTTCACGGCCGGCTTCGCTCAAGTTGGCAAGATATTTCGCACGCTCGGCGGCGGCTTGCGCCGCAGTTTCTTCGGCTTGGCTTTGAGCCTTCTTCGCGGCTTCCCGCTCAAACTTTTGCTGCGCGGCTTCTTCTTCGGTACTTGCTTTTTCTTTCGCCAGCTCTGCATATTTCGCCTTCATGTCGGGGTGGTTTTGGGCCTCGCTTTCGCACCACGCTTCGAGTTCAGGCAGCTTGTATTGCAGGTCGATTTCGAGAATAGCCCAGCCGAAGGGGATCATGTGCTTCTGGTCGTCGGCGGTTTGCGCGGCAAGCCAATAGGTCGTGGCTTTATGACGAAACTCGTGTTGCTGTCGTCCGGTTTCATCTTTACCCAGCATGATTTTGATGTCCGCCACTTCGGTGAGCGTCTTGCTCTCCGCTCCGCCATAACGTCCCATGCGTATCAGCATGGCTTGACCGGACTTCAAACGGTCCGCCAGCGTACTTTCTTTCAATAGCTTTTCAATGGCGCTTTTCCAATTTGGATTGACCAGTCCGGTTTTGTCCATATCGGATAGTTCTTCGCGCAATCGGGGAAGATGATAGGCATTGCAGTCCTTGGCGATTTGCACAAGGTTCGGGCGCATGTCTTGTTGAGGAACGTTGCGCTTTTCGCCATTGAGAATCCCCTTGTTGTCCAGCGACTGTATCGTGATTTCGCCCATGAGCGCCCGATATCGGCCCGGCAGAATACATTCTTTGCGTGCCGTAATCCCTCTTGGTTTTTTGCTTGCGTCGGCTTTGGGCCGTTTGTAACGGTTGACGGCATAGAGGATGCTTCTGTCCATCTCTCCGACGGGCATCAGGTCGCCCACTTTCAGGAGGCGCAGCGGGCTGGTGGCAAAATCGCCTTTCAATAGGCGTTTGGCCAGGTTTGTGCTGTATTTCTTTTCGTCCCTGTCCATCACAGGACGTTTATCGTTCAGCTTGTCCATCCAGGCTGTCCTCAATGCGCCTTTCAGGCTGCTGCCCGGAATATAGAGCGTATTACGGCTGTGGATGTGGCGTTCGATCGAAAGCCGATTGATCACCTGCTTGCCGTCAGCTTCCACATTGGCGATTTTGCCGATGTTTTTACGGTAGTCCGCCGCTACGCCACCGGCAACTGGTATCAGGATATGCGCAAGTGGCTTGAAATGTCCCTGATGCTCCCGGAAAAATTTCTGAATAGCAAGCCAGTTTCATTTTTCTCCCAATTCTGCCAGTTTTTTGGCGAATGCTTCCGACAGGGCTGCCCGGCTGGGATCAAAACCATAGAGCAGTTTTTGTTCGGCGTCGATCAGATAATTGGTCGGCTCGAAATCCTCGCCGCAGCCAATGTGAATGGGCGAGAGCAGCGTCAGCGCCACTGTGTGTCGGGAAAGAAATCTCATTGCACGCCCTCCATGCGAATTCTCACCACTGGCGCGTAGCCTTGGGCGACGGCTTCGGGGTGGCTGGCGGAAACCTTGCCCAAACCCTGGCCGATGAAGGCGAGGTTTTGATCCAAGGTCTCCGGATAGAAGATGCCGCCGCTTTTAGCGAGCAGCAGCGGCCGTTTGAAAGGATTGCCGGAATGCACGGCAATATCACCGTGGCGGCCGAAGCGAGTCAGGATTTGATAGAAACTTCGTTCCCGGACAAAATCCTGCCCTTGTGGGGCGCAAGGCGCCAGCGTCAGGAAGGCGTTGGCATTTTCCGCATGGGGCAATCCGGAAAACGCTGTATCGCGTTCGCTTTCGAATTTGCCCAGGCCAATGCTGGCGTCGCGCCCATATCCGCTTTTTCCCATATCCTCCAGCGCCGCGCCAAATTCTTCCACTGAAATGCAGGTTTCGTTCAATATCACATAAAGATCAAGGCGCATTTTCGGGTGGAACCAATATTGCATTTGCGTATAGGGAGCAAACATGGTTCCCTCGCTCGTGGTGGAGGTAGTGCGGTCGATGCTGTTGTGCGGCTGGAGTTTTTGCGAGGGAACGCGTTCCTTTCCCTTACGGGATTCGGGCGAACTGCGGTTTTGCAGGATTATCTCGGTGGTCTCCACATCGTTGCGGGCACGGTCTTGCCACGTCGGGAAATCCGTTCCCAGGTTTTCCAAGGATAGCCAGCGTTTTTTCTTCAGGGTTTTGCGGTCGACATTATCCGCAGCCTTCCAGAAAAAAGTCGGCACGGCGGGCAGCGGCAGAAAACCTTGCGGAAAGGCATCCGAGAGCACAAGAAAAGGATGGCCCTCGGTGTATCCCTCAAGGCGCTCGATCAGCCATTCGTCACCGAAGCGATGCCGCAAGACCCAGCAGATTTGCCCGAAAAGCGTATCGCCAGAGAGCGGTGTGCCAAAGGCGGTGCGCGGCTGAAGCGTGAAACGGCAGGTTTGATAGGCCATGGTTCATGCCGCGGATGCGTTGGCGGGAAAGGCTTCCACTTTCTGAAACCTCTCGGTTTCATCCTTTTCATTGATCCTGAGACCGGCGAATTTCACTTTGCCATAGCCGCGCGAACCGGAACCGCCCAGGCTGTCATGCTCGATGAGTTTCAGCCCTTGCAGGACGGTTTCCAGCAAATCATCGCCATCGCCATCAAGTTGTTTCAGGGACAAACGAAAAACGAATTTCGCCCCGGCGGGAACACGCTCGGTATTGCGCGGATGTTCGGCCACGCCGCTGATGCGGTTGATGAGATTTTCGCTCTTCACTTCGACCAGCAACTGGTTGTTGTCGCGGACTTCCTTTTCCCAAACTTCTTCCAGAGGACAATCCCAGAAGGCAAGGCGTGTGGGGCCAAGCTCCTTGACCAAATCCTCCGTATCCTTGGCATCGCCGCCGCCAATGCCGAAGAGTTGCAGGATGCGCTTGATTTCCGGCTTCTGTGCATCCGCCGTCCTTTCAAAATCCTTCGCGCCCAGCGGGGCTTCCTTTACCGCGCTGCTGCGCCATTCCAGCAGGCTGCGCATCTTGCCCTTGAGGCTGGAGCCAGGGATGTAAGGCGAGCCGGTGAGTGGGTGTTTGATGACAGTATTGTCCACGCCGCCGATGTGCATTTCCGAATCGCCCGCGCCGATCCGCAAACCGGTGACGACTTCCAGCGTGGCTTCGATGCTGGTGATGTTGTTGAGTTTTGGCATGATTATTTTTCCTTTTCTTCAGCTTTATAGAAACCCATGAAGGCTTCGATGAAAAGTTTGGCCTGCTTCAGGGTTTCCGGGTCGGAGATGGCGCGGATAACGTGGGTAAAGAGTTTTTCGAAACCTTCACTTACATGTTCCCGCCCTTTGGCATAGGTGACTTTGGCGCA
>JAITLI010000196.1 GCA_031277975.1 Azoarcus sp.
ACTTCGCAAGGCGCGCTGAATACCGCGCTGCAACGCTTGTCGTCCGGGCTGCGGATCAACAGCTCCAAGGATGACGCCGCCGGCCTGGCGGTGGCGGAGAAGATGAACTCGCAGGCGCGCGGTATGACAGTGGCGATCCGCAATGCCAATGACGGCCTGTCGCTGGCGAAGACCGCCGAGGCGGGGATGAACGTCATCGGCGAACACCTGCAACGGATGCGCGACCTGGCGGTGCAGGCGGCCTCGGGGCAGTACGACTCCGACAACCGCAGCGCGCTCAATACCGAGTACGATCAGTTGCGATCCGAGATCGCCCGCGTGGTGAGCGCCACCAATTTCAACCAGAAGCAGCTCTTGGACGGGACGTTCTCGGGGGGCATCACCTTCCAGGTCGGCGCGACCACGACCGCCGAATCGCAGATCGACATCAGCATCGCCAGGGTGGAAACCACCAATTTGACAAAGAACATCACGGCAGCTGACGAGGCCCTGAGCGCGATCTCCGAGGTCGACATGATGATCGGCACGCTGAACACCAACCGCGCAGCGCTGGGCGCAGTGCAGAACCGTTTCGAGGGCGTGCTCGACCAGTTGTCGGCGGCGCACGAAGCCACCACCGCCTCGCGCAGCCGGATCATGGACGCCGACTACGCCGAGGAAACCGCCAAACTGGCGCGCGCGCAAGTGCTGCAACAAGCGGGCGTTGCCATGCTGACCCAGGCCAATGCCTTGCCGCAGAACGTGTTGTCGCTGTTGCAGTAGCGGATCAGGGGCCAGCTTCGGGAAGCCCGCGGCAGCGGGGCGGGCGCAAGCCGGACGCGGTGCCAACCCGTGACGAAACGGGCTGCCGCCCATGCGGTTTCATGCCCGTTATTCAAAACGCCCGGCTAGCCGGGAGCGGTTTTTACGATAAAGCTCCGGCGTCAGCCGCGCGCGGCGCGGAAATCCTCCATGAAACGCAGCAGCGCCTCGACGGCTTCCATCGGTACGGCGTTGTAGAGCGAGGCGCGGATGCCGCCCACGGATTTGTGGCCCTTGAGGCCGATGAAGCCCGCCGCTTCGGATTCTTTCACGAACAGCGCCTCCAGCCCGGCATCCGGCAGCGTAAAGGGGACGTTCATGGTGGAACGGCAGGCGGGATCGACCGGGTTTTTGTAGAAGCCGCCGCTGCCGTCGATGGCCGCGTACAGCCGCCGCGCCTTTTCTCGGCCAAGGGCGGCGATGGCGGCCAGCCCGCCTCGCGCTTTCAGCCATTTGAAGACTAATCCGGCAATGTAGATGGCGAAAGTCGACGGCGTGTTGCGCATGGAGCCATGGTCGGCCTGGTTGCGGTAGTCGAGCAGCGTGGGGACGCCCGCCGCCGCGCGTCCGAGCAGGTCTTCGCGGATGATGACGAGCGTCAGCCCCGAGGGGCCGATGTTTTTCTGCGCCCCGGCGCTGATGAGACCGTAGCGGCGCACGTCCAGCGGACGGGACAGGATGTGCGAGCTCATGTCGGCCACTAGCGGAACGCCAGGCGCCACCGCCGAGATGGCTTCGAAGAGTTTCGTTTCGCTGTCTTCATGCACTTCCACGCCGTGGATGGTTTCGTTGGTGCATAAGTGGAAGTAGGCGGCTTCCCTGTCGAACGGCAGGTTGGCGAAATCGGGCAGGCGCAGGAATTTTCCGTTGTTTTCTGTCGTCGCCACGAGGCGCGCCCCGCCGATTCTCGCCGCTTCTTCGTAAGCTTTTTGCGACCACGCGCCGGTGACGAGGTAATCCGCGCTTCCGCCCGCCGACAGGTTCATGGGCACTTGCGCGAATTGCAGGGTTTGCCCGCCTTGCAGGAAGAGCGCCTTGTAGTTTTCGGGGATGGCGAGGAGTTCGCGCAGGTCGGCTTCCGCCGTTTCGATGACGCCGGTAAACGCTTTGCCGCGATGGCTCACTTCCATGATGCCGGCACCGATGCCGTGCCAGTCGGTCAGTTCTTCCCGCGCCTGTTGCAAGACTTCGAGCGGCAGCGCCGCCGGGCCGGCGGAGAAGTTCCAGGCTCGCGTCATTGTTCTTCCGCCCCTTCGCCGCCGTCCGCCGCCGGAGAGGCACCGCCTTCCCCGTCCGGACCGGCGGTTTCTTCAGCCCCGGCCTCGCCAGCGGCGGCTTCGCCGTCATCTTCGAGGTCGGCATCGATGTCCGATTCCGCCACTTTTTCGATGCCGGCGAGCGCCGCGCCCTCGTCGATGTTGATGAGGGTCACGCCTTGGGTGGAGCGGCCCATTTCGCGGATGCTTTCCACCCGGGTGCGGATCAGCACGCCCGCGGTGGAAATCAGCATGACTTCGTCTCTGGGTTCGACCAGCGCCGCGCCGACGAGCGCACCGTTGCGCTCGCTGGTCTGGATGGCGATCATGCCCTTGGTGCCGCGCCCGTGCCGGGTGTATTCGGCAACCGGGGTGCGCTTGCCGTAGCCGTTCGCGGTGGCGGTGAGCACCGAATGATTCTCGTCTTTCGCTACCAACATGGCAATGACGCGCTGGCCGTCCTCCAGCGACATGCCGCGCACGCCGCGCGCGTCACGTCCCATCGGGCGCACGTCGGTTTCGGCGAAGCGCACCGCCTTGCCCGCGTCGGAGAAGAGCATCACGTCGCAGTCGCCGTGGGTGATCGCCACGCCGATCAGGTGGTCGCCGTCATCGAGGTTGACGGCGATGATCCCGGCCTTGCGCGGATTGGCGAAGGCCGCGAGCGCCGTTTTCTTGACCGTGCCCCCGCTCGTCGCCATGAAGACGAAGTGTTCTTCGTCGAAGGTTTTTACCGGCAGCACGGCGGTGATTTTCTCGCCTTCGGTGAGCGGAAATAGGTTGACGATGGGTTTGCCGCGCGAGGTGCGCGTGCCTTCGGGCACTTCGTAGACCCGCAGCCAGTAGCCGCGGCCCCGGTTGGAGAAGCACAGCACGGTATCGTGGGTGTTGGCGATGAAAAGCTGGTCGACGAAATCCTCGCTCTTCATCGCCGTGGCCTGCTTGCCGCGCCCGCCGCGCCGCTGGGCGCGGTAGTCGGCGAGCGGCTGGCGCTTGAAGTAGCCGGTGTGCGAGAGCGTCACCACCATGTCCTCGGGCGCGATCAGGTCTTCGAGGTTGATCTCGGAAGTATTGAGCACCACTTCGGAGCGGCGCGGGTCGTCGAACTGCTTTCTCACCGCCGTGAGTTCGTCGACGATGATGGCGGTGATGCGCTCCGGACGGGCGAGGATGTCGAGTAGATCGGTGATGATATCCATGACTTCGCGGTATTCGGCGACGATCTTGTCTTGCTCCAGCCCGGTGAGCCGTTGCAGGCGCAGTTCAAGAATTGCCTGTGTCTGCGCATCCGAGAGCCGGTAGCCCTGGGCGGAGAGGCCGAACTCGGCGGCCAGCCCTTCCGGGCGGAAACTGTCGGCCATGGCGCGGGCGAGCATTTCTTCCACCAGCGCGGAGCGCCAGACGCGCGTCATGATTTCGCGCTTGGCATCGCCCGGCGTCGGCGCGGCCTTGATGAGCGCGATGATCTCATCGACATTGGAGAGCGCCACCGCCAGCCCTTCGAGCACATGGCCGCGGTCGCGCGCTTTGCGCAATTCGAAGATGACGCGCCGGGTGACGACTTCGCGCCGGTGCTCAAGAAAGCACACCAGCAGTTCTTTGAGATTCAGCAGGCGCGGCTTGCCTTCGACCAGCGCCACCATGTTCATGCCGAAGGTGTCTTGCAATTGCGTGTGCTTGAAGAGCTTGTTCAGCACCACTTCGGGCATCTCGCCGCGCTTGAGTTCGATGACCAGCCGCATCCCGGATTTGTCGGATTCGTCCTGGATGTGGGAAATGCCTTCGATGCGCTTGTCGTTGACCAGTTCGGCGATCTTCTCTTGCAAGGTCTTTTTATTGACCTGGTAGGGGATCTCGTCGACGATGATCGCCTGCCGGTCGCTGTTGCCGATTTGCTCGAAATGCGTGCGCGCGCGCATGATGACCCGGCCACGCCCGGTGCGGTAGCCCTCGTGCGCCCCGGCCAGGCCGTAGATCAGCCCGCCGGTGGGGAAATCCGGCGCTTTGACGATGTCGATCAGGGCGTCGATGCCGGTTTCCGGCTCGGCGAGCAGCTTGAGGCAGGCGTCGACTACTTCGCCGAAATTGTGCGGCGGGATATTGGTCGCCATTCCCACCGCGATCCCCGCCGAGCCGTTGATGAGCAGGTTGGGAATGCGCGCGGGCAGGACCTGCGGCTCTTTTTCGGAAGCGTCGTAGTTCGGCCCGAAATCCACCGTCTCTTTGTCGATGTCGGTGAGCATCTCGTGACCGATCCGCGCCATGCGCACTTCGGTATAGCGCATCGCCGCCGCGCTGTCGCCATCGACCGAACCGAAATTGCCCTGCCCATCGACCAGCATGTAGCGCAGGGAAAAATCCTGCGCCATGCGGACGATGGTGTCGTAGACCGCCGTGTCGCCGTGCGGGTGGTATTTACCGATCACGTCGCCGACGATGCGCGCCGATTTCTTGTAGGCGCGGTTCCAGTCGTTGGAAAGTTCGTGCATCGCGTACAGCACGCGGCGATGCACGGGCTTGAGCCCATCGCGCGCATCCGGCAGCGCCCGCCCCACGATTACGCTCATCGCGTAATCGAGATAAGCGTGGCGCATCTCTTCCTCCAGACTGATCGGGAGGGTTTCCTTGGCGAACTGTGTCATGCGCGAACCGCTGGGCCGGTAAAATGAAACCGTTATTCTAGCACGCCGGAGGGGCTGGACTGGATGGGCGCGGGCGATTCAGCCGATCGCCCCGCGATGGAGAATATGGTGAAGCGCCCGGATTCGCCGCAAGTCCGCTTTACAAGCGCCGCCGGACTCGAACAGACCCTGAAGGATTATCTCCTGGCGTACAACCACTTCATCCTACAACGAGCCATCGGACATCGATCTCCCATCGACGCCCTCAAGTCATGACCCTGAAATGTTTGTCAGACAGGTTTATTAACAGTCGGAACGCGACATGTACCCACTTCAAAAAAAGACGACGGCATGACCGCTCGCACGAGCGCAGTCCCAGCCTCGAACTGACCGGTCTCCTGCGCATCTGTGGCGGCTACGAGCGCTTTCCCGGTGAGCTGCGGATTTGTCAAGACCGCTCGCGCGGCGGCCTCATGCGGCAAGGCATGAAATTCGTGGTGGGGTCGTCGCCGCCCGCGTCAAAAATAATCCGGATAACTTGTATTCCGGTTTTCTTGCCGCGTTAACCCGGCATTCGTTGCAGCATCGCGTCTCCCCATTCCAATTCTCTGGAGAACGCGATGTTTCCTTCCCACAGCTTCGCATCGGCCCTGCGCGTCTGTGTGCCGCTCTGCCTGCCGCTCCTCGCCGTCTCGTTCCCGTC
>JAITLI010000011.1 GCA_031277975.1 Azoarcus sp.
CGCACGATCCTGACGGACAACGGCGCGCAATTCACCGACCGCTTCACTTCCCGCACAAAGCAGCCTTCCGGCGCGCATGTCTTCGACCAGGCCTGCGCCAACGCCCAGATCGACCACCGCCTCATTCCGCCGCGCCATCCGCAGACGAACGGCATGGTCGAGCGTTTCAACGGACGTATCAGCGAACTCTGCCAGCAAACCCGCTTCAAGAGCGCCACCGAGCTTGAACAGACTTTGAAGGATTATCTCCTGGCGTACAACCACTTCATCCCACAACGCGCCATCGGACATCGATCTCCCATCGATGCCCTCGCATCATGGTATGATCAGCACCCTGAAATGTTTGTCAGGAAGGTTTGCAATCATGCGGAACGCGACACTCACGTTGCATCCTTGCTTGCTTACCAGCAAGATAAATTCCGCTCTCTTTTCAGACACGGTGCTTTCCCTCCAGGGCATCTCTTTCCCTCCATTATCGAAAGGGAAAGTGTTACCCATGTCCCGGTACATCTGTTACCTATGTCCTCGGTCTGTACACGGGGGCGAGGGGAATCCGAATCCTTTGGGTGGACGCGTCATTGCGCGGCGCGCGGCATTGACTGAATCCGATTACCGGTCCCCGATGTTTTTATCGTTCTTGTATCGGTTTCGGCTTGTCCATCTTCCGCCTGCCGAGCAGTCCTTTTTTGCGGCGTTCTTCTCCTTGCCTTGCCTTGCTGATGGATACGCCGTACAGGGACATGTCGCGGCGGGGTTGCGAGGAGCGGCGGTCGTCGTGCTGGACGTAGCTGCATTCGCATTCCTTGCGCTTGCAGCCCGGCAGGGGCAGGGCGGGCGTGTTTTCCCGCAGGAGACGTTTGCCGGCGATGGAAATTCCGACTTCACAGGGATCGACGCAAAGCTGCAATTCCACGGCCCGGTATGCGAACAGGCGCACCGGCTCCCCTTTGTTCCTGGAAAAGAGCGTGCCGCTCCCGCCTTGCTTTTTCTCTTCCCGCATCTGGGCGCGGATATAGAGGAATCCGCCCACGACCAGCCCCGCGATCAGCAATATCAGAAGTATCCACGCCAGAATTTTCATGTTTCACTCGTTGTCAGGCTCGCCATCATATTCCGTCCGTCATAAACGAACTGGAGGATCATATATCATCTCGTGCGGACAGGAAAGACTTGTGTCGCACGCGCCGGGCGCAAGGGATAGAATCTTGCCCGTCCGGATTTTCCCAACGCACAATCCCGGCCAGTCCGCGCCGGGTCATGGAGACCCTCGATGCCCCTCGTATCCATGCGGCAATTGCTCGATCACGCCGCCGAAAATGGTTATGGCCTGCCCGCTTTCAATGTCAATAATCTGGAACAGGTGCAGGCCATCATGGAAGCCGCGGCGCGGACCGACAGCCCGGTCATCATGCAGGCTTCGGCCGGCGCCCGCAAGTATGCCGGGGAGGCGTTCCTGCGCCATCTCATCGACGCGGCGGTGGAGGCTTATCCCCACATTCCGGTGGTCATGCACCAGGATCACGGCCAGAGTCCGGCGGTGTGCATGGGCGCGATCCGTTCCGGTTTTTCCAGCGTGATGATGGACGGTTCGCTGCTGGAGGACGGCAAGACGCCTTCTTCCTATGAATACAATGTCGCCGTGAGCCGCGAGGTGGTGAAGTTTTCCCACGCCATCGGCGTGACGGTGGAGGCTGAGCTCGGCTGCCTCGGTTCGCTCGAAACCGGGCAGGCGGGCGAGGAGGACGGTATCGGCGCGGAGGGCAGGCTCGACCGTTCGATGCTGCTCACCGATCCGGACCAGGCCGCCGATTTCGTGCGCCAGACCGATTGCGACGCGCTCGCCATCGCCATCGGCACCAGCCACGGCGCCTACAAGTTCACGCGCAAGCCCACGGGCGATATTCTCGCCATCGAGCGCGTCAAGGCCATCCACGCGCGCTTGCCCAATACGCATCTGGTGATGCATGGCTCCAGTTCGGTGCCGCAGGAGCTTCTGGCGGTCATCCGCCAGTACGGCGGCGATATGAAAGAGACTTACGGCGTGCCGGTCGAGGAAATCCAGACCGCGATCCGCCATGGCGTGCGCAAGATCAATATCGACACCGACATCCGCCTCGCCATGACCGGGGCGGTGCGCAAGTTCCTGGCGGAGAATCCGTCGAAGTTCGATCCGCGCGAATTCAACAAGCCCGCGCGCGAGGCCGCCAAAGCGGTCTGTGTGTCCCGCTTCGAGGCTTTCGGCAGCGCCGGGCATGCCTCCCGTATCAGGGCCATCGCGCTCGACAGGATGGCCGCCCGCTACGGAGCCGGTGAGTTGGTCCAGCTCGTGCGTTGAATCGCCGCCGCCCTTTTTGTTCATTTCTCGCCCGGCGGTATCCATCGGGCTGTTACCGGGAGCCGCGCCATGCCCAAGGCCAACCTGCGATTGCATGTCGCTTTTGAATTCGAGATCGCCGCGCCCGAGACGCTGCTGGAGGGCGATCATGCCGCCCTGTGCCACAGATTCAGCGAAATTCTCGGCCCGCTCGTGCTCCAGGGAATGCCCAAGATCACGGGAAACCAGCTCGCCAAGGCGAATGCCCGCCTCGTCGGTCATCATTTCCATTTTGATGCCGCCAATCTTTCCATGCCGGTCATCGCGCGCGCGGATCTGATCGCCGCCGCGCCGCACCTGACCGACGAGGAACTCGACCGCCTGGCGCGCCAAGCCGCCGCCAGGAAGCCCGCGGGCGGGGAACTGCGCCGCCATCTGCGCCGCCACGCGCTGGCGTTGGTCAATGAATATCGCCTGGTGCCCTGCCAAGTGGAAGGGCAATTGAAATCCGGCGGCACGCTCAAGGACATCACGCTCGGCGCCACGCTCAATCTGACCAACGGCAGCGTCATGGTCGACGAGGCCGATCGCCAGCATCATCTACAACAGGGCGAGGGTGCCGTCACTCTGGTCGCGGCCGGCGGCGCGGTGCGCCTGCGCGGCAATTGCGAGGGGTATACGCTTTCCGGCCCGGTCATCGGCGTCCCGATCGACGATATTGCCGGGGCGCGCGACGATCTCATCAAACTCTGGCAGAGCCGCCCATGACCCATTTCCCACCCGCGGCTCCGGCCCCGGATTTTCCTTTCCGCGCCCGCCGTGAGCGCCTGCTGGCGCACATGCTGGCGCAGGGCGGCGGCGTGGCGGTCGTGCCCACCGCGCCGGAGCGCGAACGCAATCGCGGTACGAATTATCCGTATCGTCCCGACAGCCAGTTTCTTTATCTCAGCGGTTTCCGCGAGCCGGAGGCCGTCCTTGTGCTGGTGGCGGGAGACAGGCCGCGGCAATTCCTGTTTTGCCGCGCCAGGGACAAGGAGCAGGAGATCTGGACAGGCTACCGCCATGGCCCCGAGGCCGCCGCCGCGCGTTTCGGTTTCGACGCGGCATGGCCGGTCGACGAGCTTGAGCGCAGGCTTCCCGAATTGCTCGCCGACCAGCCCGCGTTATGGACGGGACTCGCTGCGCATCCGGAATGGGATCGGCGCGTCCTAGCCGCGCTGGAGCGCGCGCGTGCCAATGTCCGCGCCGGGACGCAGGCGCCGTGCACCGTGCATGAGATTTCCGCCGTGCTCGACGAAATGCGCCTCGTCAAGGACGCCGCCGAAATAGCGCTCATGCGCCGCGCCGGGGAAATTTCCGCCGCCGCCCATTGCCAGGCGATGCGCGCCGCGCGCGCCGGGCGTTTCGAGTACGAGATCGAGGCCGAACTGCTGCGCGTTTTCCGCGCCGCGGGCAGCCAGTTCCCCGCTTACCCTTCGATCGTCGCCAGCGGCCCCAATGCTTGCGTGCTGCATTATGTCGACAACGACCGTCGCATGGCCGACGGTGAATTGTTGCTGATCGACGCGGGCTGCGAACTCGATGGCTATGCTTCGGATATTACCCGTACCTTCCCGGTCAATGGCCGCTTCAGCGGCCCGCAGCGCGATCTCTATCAGCTCGTGCTCGCCGCCAACCGCGCCGCGCATGCGGCGGTGCGCCCCGGCAACGACTGGAACGCGCCGCACGAAGCGGCCACCGCCGTGCTCACGCGGGGTTTTGTCGATCTGGGTTTGCTCGCGGGCGCGGCGGAAGACCTGATCGAAACCGGCGCCTATCGCCGCTTCTATATGCACCGCACCGGCCACTGGCTCGGGCTGGATGTGCACGATGCCGGCGCGTACAAGATCGGCGGCAAATGGCGTCCGTTCGTGCCGGGCATGACGCTCACCATCGAGCCGGGTTGTTACATCCGTCCCGCGGATGACGTGCCGGAAGCCTTCTGGAATATCGGCGTCCGCATCGAGGACAATGCCTTGGTCACGGCTAGCGGCTGCGAATGCCTCACCGGCGGCGCGCCGCGCGAGATCGGCGAAATCGAAGCGCTGATAGCCGCCGGGCGGGATGGCGCTTGAGGTAAGATACGTCTCTTTCGCGGTGCTTTCGTCAATGCAGTTCGCCGGTTTTACCTTGCGCAACAATCTTTTCGTCGCTCCCATGGCCGGGGTGACGGATCGTCCCTTCCGCCAGTTGTGCAGGCGGATGGGGGCGGGAATGGCGGTCTCCGAGATGGTGACATCCAATTCATTGCTCTATGGCAGCGCCAAGACGCGGCGGCGTGCCGACCACGCGGGCGAGCCGGGGCCGGTCTCGGTGCAGATCGCCGGCGCCGATCCCGCCATGCTGGCCGGGGCGGCGCGCTACAACGCCGAACGCGGCGCGCGGATCATCGATATCAACATGGGTTGTCCGGCAAAAAAAGTCTGCAATGTCATGGCCGGTTCGGCGCTGATGCGGGACGAGGCGCTCGTCGCCCGCATCCTCGCCGCCGTGGTGCGCGCCGTGCCGGAGACGGCGGTGACGCTCAAAATCCGCACGGGCTGGGATCGCGCCCACAAAAACGCGGCGGCCATCGCCCGCATTGCCGAGGATTGCGGCATTCGCGCGCTCGCCATCCATGGCCGCACCCGCGCCGACCAATACACGGGCGAGGCCGAATACGACACCATTGCCGAGGTCAAGGCGCGCGCCGGCATTCCGGTCATCGCCAATGGCGACATCGACTCGCCCGAAAAAGCCCGCTTCGTCCTCGAACGCAGTGGCGCGGACGGGCTGATGATTGGCCGCGCCGCGCAGGGACGTCCGTGGATTTTCCGCGAAATCGAACATTTCCTCGCCACTGGCGCGCTGTTGCCCGCGCCGCGCGTGAGCGAAATCCGCCGCGTCTGCCGCGCGCATCTCGACGATCTCCATGCCTTCTACGGCATCGAGACCGGAGTCATGGTCGCGCGCAAGCACATCGGCTGGTACACCAAGGGACTTGCCGGATCGGCGGCTTTCCGGCGCACGATGAATCAGATCACCGACCCCGCCGCCCAGCGCGCGGCGGTCGAGGGGTTCTTCGACCGCCTGGCCGAAGCGGACGAGCGGCTTCATTACCGCAGCGCGGCGGACGAAACCCCGGCATCACGGGAGCTGGCGGCATGAACGCTCACCACAATGGAATCGCCGATGCCGTACTGCGCACGCTGGAGCAATATTTCCACGATCTCGACGGCGAGAAACCCATGGCGGTCTACGAAATGGTCATCAAGAGCGTCGAAAAACCGATGCTCCAGTACGTGCTCGACCGTACCCACGGCAACCAGAGCGCCGCCGCCGAACTGCTCGGCATCAACCGCAACACCCTGCGCCGCAAGCTCATCGACAACAGCTTGCTGTAAGGCGCGGCGCTTTCCCGCTGTCTTTCTTCGTTTTTCCCCTTCTGCTTTTTTGCGCTTCCAGCACCACCAGATGAAAATCGCCCAAGCCCTCATCTCCGTCTCCGACAAGGAAGGCGTCCTTGCCTTCGCCCAGGGTCTCGCCGCCCTTGGCGTCAGGCTGCTCTCCACCGGCGGCACCGCCCGGCTCCTGAAGGACGCGGGACTGGCCGTCACCGAGATTGCCGACTACACCGGCTTTCCCGAAATGCTCGATGGCCGCGTCAAGACCCTGCATCCGAAAGTGCATGGCGGCATCCTCGCCCGCCGCGACCTGCCCGCGCATCTGGAAACCCTGCGAGCGCACGGCATTGCGACGATCGACCTCGTTTGCGTCAACCTCTATCCCTTCAAGGAGACCGTCGCTCGGTCCGGCGTGACGCTGGCCGAGGCCATCGAGAACATCGACATTGGCGGCCCGGCGATGGTGCGCTCCGCCGCCAAGAACTACACGGACGCGGCGATCGTCACCGACCCGACGGACTACGATGACGTGCTGGCCGAACTGAAGGCGAACGGCGGCGCGCTGGCACTCTCCACCCGCTTCGCGCTCGCCAGGAAAGCCTTCACCCACACCGCCCGCTACGACGGCATGATCGCCAACTGGCTCACCGCCGAACCCGAAGGCGTGGAAGCCGCGCCGGAAAACCCCGCCCCCGCTCCGGCGCCCTTCCCCGCGCGCCTGCATCTCGCCCTTGACCGCGCCCAGACCCTGCGCTACGGCGAAAACCCGCACCAGCAGGCCGCCTTCTACCGCGAGCCGGACGCGCCGCCGGACAGCATCGCCGCCTGCCGCCAATCGCAGGGCAAGGAACTCTCCTACAACAACATCGCCGATTCCGACGCGGCCTGGGAATGCGTCAAGACCTTCGCCGCGCCCGCCTGCGTCATCGTCAAGCACGCCAACCCCTGCGGCGTCGCCATCGCCGCCGGGCTGGAGGAAGCCTACGAAAAAGCGTTCAAGACCGACGCCACCTCCGCCTTTGGCGGCATCATCGCCTTCAATGGCGAAGTGGATGCCGCCGTGGTGGAAGCGATGAACGCGCACAAGCATTTCGTCGAAGTGCTGATCGCTCCGGCCTTCACCGATGCCGCCAGGGCGCTGCTGTCCGCGAAACAAAACCTGCGCGTACTGGAAACGTCCTTCGCCGCCCGCGGCGCGCGCGCCCGTCACGCGCTGGAACTCAAGCGCGTCGGCGGCGGCCTGCTCGCGCAGACGCCGGACGATTTCAGCCTCGGGCCGCAAGATCTGGAAATAGTGACAAAGAAAGCGCCGACCCCGGAACAGATCGAAGACCTTCTTTTCGCCGAGCGCGTCGCCCGGTTCGTGAAATCCAACGCCATCGTCTTCTGCGGCGGCGGCATGACCTTGGGCGTGGGCGCGGGCCAGATGAGCCGCGTCGATTCCACCCGCATCGCCAGCGCCAAGGCGCGCAATGCCGGGCTTTCGCTGCAAGGTTCCGTGGTCGCCTCGGACGCCTTCTTCCCCTTCCGCGACGGCGTCGACGTCCTCGCCGCAAGCGGCGCGGACGCCGTCATCCAGCCCGGTGGCTCGGTGCGCGACGAAGAAGTCATCGCCGCCGCCGACGAACACGGACTGGTGATGGCCTTTACCGGCGCGCGCCATTTCCGCCACTGAACCGAAAACCCGGAAATTTTCGGAAAAGCCCCCTTCCGGCCTCGCCGCCGGCTTCCAACAATAAATAAAGGATATGACCAGATGAAGCTCCTCATTATCGGCTCCGGCGGACGTGAACACGCATTGGCATGGCGGCTGGCGCGGAGTCCCGGTCTACAGAAAATCTATGTCGCACCGGGCAACGCGGGCGTCTCCCGCGAACATGAACTGGAAAACCTGCCGCTCACCGACCCGGAAGAACTCGCCGCCTTCGCCAGCGAAAACAAAATCCATCTCACCGTCGTCGGGCCGGAGGCCCCCTTGGCCGCGGGCATCGTCGACATTTTCCGCGCCCGCGACCTGAAAATTTTCGGGCCAACGAAAACCGCGGCGCAACTCGAATCCTCCAAGGACTTCGCCAAGCAATTCATGACGCGGCACGGCATTCCGACCGCCGCGTTCGAGACCTTCATGGACGCCGCCGCCGCGCACGCCCACGTGGAAAAGCAGGGCGCCCCCATCGTCATCAAGGCCGACGGCCTCGCCGCGGGCAAGGGCGTGGTCGTCGCCGCCACCCTGGAAGAAGCGCACGCCGCCATCGACGGCATGCTCCCCGGCGGCAAGGTGAGGCGCGCGCGCGCGCGGATCGTGATCGAAGAATTCCTCGAAGGCGAAGAAGTCAGTTTTATCGTCATGGCCGACGGCAAGGACGTCCTGCCGCTCGCCTCCAGCCAGGATCACAAACGCATCGGCGACGGCGACACCGGCCCCAACACCGGCGGCATGGGCGCGTATTCCCCCGCCCCGATCGTCACGCCCGACATCCACGCCAGGATCATGCGCGAAGTCATCCACCCCACGATCAAGGGCATGGCCGCCGAAGGCGCCCCCTTCACCGGCTTCCTCTACGCCGGACTGATGATCGGCAAGGAGGGCGGCATCAAGACGCTGGAATTCAACTGCCGCATGGGCGACCCCGAAACCCAGCCGATCCTGATGCGACTCAAGACCGACTTCCTGAAACTGCTGGAACACGGCGTAGACGGCAGCCTCGGCATGGCCGAAGCCGAATGGGACCGCCGCGTGGCGCTCGGCGTGGTGCTGGCCGCCGCCAACTACCCCGGCGAGCCGCGCAAGGGCGACGCCATCCAGGGACTGCCTGCGGGCAATTCCTTCGGCGACGATGACGCGCACGTTTTCCACGCGGGCACGGCGGAAAAAAACGGCCAGATCGTCACCGCCGGAGGCCGCGTGCTCTGCGTCACCGTCCTGGGCGACAACGTGCGCGCCGCGCAGAAACGGGCCTACGAACTCACGGGAACGATCTCCTTCCCCGGCATGCAATACCGCCGCGACATCGGCAATCGCGCCATCGCCCGCAAGAGCTGAGCGGCCGGTCGTTGCCCGCGACTCTCCAGCAAGCCAAACGAGACCACGACGGAATTTGACAGCGCGGATTTTGCGGTTAAACTGATAACAGTTATTGTTTATTTCCGACGGGCGCAAAGGCTCAATTTATCTTGACCGCATTGCCCGGCATCTTCTTTCCGGCAATTTTTCCGTACATGAAGATGAATTTCACGCGCCGGAGCGATCCTTGGCGGGGACGGCTTCGTTGACTGGGAGACAAACATGAAACCGCTGGCAATCTCTATCCTGATGCTGGGCACGCTGATGTTCTTCGCCCTCACGGCCCATGCCAGCGAAGCCGCGCCCTTCGTTCCCGCGCTGGATAAAAAAGGGGAAGCAAGAATGGAACGCCCATCCATGTAGATACCTATGCCCCTCGTCATTACGAAAGCCACCCCCCTCGGCATTGCGAGGCGCGCAGCGCCGTGGCAATCCATGCGGCAGTTCCACTTTCCGAAGTGCCGGGGCGGCCTGCGGGACCATGTGGATTGCCGCGGGCCTGCGGCCCTCGCAATGACGAAGGGGGCCGTCATTGCGAGGAGCGAAGCGACGTGGAAACCCAAACTCTGTTCCAGCGTCTTCCATGGATGCATGTAAGTCGTTGAAAACGTTTGGTTTTCTTCTTTTCGTTGTCTGCCAAAAGTGGCTGGAATCCACTTGCAGCCGGGACTTTCAAGTCCATTTTTCAGTCCATCTTTAGGGGTGGCGCGGATTCCGGTTTGTTGCTGGTACAACGGGAGGAGCGGCGGAACAATTCAGGCCATGACTCGACAACCTGAAGGAGTTCAGCATCATGGCACTGACCGACACGGCAGTCCGGCAGGCGAAGGCGACCGGCAAAGCCTATACCCTTGGCGACATGGATGGGCTGTCCCTCGCGGTTTCCCCGCAGGGCGGCAAATCGTGGCATTTTCGTTATTACTGGGGCGGCGCGCAGAAACGCATGTCCTTGGGCACCTACCCGGAGGTTTCCTTGCGGGAGGCGCGGCAGGCGCGCGACGAAGCCCGCGCCCTGCTTGCCAAGGACACCAATCCGCATACGCACCGCAAGCAGAAACGGCTGACGGTTCGCCTGTCCATCGAATATACCTTCGAGGCGGTGTTCCATCAGTGGATCGAACACCACAAGCGGGAAATCAAGACCGGCAAGCGGAGCACGCATACGAACATACTCCGCATGTTTGCCTACGATGTCCTGCCCGTTCTGGGTAAACGCTCGATTCTCGACCTCCGGCGTCCCGATCTTCTGGAAGTGATCGAGCGGATCGAGAAAAGGGGTGCGCTCTCGGTTTCCGAGAGCGTGCGCGGCCACCTCAAGCAGATTTACCGCTACGCGCTGGTGAAGGTGCCGGGACTCGAAATCAACTACGCTTCCGATCTCGATGTGGTGACGATCCCTCGTCCGCCCGCGCGTCATCATCCCTTCCTGCGCATGGATGAATTGCCGGGACTGCTGCGAGCCGTTGAGGGATATGAGGGCGCGTACCAAACTCGAATGGGATTGCGCCTCATACTGCTTACCGGTGTGCGCACCTGCGAGCTACGGCTGGCAACGCCGGATCAGTTCGATTTGGAACGCGGTCTGTGGGTCATTCCGCCCAACAACGTGAAGCAGTTGCAGCGCAAGCTGCGCAAGACGCGCAAGGGGGAAGACATCCCGCCCTATATTGTGCCGCTTTCCACCCAGGCCGTGGATGTCGTCTGCAACCTGTTCCGGGTGCGCAGTCCGTCCCAGCGTTATCTGCTGCGGAACCGGGAGGATCCGGAGCGGTGCGTCAGCGAAAGCACCCTGAACGCGGCCTTGAAGCGCATTGGTTACCGCAACCGGCTGACCGTGCACGGTCTGCGGGCGACCTTCTCGACAGCGTTCAATGAAATCGGCTATCCGGCGGCATGGATCGAGGCGCAGTTGTCCCACAGCGATCCGAATGCAATTCGCGCGGCCTACAATCATGCTGAATACGTGGAACAGCGTCGGCGCATGATGCAGGACTGGGCAGATCGGCTCGATTTACTGGAACAGGGGCGAATTGAAGAGGCAAGCCGGCATCTGATTGTTCATCTGGAAAGCGTCTCGATGCCGGAAGATGTGCGGCAACCACTTACCCACGCGGCTTGATGGAGCAATCCGCGAAACGACAACGGCGCGAATCGCGTCGATTGTCGTTTCATGCAGGACAGCGAATGGCTATGCCAGTCCGCGTGGCATTCCATGTGAGGGTCTGCTGCTTCCTGCGATGGAGCCACAGGAGCAAGGCAGTGGCCCCGGTCAGCAGCGGTACTTTAGCCTTTTCAGAGGGGGTGCTAAAAGCCTTTTGCAGGTAGGCTCCCTTCCCTTGGATTCTTTTACCTTGACCTTTTCCTTTTGAATGCTTTTTGTTTGTGTGCCAAGGTTAGGCGCGGGTTGTTGGTAAGCGAACGGCGTGCAATCCCGCCGTCTTTCATGGCTGGTATTCCATCGCGCCGTGCTTGGTGGTCATTGAAAGAGCGCGGGGTACGAAGGTTTGTTGTCCCGAAGCGGAGGAGAGGCGTTCCACCTTGACGCCGTAGAGCCGTTCGATGGTTTCGGGGGAAAGGATTTCGGCGGGCGGGCCGTCCGCCTGGACGCGGGCGTCGGCCAGAAGCGCGACGCGGGTGGCGACGGCGAGCGCCTGGTCGGGATGGTGGGTTGTCTTCAGGATGCCGAAGCCGCTGGCCGCGAGTTCCCGGAGACAGGCGAGGAGGCGCATCTGGTGGCCGAAATCAAGACCGGCGACGGGTTCGTCCAGGATGATGAGACGCGCGCCTTGCGCCAGGGCGCGGGCGATGAGCGCCAGTTGGCGTTCTCCTCCGGAAAGCTCGGTATAGGGACGCGCCCTGAGCGCCGTGATCTCCATGCGCGCCAGAGCCTCTTCCACGGCGCGGCGGTCCTCGGCGCTGACGCTGCGCCACAGGCCGTGGCGCGGCAGCCTTCCGAGCAGGACGATCTCATGAACCGTATAGGGAAAGGGCGCCACATGCGCCTGCGGCACATAGGCCAGCATCGTGGCGAGCCGTCCCCGTCCCAGGCGCGGGAGCGGCTCCCCGTTCAGGCGAACCATCCCGCCGTCCGGCCGCAGGAGACCCAGGAGACAGCGCAGGAGCGTGGTCTTCCCGGAACCGTTCGCGCCCAGGAGCGCGAGGATTTCCCCTTGGCCAAACGTCAGGTCGACCTGATCGAGCACTAGGCGGCGACCGCGGCGGAAGGTGAGCCGTTCCGCGCAAAGCGTGTTCGGGGCGGATTCAGGCATTCCATCCCCGGCGGGCGCGGCGCAGCACGATGAGGAACACCGGGATGCCGAAGAGTTCGGTGATGATGCCGATGGGAATTTCCTGGCTGCTGGCGTTTCTTGCGACGAGATCGGAGAAAAGGAGGAAGCTTGCGCCCAGAAGCGCCGAGGCGGGAAGCAGGAGACGATGCCCAGGGCCGGTAATCAGCCGGGCGATATGGGGAATCACGAGGCCCACCCAGCCGATCATGCCGGCGAGCGAGACGGTGACGCTGCTCAGGAGCGTGGCGCAGCAGATCACGGCGTAGCGCGCGAAACCGACGGGCACGCCCAGGGCGCGCGCCTCGTCGTCGCCCATCGCCGTCGCGTCCAGCCAGCGCCCCAGCAAGGAGAGCGCGAGGATGAGCGCCATGACCGGAGCAAGAAGCCAGAGCGTGTCTTCGAGCGTTGTTGCCGAGAGGCTGCCCATGAGCCAGATGACGATGCCCGGCAGCGTGTTTTCCGGGTCTGCCGCGTATTTCACGATGGAGAGCAGAGCGGAGAAGAAGGCGCCAGAAATGATGCCGCCCAGGATCAGCATCAGGAGGGAATCCTGCCCGAAGGCGCGCGCGACCAGGAGGGCGAGGAAGACTCCGGCGATGCCGCAGGAAAAGGCGCTCGCCTGCACGAAGAACCAGGAACCGTTCAGGAGCAGCCCTAGCGCCGCGCCGAACGCCGCGCCGGAGAGCACTCCCAAAAGGTTGGGGGAGACCAGCGGATTCTGAAAGACGCCCTGGAAGGCCGCGCCGGAAATGGAGAGTGAGGCGCCGATGAGGATGGCCGCTAGGACACGCGGCAGGCGGATTTCCACGAGGATGTTGTAGAGGAGCGCGTAACGCTCGCCCGGCATGTCCGCCCAGCCGCAGCTTGCCGCGAGGAAGTGGAGGATGTCACCCAACGCCAGCGGATAACGCCCGGTCGAGAGGGCATGAAAGATGAGCGCGCAAAGGATGAGGGCCAACGCGCCCAGTGTACCGGAGCGACTGCCGCATTTTTCAGGGTGAAAATCTTTCAGCATATTCCGGGGATTTGCTGGACATGCCGCAAGTGCGCAGCCAGGGCGGCATCCATGGTGGCGGCGTGATTCTCGAACCAGCTTTCCATGTCCCGCGCCATCTCTCTTGTCAGGCCGGGTTTTCCGCGCCTTGCCATGGAAAGCACGCTTTTCAGGGAGGCGATGACCCGCTGATGCTCGCCCACGTGACAATGGATGGGCGGAAAGCCGCTGGCCTTCATCCACTGGTTTTCCTGCGCAAAATGCGCCTCAGTGTGCGCGATGAATCTTTCCATGAGCAGGATCGCCGCTTCATCCGCAACCGCGGCAAGCGCCGTGACCTGGTCGACGAATTCCTGATGCGTGGCGTCCATTGGAGCAATCCCCAGGACATAACTTTCCTTCCATTTCATCTGAATAATCTCCGGTTTTCATTGCACGAAACTTGCCGTTCGCAAGGATCAAACAAAAAATCATACGCAAGAGGCAAGGAGTAGGGACTCTAGTTGTGCGTCATTGATGGGCACCCCCAGGAAAAGCTGGTAGAAACGCCGGGTTTCCGCCTTCAGGTCGAGCGGAAAATCTTGTGGATATAGAAGATTGGCAAGCCATTGCGCGCCCAGTGCCTGCATGACCGAAGGCGGTCGGTCGATCCAGTTGTGCGGCCAGCGCGGGGCAAGACAGATGCGGTTTTCGCGCACGGCCGCAAGATGCTGCCAGCGGGAATCCGCGCGTGCCAGCGCCGGGAAAGCTGGGTCGTGCGCGATGATGATGTCCGGCGCCAGAAGCAGCACCTCTTCCAAGCCGATCCTTTCCGTGCCATGCGAGCGCGTTCCAGGCGAGCAACGGCGGACGTTGTATCCCCCGGCAAGCTCAATGGCCGAAGCACGCAGGGAAGCATGGCAGGCGGTAGACAGCCCGTCCGGCCCCTCGGCGTAATAAACGCGCAACCGCCGTTTTGGCGCGGCATCAAGGTTTACACGCAGGGTTTGCAATCGCGCCAACGTCGTCTCCACGTCTTGCGCCAACATTTCGGCACGTTCCGCGCGTCCCAGCAAGCCGCCAGTGAAGCGCAGCGCGGTGGGCCAATCCTCCAGCCGCTCCATCTTGACGAGCACCAGTGGCAACCCCATGCGCCGGAAAGTGGATTCCATCCTGTCGGCATTCAGCAGGGCGCTTTGCCAGCCCAACGCGAAATCCGGCTTCAGGGTCAACACCGCTTCGGCGTTGATTTGTGGCGAAAGTCCAAAGACGCTGACGATCGGCAATTCGCGCATGGCAAGAGGAAAGAAATCAGCGGCTTCCGCGGGAATCGGAAAATTGAGTCCCAACATGACCTCGGGCGCAACGACGGAAAGCAGCACATTGACCGGTGGCGCGGCGCCGAATACCCTGTCGGGATAATCGGGAATGAGCACCTTGCGCCCCGCCATGTCGATGATTTCCCCGGCAAGCGCGCGGGGTGACCCCATATTCGGTAGCAGGCAGAGGAAGAGCAACGCGCCGAGCATACCGCGAAGCGCGCGGATGAAGTTTGGTTCTCGCATGTCCGGCCCTTTTCAGAACTGGTAACGCAGCCCGGCGGAAAAGGCGCGTCCGTTGCCGGGGAAGTAATGGGTGCCATTTGCGTCGGCGGCGGCAGGCGTCGAGACCGAGGCGATGTAGCGCTTGTCCGTGAGATTGTCCGCCTGGAGGAAGAACGACAGGTCTTTCATGGGCGCGTAACGGAGTTTCAGCCCCCACACCGCATAGCCGTCGTACTGCGCAAGGTTGCTGTAGTCGGTGGGCGTCTTGCCGATCACCCAGCGCACATTGGGGCCGAATTCGAGCGCGCCACGCGCGTAGAGGCTTTCCACCTGCAACAGGTTTCGGGGAATGCCCGCGAGGCGATTCCCCCGATAGACGCCATCCCGGAAGGTAAAGTCATTATGGGTATAGCTCACCCGACTGGCCAGCCTCGTTCCGCCTTCCATCGCCCAGACATGGCGCAAGCCCAGTTCGATACCCTGATGACGAGTCGTGCCGTGGTAATTGAAGGTGTAGGTAGTGATGCCATCCGGGCTGTATTCGACCAGTTCCTTTTCGATCCGGGCGCGATAGAGCGCGAGATCCCATTCCAGCGCCTCCGAGAGCCTGCCGCGTCCGCCGATCTCGAATGTGCGTACCCGTTGCGGCACGAGCGGCACCAGCCGCATGCTGGCGGGCGGCGGCGGCGGGGATTGGAAGCGTACCAGTTGATCGAAGGTCGGCGCTTCGCGCGCGGCGCTGAAATTGACAAAGAACGTGGCCTCTTCGACAGGCGTCCAACGGATGCCGATCCTGGGCGCAAGCCAGCGCCAGCGCTCATCCTGCGTGCTGGCGTCCGTTTTTTGGCGCAGATCGCGCTGGCTCTCGACCCAACGCAGTTGCCCGGTAAGGTGGAAGGTCCCGGAAAGCGCCAGATCGCCGTTCCACTGGAGGTTCAGGGTTTTCGCCCCGGCGTCGTACTGGCTGGGCCGCAGGGTGCGGATGGGCGCGGCCGGATTCTTGGGATTGAAACGGTAGCGGATGTCCGCCGAAGTGCGCGCCCAGAAAATGCTGAATTCATGCGCCAGCGCGCCGGTTTTCCCATTCAGGGCGTATTGCAGTCCGAAGGTACGCGCATCGCTTGCCTTCACCGTGGTCGGGCTGGTGAAGGTGTCGTCGGTGTCCTGATAGTAGAAACCGATGTCGTGACCGATCTCCCCCGTCCTGAACGCGCTGCGGTTGGCGAGACGCCATTGCCGGGTTTCCCGGTGCGGATCGGTGGTGCGCACCATCGGCAGGGTCGCGTTGATGTTCGTGGTCGGATCATGCAGCGCCAAGGCGCGCGTCAGCGGGCCGGGAATGTCGAATTCCTGGTCGGTGTGAGAAATCCAGGTGCGGTTCTCGAAATTGCCGATGATGGTGCCGAAATTCGCCCGCAGCGCCGTGCGTTGCTGGTCGGCATGATCCCGGTAGCCGTCGGAGCGGGAGCCGGAGACACTCAGGTGATAGTCGGAAGTTCCGAATCGACCACCGATGGCCGCGCGGGTGAGCAAGGTATTGAAACTTCCGTATTGCAGGTCGATGCCGCCGGTTTCATCCAGGCCGGTCAGGCTCCTGAATTCGAGTTCCCCGCCCAGGGCGTCGGCTGCCGGGTGAAGGGCGTTCGTCCCCCGCCGGGCGAGGATTGCCCGCGCGTCCCGCGCCTCGACCATGCCGATGTGAAATGCGCCATCGGCGTCGTTCATCGGCAGACCGTTTTCCAGCAGCATGATGCCGCGTGTCTGCGGATGGCTCTGGATGCCGGAACCGCGCACCGAAAGAATCGGATGATCGGCGCCGCCAAAGAAATCCAGGAGGACGATGCCCGGCTGGTGATCCAGGATGTCGCGCAAGGTATAGCGGCTGCCGATGGTCTTTTGCGGTTCGATCCAGTTCACGCCGCCCGGCGTGGATTCCAGGGTGGCTCTTTCCACCTCCGCTTCCGGCACGAGTGCCGCCGGTACGCTGCCTTTCACCTCGATCGTGGGCAGGACGGCATCCTGCGCCCACAAGGGCAAAGAACACAGCAGGGGCATGGCGGGCAAAAAGACGGCGAGGCGGCGGATACATCGCTTGAACATGAAGGCTTGCATGGGAAATCCTCTATGGGGTTGAAAAACAGGGAAGGTCTCATCCCGGCTGCCCGTCTACGCGGGGTCGGCAGAGCATGGGGCCGCAGCACAGGAGGAAAAGGCCGAAGGCCGCAATCCAGCACGACGCGGCAACCATGAGACCCGCGCGCGGCAGCCAGGGGGTGAGGAAAATCCGTGCCGCCGCGCCCAGGTGGAAGAGAAGAAAGGCATGCCCCATCAGGCGGGGCGCTTCCAGTGGCCGCCCGGTGTGGGCGAGGCTGACGCGGGCGATCATCGCCAGGACAAGGCCGCCCATCGCGCCCACGGTCAGCGCGTGCAGCGCCTGGTTGAAAGGAATCGGCAATCCGGCGTGAAACAGCGCCAGCCCCGCGCAGGCAAGCATCATCCAGCCGTAGGAGACATGCAGCGGCCACAGTAATGCGATCCGCCAGATGCCGTGGTCGTGCCAGCGCAATAGGCGCAGGGTATGGCCGAGCGCCAGAAGGCCGAACAGGACGGTCAGCGGCAGGGTGGGCGTTGCCGTCAGCCCTCCGGCGGCGAGCGCCGCGACGAAGAGAGTGGCCGCCATCAGCATGAGATCGGGAAGGAGCGCGGCAAGGGAGGCGGGCGCGGCATGGGGGGAAGCGCCGGGCAGGTCCAGGGCGTTGCGGGTGAAGAAGGGAATCACCCGACCGCCGATCATGGTCATCAGCGCGGCAATGAGCCAGATGGCGGCCAGCGCCGCGTTGTGCTGCCAATCTCCGCGATCCCGCGCAAGCCCGGCGAGCGCCAGGGCATCGGCAAGCGTCAGCAAGGCCAGCATGACGAGGATCGGATAATTGTGCATCTGGCGCGTTCGCCGGAGGCTGGGCGCGATGAAGACGGCCAGGAGCGGCAACCAGAGGAGTTCCGGCACGGCGGCCATCCACCACGGCGCATCCGCGAGCCAGCACAGACGCCCCGCGCCCCACAGTCCGGCGAGCGCGACCAGCGGCCAGCCGCGAACGCCGGGGATGCCCGTCCAGTTCTGCACCGCGGTGAGCAGGAATCCGGCGACAATGGCAAGGGCAAAGCCGAACGGCATTTCATGCCAATGCCAGCCCAGCAAGCCGCCAAGCGGCGTCCACGCCAGATCGCCGCCCACGTACACGAAAACCAGCAGACCGACGGCCAATAGGGAAAAAAGCGCGCCGCCCAGGAAAAAAGGCCGGAATCCCAGCCGCCAGAGCGGCGGGATTGCCGTAGGTGTCGTGGCCTGGCCTGAGTCGATCGGCATGCCGGTCAAGGGACATTTCATGGAATTTTTCCTGTTAAATGGGGAGGTAAATGCCCGACCCAGAAAACGAATCTCCGTTTATTTCGTCACGGTGAGGCACAAAGCAACGTAGCAGCCCATATGACAACAAATCTAATAAACTTGATTTTGTCATTGTGCTGCAACACTATGCTGCGTGTTACTGTGAGAAACTTGCTTGGAAAGTTGAGTTGACAGCATTGCCAATTCAGAAAGTACGCGAGGATCAGTCTGTGCTTCCAGTGCGATGCGAAAAATCCGCATCATTAACTCAATTTCGCCGTGCTGAGAAATGGAGGGAGATCGTTTTTCCAAAGTGTTTGCAAGAGCGTCCCAGAGCTTGATTCGCTGCTCTATGGCAGCAATGGCAGACTCAAGCGCCATATTAATGCTATCGACATTACCATTGGCCTGATCGGCAAGCATGCGCAAGGCAGCCGGGCCATGTTCATTAGTGTCCAGTTCAATGTGGCGTTGCAGATAAAAAACGAAAATAGGCGCTATCTTTTCATCGATATGCCATGTATGCAGAAGGCTCTGAAACATTTCAGGGATGGCATCCTCACGACCAAAAACAAAACTGCCGAGCACTTGTTCAACACTACCTTGAGTAGCAAGGCTTATTGTTGCTGTGACGAAGTCCGTGACCGCAGATGGGGCGTTGACGATCTTCAAGGCTTCGCCTACCGGCGTAGTGGTTGCCATCAAATCCATGAAAGTCTTTATTTGTCGGGTGTCAGCACCGATCTCTTCCATTGCTGTGATGTATAATTCATAGTGGCTGAGGTGCCGGTTCTGTGGCGCAATATCAGTCTCCTCGCCCAGTATGATTTCATTAATCAGACGTGCAGTTTCTGCACTGCGGGGGGGCGTCCATGGCAAGGATAGCGAGGTAAATTCAGCCTGAAGACGTTTGACGAGTGACATGAAGTCCCAGACCGCAAAAACATGCCATGACATGAAAATACGCAAATCTTCAATGCCGTGAAGCAAACTGAAGACACGATGATGGCGCATCTCGGTTGATTTCAATTTAACGCGCGTCATCAACGCAACTGCGTTTGGAGACGAGAACATTTTTTCATACGCTTCCATGTACAACCTCCTTGAAAATATTGTGGCGCAGGGGAAATGCAGATGTCACTCCTCATGCGCAAAGCAATGAGCAAGACTGATGCCATAAATCTTTCGTCATACGAAAACAAGAATTGTTTGTAGGTAGGCAGGCGTTACCGCAAGGGCAGGTTCTTGATGTACTTCGTTTTCGGCAGTCCATGAGAAGTCAGAACTGGGTCATAATGACCGGGTTGAAAAGACTCGAAAGAGGTCGTCATGACATCTTTACCGGACAAGGGGCTGCTTGCCGCGCTCGTGCCGCTCCTGGACGATCTTTCCCGCAAACCGATGGAAAACGGCCTCTATCGCCGTCTGCCGGATCTGTTGCGCCGCTTCGTTCCCTGCGATGCCTGCGCGCTCCTGCGCCGCGACGACGCGCAATTGACGCCGCTTGTCGTCGGCGGCCTGGGTCCAGATACCCTAGGGCGGCGTTTCCGACTGGACGAACAGCCGCGCCTTCGTATCCTGCTCGACGCGCGCGCCCCCAGCCGTTTCGAGGCCGATTGCGCCCTGCCCGATCCCTATGATGGTTTGATCGTCGGGCAGGCGGGCAAGCTGGAAGTGCACGATTGCATGGGCTGCCCGGTCTTCCTGGAAACGCCGGAAGAAGCAATGCCTTGGGGATTGTTGACCTTCGATGCACTGGACGCGGGGCGCTTTTCCGCCGTCGATCTGGATGTGCTGCGTATCCTGGCCGATTTCGTTGCGGCCCTCGTCAGGAACGTCCGTCATCTGGAAAAATTGCGGGAGGCGCTCTGCCAGCGCGCCGAAACGCGAGACACAGCGCGGGAGGATACGGCGGCATCCTTGCTCGATACGCGGGAACTGATTGGCGAGAGCGCGGTGTTTCGTCAGTTGCAGGACGAAATCCGAATCATCGCCGACAGCGGCCTTGCCGTGCTGCTGGAGGGCGAAACCGGCGTCGGCAAGGAACTCGTCGCCGACGCCATTCACCGGCAATCGCTGCGCCGAAACCGGGCCATGGTCAGCCTCAACTGCGCCGCGCTCCCGGAAACCCTGGTGGAAAGCGAATTGTTCGGCCATGTGCGCGGCGCTTTTTCCGGCGCGGTGCAGGAACGGCGCGGCAAGTTCGAACTAGCCGACGGCGGCACGCTCTTTCTCGACGAAGTGGGCGAATTGCCGCTCGCCATCCAGGCCAAGCTCCTGCGCGTGCTGCAAAGCGGCCAGTTGCAGCGGCTTGGCTCGGACCGCGAACACCGGGTCGATGTCCGGCTCATCGCCGCCACCAACCGCGATCTGGCGGCGGAAGTCCGTGCCGGACGATTCCGCGCCGATCTGTACCATCGTCTTGGCGCGTATCCGCTCCGGGCACCGCCCTTGCGCGAACGCGGCAACGACATCCTGCTCCTGGCCGGGCATTTTCTCGAACGGAACCGCCCCCGCCTGGGCCTGCGCGGTCTCTGTCTCTCTCCCGCCGCGCAGACGGCGCTGCTTCGCTACGATTGGCCGGGCAATGTCCGCGAACTGGAACATCTGGTTGGCCGCGCCTGCCTGCGCGCGCTGGCAGCGCACTCCACGCGCCCGCGCATCCTGACGCTGGACGTGGAACACCTCGGTCTTGACCCGGCCGCCGCTTCGCCGCCCGTGTCAGGAAGCTCCGCCCTGGCGGACAACCCGGCAAGCGATGTGCCGGACATCCCGCCGGGTCCCCTGCGTCCTGCTGTCGAAGCCTTTCAATCCCGCATGATTGCCGCAAGCCTCGCACGCCACTCCGGCAACCACGCCGCCGCCGCCCGCGAACTGGGCCTCGACCGCGCCAACCTCAACCGCCTCATCCGTCGGCTTCAATCGTGAAATTCTGGCGACCGTGATCCGCTCATATCCGGTTTTGCGATTACGCTGAAATCGTCACGCCCAATGGCTAGCCGACGCTGGATCAAGCCGCCATCCGTACCAAACTACACCTTCCGAAAGCTATGACGATTGCCATGAGAATTCTAGAGTTAGATGCGAAGGATCATTAACTGCCGAGATAAACGGCTGTGACCGCGATCCTCTCGTGCCCCAACTCCCGGCTGATGGTCTGCCGCGCCCAAGCGTCCTGCGCACGCTGTTCAGGCGTCAATGCTTTTGCAGATGGCCCGCCCGCCGCCGGGGCTTTCCATCCGGTCAGCGCCTCATAGCGCATTTGCGCGTAGCGATGACGCAGCCCGTGCATGTTGCTTAATCCTGCCCGCTTGCATTGCCCGTCATAAACCTGCCGCTGTTCGATGTAGCTCTTGTGTGCCGGGATCAACGACCCCGCCCCCGCCAACCTTTTTGCTTCGCCAAGCACGGCGCGCTGCTCCGATGTCGTGATGGGTATCGTCCGTTCCCGTCCGCCTTTCGCCCAAGAGCCTTTGATGGCGATATGGTCGCCTTGATCTGCAATGCTGGGCCGGAACTTGATGGATTCTTCCCGGCGCAGTCCAAAGGCGGCTTGTAATCTCAAGCTCATGCGCACGTGGGCATCGGTGATCCTGTCCAGCCCGTCGCCCAGTTCCTTCGCCCTGTTCTCGTTGCTCACATAGCGTCGTTCGGGAATACCCAGACTGGCGTTGTCCGCAGGCAGGAGGCCCCCTTTGCCAATCTTCCCGACCCACCAGCGCAGATGCGCCGTTCGGTTCTTGATCGTGCCTGCCGACAGGTTCTCGGCTTTCCAGCGTTGCAGCAGTGCCTCGACGTGCTTGCCCTTGAGCGAAGTCGCGCGCAAGCGGCGGAAGCCCGCCTCGCGCAACTGGCGCGCCATCAGGACGAGCGAGCGCCGCCGGTCGGCCTGCGTCGCAAAGCTGCCGTCGCGGTTGCGCAAGCAGAGCTCGCGCAGGGTATGGGTCAGTTCATCCATTTCCTTGTCTCCTTCGTCTCCTGTTTCTTCCGTCTCCCGTGAGCGGGTTGTCAATGCGGTTGCGTGTCCTGAAAATCCAATGGTCAGTGTTATTGCCAACCCGCCAGGCGGGCCAGGGTGAGATCCCCGAAGGGCAAGGGCATGGCGTTCAGGGGACGCCAGTGCCTCGAATGAGGCGTCCGTCTTGCTTCCTGCGGGAAGGCCGGACGGAGGTACGACAAGAGGACGAAGCGATGCGCTGGAATGAAAACCTCCTTTGTGAAGTGATGGAAAACGGATGGACGCCGTGCCAAGCGAATGGCTGGCAGCGGATGTCTCTGGACAAGAAAACGCCGGGGGCGGCGCATGGTCGGGGAACGCCGGACAGCAGTCTCGGCAAGGAGGGCCGGGCGAACCCTGCCTGGGAAGAAAAAGGCTCCACCCGTGGGTAGGGCGGCACGCGAAAAAGGAGCCGGGGCGTGCCTAGGTGCCGATGTACGAAGCCCATCGGTCTGGGCGACTTTCCGGTTCAGTATAGGATGGGCATCATCATGCGCGCAACACGAAATCGGAAACAGTGCCCGCCCCTATTTTTGCGGCAGTTCGCCGTGCCGTCACTGCGGCGGGCAGTGACGGCACGGTCACGGATGCCGCCTGCCGGAATTGCCACAGCGCTACGTCGGAGAGCTGCCACAGCGTTCCACCCGTTGTTTGCGCTCTGTTTCATCGAGCGGTTTCCATGGCGGGCGTCAGGAAAGCCGCCAGCGGGCGCGGCTGGCTTGCCTGGGATATGGCTTGTGCCACGGCGCGAACGAGCGGTCTGTGTTCGGGTGGTTTCGTTGCGCGAATGGGATGCGCTGCATTTGCTGTACCCTGCAACATCGCTTTCATGCGTTGAAGATAGACCGCTGCCACTTCCCTGGAAGCAGGTTTGTCCGCTGGTTTAGCCACGGATGTCCCGGATGATGGCATCGATTTGGGTGTTTCCCGTGGTGTTTCCCGGACTTTTGACGCGGGCCGTTCCCGCCCTGTGTTCTTGTGTGCGGCCCACAAGCGGAATGTGCCCTGAAGCGCCTTGCGGATCAATCCGAAAAGGTAAGCTGCGGCATCGCGCACCGCCCCCGCCGCGCAGCGCACATGCCATTCCGCCAGCACGTCCCGGCGTTGTTCCACAGGCAAGGCACGCAGACGGTCCGACAGATCATCCTGTTGATCGGCAGCCAGTCGCCTGAAACGCGCCATTGCCTCCTGGTCGGACATTTCCGCTGGCGGATTTCGGTACGCGGGTTTTTCCTCTTCCTTGCTTTTTGGCGGCGTACGGTACGTAGGTACTTTATATACTTTATTACTTACTGTACGTACTGTTTCGGGCGTTTTGGGCGTGACCTTCGGAAAAGTAGAGGGAGTGAAGGAAATGTGCAGGCCGGGTTCATCAGGCGGAGAACTTCCGCCGCCAGAATCGTTCCCCGAAGAATAAGCTCGCTGGTGCAGCCGTTTGACCAGTTCCTGCAAGGCGAATGGCAAGCGGGCCAACTCGTCGGGATGATTCATGGCCTGATCCAGAATATCCCGCGCCAATTCCCGGACACTCGCGTGCTTGTGCGCCAGCCCTCGTTCGAGCAAGAGCAGGTAATCCTCACTGCCCAGACACGCTTCGACGAAGGGCAAAGGCTCGTTACGCACGGTATAGGAAGCGGCCAGCGAGAAGCCGGTACGCGGATCACGGCGGCAGCCGTTCTGTTCGATCCAGGCGGTGAGACGCAGACACAGGACGGCGCGCGACACGGTAGCCGGAGCGGCCTTTTGCGAACCCGGCGAACACAACAGGGCAGTCCGCAACGATTCATGGCTGACCGTGGCGACGCCGTGACCGTCCGCCAGCGAACGGAACACCATCCAGGCATTACGCTCCGTGGGCTTCAGGCGAACATCGTACAGCAGGGCCTGCGGGACGAACAGACCGGCAACCTGGGAAACGGGTTGCGGTTCAGATTGAGATACAGGGCAAGACATGGTGAGACTCCAAAAAGAATCGGTACAGAGACCGAAGGAGCCGTCATGTCAGCAGAATATGAATTTCAATACGACAAACAATAGGAAACCCGCCTACACCCGTTTTTTACCTGCGGATTTTGAGACCAGGCAACCCAGTCAGACAAGTTCATCGCTTTGGGATTACACTGCCTCTCTCGCAGGAAGGCGATGGATTCAGGCGGACAATGGCAAGCCACAAGAACAGGAGTCTGGCTTGCCAGCGAACGGGAAAAAGTCCATGATTGTGTCCATTCCCAATGCGGGAATAACGTAATACTCTTTATCAATCAAAGAGTTACGGCTTGAATAGACGTTCGCCGTGGCAATCCACATGGCCTCGCAGGCCGCCGTGGCGCTTCGGAAAGCGGAACCGCCGCATGGATTACCACGGCGCTTCGCGCCTCGCAATGACGAGGCGGAGGGCGTGATGACGAGGCGGGCGGCTTTCGTGGTGGCGAGGACGCGCGCGCCCTCGCAATGACGAAGGGCGAAGATCGGCGGGGCGATCGGCACTTCCGCCATCGAAGCGCTGCGCGCGCGGGCTTTTATGCTTCATGGCGTGGACTCCAGGGATGGCGCGGGCGGATTGCCCTCCGCCCCGGCTCCCGGGGTATGGGTCTCGGGGAACGGCTCGCAGGCGCTCTGGAGGATTCCGCAGGATCGCCAGAGGATTTCGCAGCATTGCCCGAGAAGCTCGCAAGCCCGCTCGAACAGCGCGCCGGAGGCCGGAAGAAACTCCGGCGCGCGCTCCGGAGGATTCCGCAGGATGACGCGGGAATCGCGCAGGACGGCGCGGATATCGCACAGGATGGCGCGGGACTCTTGCAGGACGGCGCGGACATCCTGCGGGATGGCGCGGATATCTTGCGCGATCGCCCAGGCATCGCGCGGGATCGCGCGGGATGTCCGCAGGATCGCCAGGGCATCGCGCAGGATGGCGCGGGCGTCCCGCAGGATGGCGCGGGCATTGCGCAGGATCGCCAGGGCATCGCGCAGCATCGCCCAGCCATCCCGCGGGAGGGAAGCCCCGGCCGGTTCCTGATCCCGGATGCCCGATCCCTGATACCCCACGGGCGCCCAGGGCACGAATTCTTCCATGTCCACTTCGCGCGGACGCGCGCTTTCGCGTTTCATGACACCCCCTCCTCATCCAGCGCCCGCCAGTGCAGGCGCGCCCCTTCGCGCACCCCCAGACTGGCCGCTTCGCCCACCGCCCATTCCAGCACCGCCCGCGCCCCCGGACACACGCTCATGCCCCGCCACGGACGCAGCGGCGAGGCGATCTTGAGCACCCGGAAATCCTTCGACAAAAACACCGCCTCGAATTCGCCCCGCATGAAAAGCGCGTGGATGCTGTTGCACGGCACGATCAGCAGACCCCGCCCCGGCGACAGCGGCGCGGCCAGCATCAGCCCGCGCAACCGCGAGAAGAAGCTCCCGGCCAGCGCG
>JAITLI010000016.1 GCA_031277975.1 Azoarcus sp.
AAAATTGTTACATCTTGTTGACACAATGCACGGTGCCCCGTCTCGCTCCCGGGTCAGAACGGAATATCGTCGTCGAAATTGCCGAACCCGCCCGCATCCCCTTGCGGCGCTTTCGGCGCGCTGGCGGGGGGCGGCGGCTGACGCGCGGGCGCGGGGCGATTCTCATCACCGCCGCCATACGGCACCGATGCGTCCCCTCCTCCTTCACGGCTGCCGAGCATTTTCATGTCATCGGCGCGAATTTCGGTCGTGTAACGGTCCTGCCCGCTCTGGTCCTGCCACTTGCGGGTGCGCAGGCTGCCTTCGATATACACCTGCCTGCCCTTTCTCAGATATTGCGCGACGATTTCCGCCAATTTGCCGAAGAACACCACCCGATGCCACTCGGTGGCTTCGCGCCGTTCGCCGCTCGCCTTGTCCTTCCATGTTTCAGTGGTCGCAATGGTGATGGTCGCCATCGCGTCGCCGCTGGGCATATAACGCGTTTCCGGGTCACGCCCCAGATTGCCGATGAGGATTACCTTGTTTATGGATGCCATGCCATTTATCTCCTGTAAGTTCGACTTCCGCCGATGTCCGGTGCCTGTTTATATCAGGTTCAGGGACGGGCGGGTGCCATCCGCGGCGGGGGCGGCGCCATTGTCGCGGCGAGCGCCAGCCAGGCGAGCGCCAGCGCCCCGCAGCACGCGCCGATACCCGCCCCGCCGAAATGTTGCGTCAGCCAGCCTCCGGCAAAACCGCCGAGAAACAGTCCGGCGGATTGCAGCGTGTTGTAGACCCCGAGCGCCGTCCCTTTGATCCCGGGTGGGACGATACGCGAAATCCATGACGGCTGTATGGCCTCCAATATGTTGAACGCAATGAAAAAAAGCGTCAACCACAATCCGGTCGACCAGGCGCTGTCCGCCCACGCATACAAACCGAGCTGCACGAGCGCGAGCAGCGCCACCGCGCCACTGAACACCGGTCTGAGATATCCGCCGCGTTCGGCGGCGACCACCGCCGGAACCATCACCACGAAAGACAGCAATACCGCGGGCAAATAGACTTGCCAGTGTTCGGCAAGCGGCAGGCCGCCGCGTGCGACCAGCGCCGCTGGTATTGCCACCCACATCATGGTCTGGATCACATGCAGCGCGAACACGCCAAAATTGAGCCGCATCAGCGGCCCGTGCCGCAAGATGCCGCCGATCGTGCCGCCCGCCCCGCGCGGCGCGGGCGGATTTTGTGGCGCGGGCGCCACTCGCATTGCCAGCGCCATCGCCCCGATAGCCAGGAACGCGGTCAGCCAGAAAATACCCGCCATGCCGATCGCGGCGTAAAGCAGCGGCGCGGCTACCATGGAAAACGCAAATACCAAGCCAATGCTCGACCCGATCATCGCCATGACCTTGGTGCGGTGCTGCTCGCGGGTCAGGTCGGCGGCCCATGCCGTCACCGCCGCCGAAATCGCGCCCGCCCCCTGTAATACGCGCCCCGCGATGATCGTATGGATATCGGCAGCGAGCGCCGCCACGACACTGCCCGCTGCAAACAGCAGCAGCCCGAAAAGAATCACCGGCCTGCGTCCATAGCGGTCCGAGGCCGCGCCGAAAACAATTTGCAGGCACGCTTGCGTCAGCCCGTAAGCGCCGATCGCCAGACCGACGAGGGTGGCGTCATCGCCCCCCGGAATCTCGCGCGCATGGACGGCGAACACGGGCAGGATCAGGAAAAGACCGAGCATGCGCAGGGCGAAAATCGCCGCGAGGCTCACGCCGGCGCGCCGTTCGGCGGCGTTCATCGCGTTGCTTTCGGGAGAGGACACGGGGTCGGGGCACAGGCTGCGAAAAAAAGGGGCCGATTCTAACATCGCCGCCGCCCGAACCCGGAGGGCGTTCCGCGCGGACGCTGCACCAAAGCATGGCCGGCAGCGCTTCACAAGGTATAATTCCCCGCCTCTTGTCGATCAATCAAAATATCATGCCTTCTCCATCAACGCCCGGTTCCGCCCGTCTGTGGCCTGTCCTGGCCGTGGCAACACTGGTCTTGCTGGCCGGTTGCGCGGGCAGCCCCCTGCGCAGTTACAACAAGGAGATGCAAAACGCCGTGGCGCTGGTGCGTTCCGGCGATGTCAATGGCGCGCTGGCGCAACTGGAAGCAAACAACGTTTCCAGTTTCTCCTCCGGGGATGCGTCCAGGAATCCGGACGGCAAGGACAAAACGGTGCTCGACTCCGTCACGGGCAAGGACATCCTGTACTACTTCGAGAAAGGCGAATTGCTGCGCCTGAACAGCGAATACGAACAAAGCCGCGATGCGTGGTTGCAGGCCGATGAAATCGTGCGGATATGGGAAGACGAGTATCGCGTCAACCCGGCGAAGGTCATCGGCGAAATCGGTGCTTATCTGGTCAGCGACCGCGTGCGCCGTTACGATGGGCATGATTACGAGAAAGTCTTTTTGTCAACGAAACTGATGCTCGATCACGTCATGCTCGGTAATCTGGAACATGCGCGCGTCGAAATGAAAAAAACATTCGAGCGCGAAAAGTTGATCGAAAGTTTCCGCGAGCAGGAGTATGACAAGATTCAGGAAGAGGAAAAGAAACGAAACGTGTCGCCCACGATCGGTGGACTGGTCGAGGGCGGTTATCCGATGGACGAATTGAACAGCCCGGAAGTACGCGCGCTGAAAAACGGCTACCAGAACGCTTTTGCGCATTATCTGTCGGGCTATTTCTTCGAGCTGAGGGGCGAGAATTCGCTGGCCGCGCCCGGTTATCGCAATGCTTTGGCGCTGCGGCCCGACAGCAAACTGATCCGGGACAAGGTCAACAAAGCCGGGCGGGCGAAACCCGGCCCGGGAGAAGCCGACGTACTTTTCGTCGTGGAAAGCGGTTTTGCGCCGGCGTGGAAGTCCATCCTCATTCCCTTGCCGGTTCCGATAAACAAGAAACGGGTGGTGGCGCCGCTTTCCTTCCCCGTCATCATCGCCGACGATAGCGTTTTCGTGCCTCCTTCGCTCGATGTCGGCGGCAATGTCCTGCCCGTGGAAACGCTTGTCAATGTCGACGCGCTGGCGCGGCGGCAGTTGAAAGACCAATTGCCGGGCATCCTTGGCCGCACCGTCATCCGCGCGCTCGTCAAATCCGCGCTGCAATATCAGGCGAAGAAAAAAGGCGGTAGCGGTACCGCAGCCGATGTGCTCACGACATTGTTGACCGTGACGAGCGAGCGCGCCGACGAGCGCGCCTGGCGCACGTTGCCGGCGCGCTTGTCCATCGCCCGCGCCATATTGCCAGTGGGAGAACAGTCGATCGAATTCCGTACCGAAAATGGTGTCTATCGCGGCAAGATCATGATCGACAGCCAATTGTCCATCGTCCCCATTCGCTTAGCCGATGATTTCGTCTACGTGGGCCAGCGGGGCGCGCAAGGAACGATGACCCCCGATCCGGAAGAAGCCGAAGAGGAGGAAGTCGGAGAAGAAGAGGAAGGCGAAGATACGGTGGGCGTCCGTGCGGCTCCGGTGCGGCGCTCCACGGCGCGGCGCTCCATCGTGCCGCCAAAGGGCGGCATCATGCCAAGGGGATTTATCCGGCCGCGCTAGACGCGCGCGGCATCGTATATCGGTTGTCAGGGTATTTCAAAAAACGTGCGCCTGGAAACGACGCATCTTCTACAGGAATCGAATCATGAAACGGATTGCCATGATGGTTGCCCTGGGTCTCGCCTGCGCGGGGACATTCCCGCCGCTCCATGCCGAAGAAAGCGGCGCCATCGCCAGC
>JAITLI010000111.1 GCA_031277975.1 Azoarcus sp.
ACAGGCTTGCAATCAGACGGAACGCGACACATTATCGGCGCGGACAGCCGGACGGGGATCGTTCATCACGCGAGTGTGACGGCGACGAACGGTGGGAGGGCTTTCGCAATTACGAGTTCCTCCAACCCGCCACGTTCCACGTGACAGCCCCCAGCAATAATGTAAAAATACATGCTCACTGTAGCAATTTATTTCCAGGCTACTTTCCACAAAGCACAGAAGGGGAAGCAAATATGAAAAAAACCATGATTCGGATTTTGCCGCTTTTCTTGTTGGCAACCAGCCTATCGGCTTACGGTAAGGACGAGGGCGACAATAAGTCGATCGTGCGGGAAGCCATGAAAAAAGCCACATCGACGGTCACTTCCTCGGTCAAGAACACGGTCAGCGGCATTGCCGATGGGCTTGAGGAGGGGCGCGAGGAAGGCGGGAGCGTTGACAACGCTGTCATTGTCAACGACAGGGCAGGATTAACCGCCAATCTTGAGGTGAAAGCATTGTCATTGGAAGAACGAAAAGAGAATGCCGATGGCAAGAAGAGCGCCTACGTCGTAACGGTTGCCTTAAAGAACGATCTGGACGTACCCGTCAGATTGACCAATTTGTCCAAGCGTGGCGTGGTGTTGTTGATCGACGCAGATGGTTTTGCCACGAACTCGCCCGGCAGTCCAGACGTAACCGTGCCGGCGAAAACGGCGATCAAAACCACATTCGATTTCAATAACGTCGAGGGCAGGCCGGCCTCCATCAGACTGCACGAGCAAAATTTCAAGCTGCCGTGAGCCGGGGCGTATCCTCCCGACCGTTATTGTCATGCATAATTTTGACTCTCTCCGAGTCTCGAAGCCACGCCCATGACCATCCGCTACGCGCCCCCGCTCACGAGCAATTCTTCCTTGTCGCTGGCGTCCCGCTCGGGTGCCGCCGAGGCCGACATCCGCAAGGCCGATCAGCGCGACCTTACGCTGCTCGCGCTAGAGCTGATCGGAGCATCGCGCGTTCCGCCTCGCTGTGGTCAGACGCCGAATGGGTGGCGGCGCAGGATGGTTTCTTCGCGTTCGGGGCCGGTCGAGATCACGTCGATCGGGACTTCGCAGATTTCTTCGATGCGGTGCAGGTAGGCGCGCGCTTGCGGCGGCAGGGCGCTCCAGTCTTTCGCGCCCATGGTCGAAGCGCTCCAGCCGGGCAGGGTCTCGAAGACCGGCTTGCAGCGGCTCACTTCTTCCGCGCCGAGTGGCAGGAGATTTACATGCGCGCCATCGAGCGTGTAGCCGGTGCACAGTTTGAGTTCGGCCAAGCCGTCGAGTACGTCGAGCTTGGTGATACACAGGCCGGTGACGCCGTTGATGATGATCGAGCGTTTGAGCGCGGCGAGGTCGAGCCAGCCGCAGCGCCGCTTGCGCCGGGTGACGGTGCCGATTTCGCGCCCACGCGCGGACATCCGCTCGCCGGGGGCGCCGAGGGTTTCGATGTCGAGTTCGGTCGGGAAAGGGCCGCCGCCGACGCGGGTGCAGTAGGCCTTGGTGATGCCGAGCACGTAGTGCAGGCTCCCCGGCCCCAGTCCCGATCCGGCGGCGGCCTGTCCGGCGGCGCAGTTGCTGGAGGTGACGAAGGGGTAGGTGCCGTGGTCGATGTCGAGCAGGGTGCCTTGCGCGCCCTCGAAGAGGAGTGAGCCGCCGTTTTTGTTGATGGCGTGGAGTACGGCGGAAACGTCGGCGACCATCGGGCGCAGTTCTTCGCCGTCGGCCATGGCTTGCTCGAAGACGGTCTGGAAGTCGACTGCGGGCGCTCGCAAGTATTGGGTGAGCACGAAGTTGTGATAGTCGAGGTTGGTGCGGAGTTTGGCGGCGAAGCGGTCGCGGTCGAAGAGGTCGTAGATCCGCAGGGCGCGGCGGGCGACTTTGTCTTCGTAGGCGGGGCCGATGCCTTTGCCCGTGGTGCCGATCTTGTCGCCCGCGGCCTTGGCCGCTTCGCGGGCGAGATCGAGCGCGCTGTGGCAGGCGAGGATGAGCGGACAGCCGGGACTGACTTTCAGGCGGCTGCGCACTTCGATGCCCCCGGCTTCGAGCACGCGGATTTCGCCCAGCAGGTGGCGGATGTCCAGTACGACGCCGTTGCCGATGAAGCAGGCAACGCCTTCATGGACGATGCCCGATGGCACGAGGTTGAGTTTGTATTCGGTCTTGCCGACAACCAGGGTGTGACCGGCGTTGTGCCCACCCTGAAAGCGCACCACGCCCTGGGCATGGTCGGTCAGCCAGTCGACGATCTTGCCTTTGCCTTCGTCGCCCCATTGCGTACCGACGACGACTACGTTTTTCGCCATGTTTACTCCTCTTCGGCAAGCGCGGCGATTGTCCAGCGACCCGCGCGCTTCACCAGTTGCCGGTCGCAGCCGGCGTTTTTCCATGTTCCTTCGTGTCCGGGCAGCGCGTCCACGACGATTTCGCCCGCTGCCCGCAAGCGCGCGGCTTCGGCCCACAAAGCCGGATCGGTCTGCGCCGGAGCCAGGATCGCGCCCGCGCCCGGCGGTGGCGGCAGGCAGCGCGCCAGTTCGCGCAGGTCGAGGCTGAAGCCTGTCGCCGCGCGGGCGCGCCCGAAAGTCGCGGCGACGTGATCGTAGCGCCCGCCCAGAGCCAGCGCCGCCGCCGCGCCGCCGCCGTAGGCGGCGAACACCAGCCCGCTGTGATAGTGATAGCCGCGCAGATCGGCGAGATCGAACCCCAGCGGTAGTTCGCCGAGCGCTTCGGCCAAGTGGCGCAGGTCGGCGAGTGCGGCGGTGATTTCGGGGATTCCCGGCAGGCGGCGGGCGGCTTCGTCGAGCGCGTCCGCGCCGCCGTAAAGGGCGGGCAAGGCAAGGAAGGCTTCGCGCGCGAGGGTTTCGCTTGTCGCCAGCAGGGCGCGCAGTCCCGGGGTGTCCTTGCCTTGTAGGAGGCCGAAGGCTTCTTCGCGCACGGCGTTCGTCAGACCGGCGCGGGCGGCCAGGGCATGGAAAAGTCCGACGTGGCCGATTTCGATGCGCGTGGCCGGTACGCCCGCCAGGCGCATGGCGCTGTCCAGCAGGCGGAGGATTTCGATGTCGGCTTCAAGCCCGGCATGGCCGTAGATTTCGGCGCCCAGTTGCAGGGGTTCGCGGGTGGCGGTGAGGGACGAGGGCTTTGTGTGCAGCACGCTGCCGCAATAGCACAGGCGTGAGACGCCCGCACGGTTGAGCAGGTGCGAGTCGATGCGCGTCACCTGCGGCGTCATGTCGGCGCGTACGCCCATGGTGCGCCCGGAAAGCTGGTCGACCAACTGGCAGGTGCGCAGCCCCAGGTCCCGTCCCGCACCCGTAGTAAGCGCATCCAGGTATTCGACCAGCGGCGGCATGACCAATTGGTAGCCATGCGCACGGAAGGCGTCGAGCAGGCGGCGGCGCAGATCTTCGAGCCGGGCGGCTTCGTCCGGCAGGACATCCTGGATGTAATCGGGCAAGACCCAGCGCATCGGTGAATCAGTTCCAGAAGATCAATAGGCACAGCAGGGCGATCCCCGCCAGGACGGACGAGAGGCCGAGGTAGCGGATCTGTCCGTCCTTCATGCCGGTGAGGTAGCGGAAGACCTCGCGCCACAGGGCGGGAGCGAACAGGGGCAGGCTTCCTTCGAGGATCAGCATCAGGGCAATGGCGGCGAGCAGGGTGGCGCCCATCGGGAATCCGCGTCAACGCGCGCCGCGGGGGGCTTTCAGGTATTTGAAGAAATCCGCGTCCGGCGCGACGACGATGACGTCCTGTTTGCTGGCAAAGCTGGCGCGGTATGCTTCCAAGCTGCGATAGAAAGCGTAGAACTCCGGGTCGGCGCTGTAAGCCTCGGCATAGATCGCTGCCGCGCCCGCATCGCCTTCACCCTTGATGCGTTGCGCGTCGCGCTGCGCCTCGGCGATGATGATGGTGCGCTGGCGGTCGGCTTCGGCCCGGATTTTTTCGGCATCGGCCGTGCCGCGCGCCCGGCGCTCGTTGGCGACACGTTGTCTTTCGGCCTGCATCCGCGAATAGACGTTGGCGGACACTTCGTCCGGGTATTCGACTCTTTTGAGCCGCACGTCGACGATCTCCACGCCGATGCTGCGCGCGTCCTTGTCGGCGCGCTCGCTCATCTGCCGCATGATGGCGTCGCGTTCGCCGGAAATCACGTCATGAACGGTTCGCCTGCCGAACTCTTCGCGCAACCCGGCGTTGATCGCCTGGTTGAGACGGTCGCGCGCGCGGGATTCGTCTTCGCCCACCGCCTGGTAATAGAGGCGGGGATCGACGATCCGCCATTTGACGAAATAATCGACGATGACGTTCTGCTTTTCCGAGGTCAGGAAGCGTTCCGGCTCGGACTGCGCGCGCACGAAGCCGGACGCATTGGTGGGGCTGGATGTATCCATGGTCAGGATGCGGCGGTCGAAATAGCGCACGTTCTGGATCAGCGGCAGCTTGAATTTCAGGCCCGGTTCCTTGACGACGTCCTTGACCTCGCCAAGCTGGAATACGATCGCATACTGACGCTGGTCGACGACGAACACCGACATCGCGGCGACGGCGATCAGGAGCGCCAATATGCCGACGAGCAAGGATAATTTGTCGCGCATCAACGTTCTCCCCGTTCACGGTGGCGCAGCAGGTCGCGAGTGCGCCCTCCCCCGGAGGAAGAGGAGGACGGCGCCTGCGGCAAGATGGATATCGTATCGTCCGCTTTCGCCGCAGCGGAGTCGGCGCCGCGTGCGGCGGCCTGCTGCACGAGCTTGTCGAGCGGCAGGAAGAGCATGTTGTTGCCGTTCTTGGCGTCGATCAACAGCTTGCTGGTGCTGGAGAGCACTTCTTCCACCGTTTCGACATACATGCGCTCGCGGGTCACTTCCGGCGCGCGCTTGTACTGGGCAAGCACCTGGCTGAAGCGGGCGGTGTCGCCCTCGGCGGCGGCGATCGCGCGGGCGCGGTAGGCTTCGGCGTCGGCGTGCAGACGGGCCGCTGTGCCCTGCGCTTCCGGAACGATCTTGTTGGCGTAGGCCTCGCCTTCGTTCTTTTTCCGCTCCCAGTCCTGCGTGGCCCGGGTGGCGTCATTGAAGGCATCCTGCACCTGTTCGGGCGGCTGAACATCCTCCATGGTCACGCGGCTGACCTGGATGCCGGATTTGTAACGATCCAGCATTTCCTGTATCAGCTTCTGTGCTGCGTCCGCGATTTGCTCCCGCCCTTCGTAGAGCACGAAGTCCATCTTGCTCTTGCCGACGATTTCGCGCATGGCGGTCTCCGCGATCTGGCGCACGAATTCTTCGTTGGGACTGCGGTTCTCGAAGATGAAATTGCGGGGGCCGCGTTCGTGCCCCTTGTCGTCGAGATCGTTCTTGAGCACATACTGGACGGCGAACTGGACGTTGACGATGTTCAGGTCGTCGGTGAGCATCAGGGCGCGGGAGTTGCCCCGGCTGCCGATCGAGACCATGCGCAGGCCGGTGAGGTCGACGATTTCGTGCGACTCGATCGGCTTGGGCAGGCGCCAGTGCAATCCCGGCCCAGTGACTCCCACGTATTTGCCGAGCCGCAGCACGACGCCGCGCTCGTTGGTGTCGACGGTGTAGAAACCGCTCGCCAGCCAGACGGTGAGCGCCAGCAGGATCAGTACGCTCAGCCCACCGTTGAATTGCCGGGGCGACAGGCCCGGCTCCCGCCCGCCCCCTCCGGGGCCGGAAGGCCCCGTGCGGCGGCGGCCGAATATGCCGGAGAGGCGTTGGCTGAAGTCCTGCCAGATTTCTTCGAGATCGGGCGGCCCCTGGTTGCCGCCACGGCCACCGCCGCGCTCTCCATTGTCGCCGCGGTTACCCCAGCGCGGATCGTTGAGTGACATGAGAATGCCTGTATTCATTTATCGCAAGGAAAGAGGGTTCCCACGCTCGGGCGTGAACCGGAATTGTGCGCACGAGGATCGGCGCCGGAATCGGGATCGCCCGCACCGGCGATCCCGGCTGGAGCCGGAGCCGCCTGCGCCGCCCCGGCAAGCGCCTCGCGCAACAGACCGAGACCGTCACCCGTGCGGGCGCTCAAAAAAACGCGCTCGATTCTATCACAAGCATCCCGCACGACCGCGGGCGCGGCATGGGTGAGGTCGATCTTGTTCCACACGAGGATGCGCGGCACTCCCGCCGCGCCGATTTCATCGAGCACCGCGTCGACGGCGGCGATCTGCGCGTCGCGGTCCTCGCTGGCCGCATCGACGACGTGCAACAGCAGATCGGCATGCGCGGTTTCTTCGAGCGTGGCGTGGAAGGCGGCCACCAGCGCGTGCGGCAGGTCGCGGATGAAACCGACCGTGTCCGAAACGACGACGTTGCCCGAACCGACGAAAAGCCGGCGCGAGGTGGTGTCCAGCGTGGCGAAGAGTTGATCGGCGGCGTAGACGCCCGCTTTCGTGAGTGCGTTGAACAATGTCGATTTGCCCGCGTTGGTGTAACCGACCAGCGACACCGAGAGCAGGTCGCGGCGCGCGCGTGCGCGCCGCCGGGTACGGCGCTGCTTTTCGACTTGGGCAAGGCGCGATTTGAGCAGCTTCACCCGCTTGCCGATCAGGCGGCGGTCGGTCTCGAGCTGGGTTTCGCCGGGGCCGCGCAGGCCGATGCCGCCCTTTTGCCGTTCGAGGTGCGTCCATCCGCGCACGAGCCGCGTCGCCAGATGGCTCAACTGCGCCAGTTCCACTTGCAGCTTGCCCTCGTGGCTTTTCGCGCGCAGGGCGAAAATGTCCAGGATCAGCGCGCTGCGGTCGACCACCCGGCATTCGAGGCTTTTTTCGAGATTGCGCTGCTGCGCCGGCGACAGGGCATGGTTGAAGATCACCAGATCGGCTTCGTGCGCGCGCAGCGCAGTGCCGATTTCCTCGACCTTGCCCTTGCCCGCGAAGAGCGCCGGATCGGGGGCGCCGCGGCGGCCTTCCACCACCGCTTCGACCGTGGCGCCGGCGCTCGATGCCAGGAGTTTCAGTTCCGCCAGGCGCTCCCCGATCGCGCCCTGGCCGAAATCGAGCTGGACGACGACGGCCCGCTCGCCGCTGGCCGGACGCTCAAACATGGCCGCTCGCGTTCAGTTGGCGCTCCCTTCGCTGTCCAGCGGCGGTGGGATAGTGACCGAACGTCCCGGCACGATGGTGGAAATCGCGTGCTTGTAGACCATTTGGGTTACGGTGTTCTTGAGCAGAACGACGTATTGGTCGAAAGACTCGATCTGCCCTTGCAGCTTGATGCCATTGACCAGATAAATGGAAACGGGAACATGCTCGCGCCGCAGCGTGTTCAGGAATGGGTCTTGTAAAAGCTGGCCCTTGTTGTTACTCATCGTGGAACCTCGATTCTTTTGTGTTTATAGGAATATGGAAGCATGGAAGCGTGAAAGCATGGAGCGTTACCCGCCGCCAGCGGCGGAAGTATGCGATGAAACTGCCTTGCGGGTATAGGGGTAAAGTCAAAAATCACGGCTTATACGGATTCACAATCAAGACAATAACCGCGCTTGTCCAATCTCGCAGCGTTTCTGTAGCGTGGCCTCGAACCTTGTTTTCACCTCGATTGCAACCCTGGTGGCAAACCCGCTTTGCTTGCATACGGATTATGCGCGGTCCGAAACTGGATGCGCAACGGGGTGCCCTGCAATTTGAATGCTTCCATGAACATGCGTTCGAGGTAGCGCGCATAGGCGTCCGGCACGCTGCCCAGCGAGGTGCCGTGAATCACGATGATGGGCGGGTTCATGCCGCCCTGGTGCGCGTAGCGCAGCTTCGGACGTATCGCGCCCGCGCGCGGCGGCGCTTGCCGGGCCACAGCGGCTTGCAGAACGCGGGTGAGGCGGGGCGTGGACAGCTTTGTCATGGCCGCGCCATAGGCGGCATTGACTGATTTCAGCAACGCGCCGATCCCATCGGCCCTGAGCGCGGAAATATGATGGAAACGGGCAAACGACAGGAATCCGAGTTTGCGCGCCATGTCGTCCTCGATGCGCGCGCGGCGGTAATGGTCGACGGCGTCCCATTTGTTGATCGCCACCACCAGCGCCCGCCCCGTCTCCAGCACGAACCCGGCGATGTGCGCATCCTGGTCGGAAATATCCTGCGCCGCATCGAGCACGAGCACGGCGACGTTGGCTTTCTCGATGGCCTGCAAGGTTTTTATCACCGAGAATTTTTCGATTGTCTCGAACACCTTGCCGCGCCGGCGCAATCCGGCAGTGTCGATCAAGGTATATTCGCGCCCGTCGCGCTCGAACGGAATCGCAATGGCGTCGCGCGTGGTTCCGGGCAAATCGAAGGCGATAACCCGCTCCTCGCCGAGGAGGGCGTTGACCAGCGTCGATTTGCCGACGTTGGGACGGCCGACGATGGCCACTCTCGGCCCCTTGGTTGCGTGCGCGCCCGCGTCTTCGCTTTCATCCGCGCCGAAAGGCTCCAGCACCGCGTCGACCAATTGCCGCACGCCTTCGCCGTGCGCCGCCGAAACCGGCAATGGCTGGCCCAGCCCCAACGCGTGGAAATCGGCCGCCGCCATGGCCCGTTCCAGTCCCTCGGATTTGTTGACGACGAGATGGACGGGACGGCCCGCGCGGCGCAGGTACGCGGCGATCTGCTCATCGTGCGGCGTGCGACCTGCGCGCCCGTCGACCAGGAAAAGCAGGGCATCGGCCTCGGCAATCGCCTGTTCGGCCTGGCGCGCCATCTCGTGCATGATGCCGTCCCTGGCCGCCGGATCGAACCCGGCGGTATCGACCACCAGATAGGCGCGCGCGCCCATCCTGCCGATGCCGTAATGGCGGTCGCGGGTCAGGCCCGGCTGGTCGGCGACCAGCGCGTCGCGGCTGCATGTCAGGCGGTTGAACAGGGTCGACTTGCCGACGTTGGGGCGGCCGACGAGGACGATGGTGGGCGTCACGATGGTATTCCAGTCACGGAAAAGCGCCGCGGATCAGCGCCGCACTTCATAGGCGACTATTTTCCCGTCGCGCGACTGGACGACAAAGCCGTCCGCCCAGATGCGCGGATCGGCGACGATCGCGCTGCTGTCGGCGCGCGCGCGCGCGGCGAACACGCCGTCCTCGCGGTTGAAGGCATGCACATAGCCTTCGCCGTCGCCCGCCACCACATAGTCGCCGACGATCAGCGGGCGCGACAATCCGCGGCGCGGCAGCGCATCCTGCCGCCATGCCGTGGCGCCGTTGTAGACGTCTAGGGCCTGTACGGAATCGCGCTCATCGACGATCACCGCGAAACGGGCATCACGATCCATGCCGACGTGCGATGAAAAATCGCGCGCCCACAGCGCATTGCCATTGCTGACATCGAAGCAGGCCGCGCGTCCCTGGTAAGTCACCGCGCACACTTCGCTGCGGCCGATGACGGGCGTTCCCGCCACATCGGCCACCCGTTCGAGTTCGGTGGCGCCGCGCGGCCTGGTCACGTTGAGTTCCCACAGATTGCCGCCGTTCTCCAGGCTCACCGCGACGATCTTGCCGCCGGGAAAGCCGACGAGCGCGACTTCGTCCACGATGAATACGCCGGCATGGCTGCGCAGGGCCAGCGGCGGCGTGCTGCGCTGGTAGAGCCAGCGTTGTTGCCCGTTCTCGGCCTCCAGCCCGATCAGGCGATGATCGGATGCCCTGAGCACCACGACGCCACCGCCGATCGCCGGCGGCGCCAGCACTTCCACCCCAGCGTTGGCCCGCCAGCGCTCCTCGCCGGTTTCGGCATCGAGCGCGATCACCTGTCCCGCCTCGTTGACCACCAGCGCCAGATTGCCGTCGCTGCCGACGCCGGCAGTCAGCCGGGACTTGGTGTTGATCCGCCATACTCTCTTGCCTTGCTCGAAGCGGGCGACATAGCCATCCGCGCCCGCGGCGAACACGCTCCCGCCCGCCACCGCGGGCTGGAACACGTAATCTCCCCCGTCCCCCACCGAGGCGCGCCAAGCCACGTGCAATTCGGCGGACGGAGTGAATTTGACCAGTTCAGCGGGCCGTGGCGCGCTGGAAAACAAAGAGCACCCGGCAAGAAGGGCCGGGGCCACGGCCAACAGCAGCATGCGCGGCATGGAGCGGATCATTGTTTCAACCTTCCAGCGATTCAAGTTTGGCGCGGATCACCGCGCGCATGAAATTGCCGGCATCCTCCGCGCCGTCGAGCGCATCGAGCGCGGCCTGCCATGCGGCGCGCGCCTCGCCGGCCTTGCCTTGCGCGGCGAGCGCATCGCCGCGCAAATCCTCGAAGCGGACGCGCCACGGGCCTTCCGGCGCGGGTTGCAAACGGGCGAGCGCCGCGGCGGCATCTCCTTTTTGCAACAGCACCGTGGCCCACCTCAGGCGGGCAAGCTCGCGCAACGCTGCGTCCTTGCCCGTACTGGCGGCCCATTCGAGCTGGGGCAGCGCGTTGTCGAGTTCGTTCTTGCGGAATTGCACCTGCGTCGAGAGCAGCACACCCAACTGGGCCTGCACGGTGCCTGCGTATTTGCTGACCAGGCTTCCGGCAATTTCGCGGGAACGCCGCGCATCATCGGCGGCGGCGGCCTGCTGCAATTCGGCATACAGCCTCCCGGCCCCGGCGGCCTGGTCGCCCTGATACCAGCGCCACCCTTGCCAACCCGCCATGGCAACCGCCGCCGCCGCCGCCAGCGACACCACCAGATTGCCATATTGTTCCCACCACGCCTTGATCTGGGAAAGCTGCTCTTGTTCTTCGAGGTCATATACCGCCATTGCTCACTCCTTGCCCGCCATCTTCATCATTATCTTCGGCATCCTCGCCATACAGCATGTCCACGACCGCATCCGCCAACGCCGCCAGCGGCACGCGCCGCTGCCCGCCGCCGCGCAGGGGCTTGATGCTCACCTCGCCCGCCGCGGCCTCGTCATCACCGATCACCAATGCGAGCGGCGCGCCGCTGTGATCGGCCTTTTTCATCTGCGACTTGAAACTTCCCCCGCCGCAATGCAGGAGGACATCCAGTCCGGTATCGCGCATGGTCTCGGCGGCATGGAAAGCCAGCCGTTGCGCACGCTCGCCAAGATACGCCACGTAAATATCCGGCGTCCAGCTTCCGGTATATTCAGTCTCCCCGCTTTCCCGCCACAGCGCGAGCACCCGCTCCACGCCCATGGCGAAACCCGCCGCCGGCATGGGTTTGCCGCCAAGCTGCTCCACCAGTCCATCGTAACGGCCACCGGCGCACACCGTGCCTTGCGCGCCCAGGCGGCCGGTCACCCACTCGATCACTGTGCGATTGTAATAGTCAAGCCCGCGCACGAGGCGATGATTGACGCGGAAAGGAATCCCCGCTTCACGCAGCAGGCCCTGTACCGCCTCGAAATGCGCCCGCGATTCGTCTCCGAGATGGTCGGCCAGTTTTGGCGCGGCTTCGACGAGTTCCCGCATGGCCGGGTTCTTGGTGTCGAGAATGCGCAAGGGATTGGCGCGCAGGCGGCGCAGGCTGTCCTCGTCGAGCCGCTCCCGGTGTTTCTCGAAGTAGCTCACGAGTGCCGCGCGATGACTGGCGCGTTCCGCCGCCGAACCCAGCGAATTGAGTTCGAGCCGGATGTCGGCCAGCCCCAGCCGTTCCCACAGGCGAGCGCACATGATGACAAGTTCGGCGTCGATGTCCGGCCCGGCAAAGCCCAGCGCCTCGGCACCGATCTGGTGGAACTGGCGGTAGCGCCCTTTCTGGGGACGTTCGTGGCGAAACACCGGCCCATGGTAATAGAGGCGTTGCGGCCCGCCGGAGGCCACCAGATTGTGCTGGATCGCGGCGCGCGCGCAACCCGCCGTGCCTTCCGGGCGCAAGGTCAATTTTTCTCCGTTCAGGGCATCCTCGAACGAATACATTTCCTTTTCGACGATGTCGGTGAATTCGCCGATCGCGCGCCGGAAAAGCGGTGTCGGTTCGACGATCGGCGTGCGCAATGGCCGATAGCCGTAGCTTTTCAGCCAATCGCGCACGATGTCCTCGAAGGTTTCCCAGATTTCGGCCTCATCGGGCAGGATGTCGTTCATCCCGCGCACAGCCTGCAAAGTCTGACTCATTGGATTGCGGTTTCCGTCTTCCGTCGTGTCCGGTTCAAGCAAGTTTGCGAGCGTAACGGGTTGCGACGTATTCGTCGACAATGGCGGCGAATTCGGCGGCGATATTGCCGCCGCGCAGGGTGACGGTCTTGCGGCCATCGACGAACACCGGCGCGGCGGGCGCTTCACCCGTTCCGGGCAGCGAAATGCCCACATTGGCGTGGCGGCTCTCGCCCGGGCCATTGACCACGCAGCCCATGACCGCCAGGGTCATGCTCTCGGCCCCTTCATATTGCGCGCGCCACTGCGGCATGCGCTCGCGCACATGGCGCTGGATGTCGGCGGCCAGTTCCTGGAAAAACGTGCTGGCCGTGCGGCCGCAGCCGGGACAGGCAACCACCATCGGGGTGAAGGCGCGCAATCCCATGGTTTGCAGGATTTCCTGCGCCACCACGACTTCCCGGGCGCGGCTGCCCCCCGGTTCGGGCGTCAGCGAGACGCGAATGGTGTCGCCGATGCCTTCCTGGAGCAGCACCGCCAACGCCGCGCTCGAAGCGACGATGCCCCGGCTGCCCATGCCGGCCTCGGTCAGGCCCAGATGCAGCGGATAGTCGCAGCGTCCGGCGAGTTCCCGGTAGACCGCGATCAGGCCCTGCACACCCGACACCTTGGCCGAAAGAACGATGTGATCGGCGGCCAGCCCCAGGCTTTCGGCCTGCGCCGCCGATTCCAGCGCCGAGGCCACCAGTGCCGCGCGCATCGCCGCCTCGGGCGGCAGCGGCACGGCGCGCGCGGCATTTTCGTCCATGACGCGGGCGAGCACCGCCCGGTCCAGGCTGCCCCAGTTCACTCCGATGCGCACCGGCTTGTCGTACTTGCAGGCGAGTTCGATGATACCGGCGAACTGCGCGTCGCGCCGCGCGCCCGCGCCGACGTTGCCCGGATTGATGCGCAACTTGGCGAGCGCCTCGGCGCAGGCCGGATACTTGGCAAGCAAGGCATGGCCGTTGTAGTGGAAATCGCCCACCAGCGGCACGTCGACGCCCTGCGCATCGAGGCGCGCGCGGATATGCGGCACGGCCCGCGCCGCATCCTCGTCATTGACCGTGATCCGCACCAGTTCAGAACCGGCGCGCGCCAGCTCCGCCGCCTGCGCCGCCGTGGCGCCGATGTCGGCGGTATCAGTATTGGTCATCGCCTGCACCGCCACCGGCGCGGACGAACCCAGCGCCACATGGCCGACGCGCACGAGACGGGTATGGCGGCGCAAAGCCGGCGCAAGGGAGGGCGGCGTCGTCATTGCAACGTCAGGGAAGCGGTATTTGCCTTGTTGGTATACGGTTTCAGATCGACTGGCTTGCCGTCGAACTCCAGCGTCACCTTGTCCGCATTCGTGATGGACAGCGAAAAAGGCGGCTTGCCCTGTACCCTGAGCGGCGCGCTCCCCGGGGCGTAAGTGCGGTTTACCAGAAAACCGCTGCGGCCTTCTTCACTCACCTTGATCCAGGCCTTGGCCGTGAGAGTGAACGCCAGCGTCGATATCCTGGGCGCGTCGGCGGCGGGAGGCGATTCCCCGGACGGCGCGGGGACGTCCGGGGACGGAGCAATACCCGCCGCTTCCGGTTGCTGGCTGCTTTCCGGAGCGATGCCTCCAGGCTCGGAAATCTGTGTCGTGACGACCGTGCTCTCCGGTTCCTGCCAAGCCTCGAACCAGCCAAAGAAGATTCCGGCGCCAAGCAACGCCAGCAACACCGCCACGACCAGGGACAGGGGCAGCAGGCTGGAGCGCGGCTTCACCGCCGCCGGCGCATGGTCTTGCGCATTGAAGACCGCGTGACCCCGTGTATCGAGCGTCGAACCCGGCGCCGCGGCCATGGTCGTTCCACCGTCGAAACCGGCGAGCAACGGCTGGGGATCCAGCCCCAGATGGCGCGCGTAATTGCGCAGGAAGCCGCGCACGAACAGCGGCCCCGGCAAGGCCTCGAAGCGCCCGCTCTCAATGGCTTCGATCTGCTGCAACGACAGTTTGAGCGCCTGCACGACATCGCCCCGGGATTCTCCGCGCGCCTCGCGCGCTTTCCTGAGAATGCTGCCGGGCGCGTTATCCGGCGCGCCGCCGGACGCGGACGCCAGCGCGGCGGCTCCGGCCTCGCCAGCGGCGGCGGCATCCGTGACGGGATCAGGCTTCATGTCGCTCAATCGTATTTCCCTTGTGTCATCAACGCGTGCTCGGGAGAACCGACGAAACGGTTGCGCAGTTGTTCCGCGTAGCTCGCCTCGATATGACGCTCCCTCAGCCGCCGCGCCGTGCGCAGCCCAAGCCATGCCGTGCGCGCGCTGACATTGAAGTTGCGATGATACGCGATGAGAAGATCATGCGCGCGCCTGTACTCGCCACGCCGGTACACAGCGTCCGCCAGCCGGAACAGCGCCTCGCCGTTGGAAGAATCGGCCTCCAGCGCCCTGGAGAATTGCTCCACCGCCCCGGCGATATCGTTACTGCTCATCAGGCACAGACCGGCATTGGTGTAAGGGCGCGTCTTGCAACAGTAATAAGGATTGGCCGCCGCGTTCGCCAGATGGAGCATGCCCTCGGATACGCGCCCCTGGCGGCACAGGAACCAGCCATAGCTGTTGTTGAAATCGGGATCACCCGGCGCGACAGCGAGCGCTCGCCGGAAAGCGTCGTCGGCTTCGGCGTTCTGCCCGAGTTCCATGTAGGCCAGTCCCATCAGGTGATAGGCCATCCCATAGCCGGACTGGGCTTCCATCGCGATCCTGGCTTCATCGAGAGCGAAGCTGGGCTGCCCCATGTTCAAATATTCCGCGCCCAACTCGACGTGGGCGAGCGCCCTTCTTTCCGCGTCGGTACTGGGCGTCTGGTTGGTCATCGGGGCGGTGGGCCGCGCGCCCCGCGACGGCGGAACCGTCGCATCCGCGCCCGGTCCCGTGGTCACGCAGCCTCCCGACACGAGAATAAAAGCGGAACTCGCGATCCAGCACCAGAGTTTCATCACACGCGTCATGAACAAACCTCCATCATCGGCAACGGGCGCACTGCTGATGCGCGCCGGGTTCTATCTTGCACCTGTCCGGCGAGTTGGCCGCAGGCTGCGGCGACATCGCCGCCGCGCGTCCTGCGCGTCGTGGCGACGATACCAGCTTCCGACAGGATACTAGCAAAGCGCCGGACCCGCTCGACCGGCGGACGCGCAAATCCGGAACGCGGAAAAGGATTGAACGGGATCAGGTTGAATTTGCACGGCGTCTCGCGCACGAGCACGACCAACGCGCGGGCATGCGCATCGCTGTCGTTGACGCCCGCGAGCATCACATACTCGAAAGTCACGAAATCGCGCGGCGCTCGTTCGAGATAGCGCCGGCAGGCCGCCATCAGATCGCGCAGCGGGTATTTGCGGTTGATCGGCACCAGGCGGTCGCGCAGCGCATCGTCCGGAGCGTGCAGCGACACCGCCAGCGCCACCGGGCATTCTTCGCGCAGGCGGTCGATTGCCGGGACGATGCCCGAAGTCGATACCGTCACCCGCCGCCGCGACAGACCGTAAGCGTGATCGTCGAGCATCACCCGCAAGGCGGCGACGACATTATCGAAATTGGCCAACGGCTCGCCCATTCCCATCATGACGACATTGCTGATGACGCGGCCATTGTCTTCCCCGCCGCCCCGCCCGCCCGCCGGGCCAAGCAGCCTGTTGGCCAGCCACAATTGCCCGACGATTTCCGCCGTGCCCAGATTGCGGTTGAAACCCTGCCCGCCGGTCGCGCAAAAAGCGCACTCAAGCGCGCAACCAGCCTGCGTGGACACGCACAGGGTGCCGCGCCCGGCTTCGGGGATGAACACCGTCTCCACCGCGTTCGCGCCGCCGACATCAAACAACCACTTGCGCGTACCATCGGCGGAAAGAGAATCCCGCAACGGCACGGGCGCGCGAATTTCCGCCAGCGCCTTGAGTTTCGTCCGCAACGCCCTGGCGACATCGGTCATCGCCCCGAAATCGTCGCAGCCCTCGCGGTGCATCCAGCGCATCACCTGGCGGGCGCGAAAAGGCTTTTCCTCCAGTCCGGCAAACCAGGCGGCAAGGCCGTCGAGATCGTAATCGAGCAGATTGGGCACGGCCAGTCAGCGGCTGTGGAGATCGATGCCGGGAAAGAAAAACGCCACTTCCGCCGTCGCGGTTTCGGGCGCATCCGACCCATGTACCGCGTTGGCGTCGATCGACTCGGCAAAATCGGCGCGGATAGTCCCCGGCGCCGCCTTCTTCGGATCGGTCGCCCCCATCAGCTCACGATTCCGGGCGATGGCATTCTCGCCTTCGAGCACCTGCACCACGACCGGCCCGGAAGTCATGAACGCGACGAGATCCCGGAAAAACGGGCGCTCGCGGTGCACAGCATAAAATTCGCCCGCTTCCCGCTCGGAGAGGTGCGCCATGCGCGCGGCGACGATCCTGAGGCCGGCGTCCTCGAAACGCTGGCATATCCTGCCAATCACATTCTTGGCGACAGCGTCCGGCTTGATGATGGAAAGAGTACGTTCGATAGCCATATCCCGGCGGCTCCTGCAAGTTATATAAAGTTTCGGATTCTAACAGTTCCTCGCCGTCGCGGCTCCGGCCGCGCGCATTCCCGTAACGTTTTCACGCGCGCCGTCCATTACGATCAAAAAAGATTCCCGTCCGGCGCGCCGGCGGATAATCTTCCCTTTTCGTCCAGATGGCACGACCATGACCCCCACGCCCATCCAGGCAATTGGCGCCGCCCTGTTCGCCATCGCCATCCTGCATACCTTTTCCGTTGGATTTTTCGCGCGGCTGGCGGAAAAACATCCGGCGCACGCGGGGCTGTGGCAATTGTTCGCCGAAGTGGAATTCGTTTTCGGCTTCTGGGCCGGCATCCTGCTCCTCTTCATCGCCTTCGCCGCCATCGGAACGGACGCCGGCGCGTTCCACGCGGTCACGCACTATCTGGACGCGCGCAACTACACCGAACCACTATTCGTGCTGGCCATCATGATCGTGGCGGCAAGCAAACCGGTACTCCTGTTCGCCTCCGGCATCGCGCGGCTGACATCGCGGCTTCTGCCGGCGCCGCCGCCCGTCGCCTTCTACTTCACCGTCCTGGCCGTGGTGCCCCTCCTGTCCTCTTTCATCACCGAGCCGGCCGCCATGGCGCTGGCCGCGCTGATCCTGAAAGACGCCTACTACCGCAAGGGGATGTCCTCCCGCCTGATGTATGCCACGCTCGGCGTACTGTTCGTCAATATCTCCATTGGCGGCACGCTGACCAACTTCGCCGCGCCGCCCGTGCTGATGGTAGCGGCGACATGGGAATGGAGCTCCTGGTTCATGCTCTCCAACATCGGTTGGCGCAGCGCCATCGCCGTACTCTTCAACGCGGCGGTCGTCAGCCTGATTTTCCACAAGGAACTGGCGCGTTTCGAGCTTCCCGGCCACAGCGAGCGCAACGAAATTCCCGCCGCGGTGACCGCATTGCACCTGATCCTGCTCTTCCTGATCGTACTGTTTTCCCACTACCCGAGGGTTTTTCTCGGCGTACTGCTACTGTTCATGGCATTCGCGCATGCCTATCCCCGCTTCCAGGAACGCCTGATCCTGCGCGAAGGGCTGATGGTGAGCTGCTTCCTGGGCGGACTGGTGACGCTCGGCGGCCAACAATCGTGGTGGCTGCAACCCCTGCTCTCGCAAATGGACGCTTCCACCGTGTACTACGGCGCCACGGCGCTGACGGCGATCACGGACAACGCCGCCCTGACCTACCTGGGATCCCTGGTGCAAAACCTGTCGGACGAATTCAAATACGCATTGGTGACAGGCGCGGTCACGGGCGGCGGCCTCACCGTCATCGCCAATGCGCCCAACCCGGCGGGCATGACCATCCTGCAAGGCTATTTCAAGGGCGGCGCGGTCAATCCCGCCGGTCTGTTCGCCAACGCCCTGCCGCCAACGCTGGCGGCAATCCTGGTATTCAGGCTTTTCTGAGCGCATCGCCGCCGCTTCCGCTTCGTCGCCTCCCCTCCGGCAAGAAGCGCGAAGTGCCGCAGGCTGAAAAAGAAACGAAACGCCTGCCCATGCCTCACGGAATCACCGCCGAGAAGATCGGCCCCCACGGCCCCGGCTGCCCCTTGGCATTTTCATAACGCACACAGAAATAAATCGTCTTGCCGCTTTCCTCCTGTGCAAAATCCATCCGTTCGCGTTTGCGGCGGGTGAAGTGGGAATGGGGGAGTTCATCACCGGAGGCCGGGGCGTGCATCAGTTCGCGCTTGGGACTGGCGGCGGCTTCCAGGCTTGCGCCGCCGGGCGGCAGCATGCCGCCGTAGACGCGGAAACCATGCTCGCTACGTTGCGGATCGGGGGCGGTATCGGCGACCGGGCGCAGGTGCAGTTCCAGCGTGTGCGCGGCGGGGTAGGTGATGTCGGCTTCCGCCTGCATGGTGGGCGGCGGGATGGGGGTGGGCTTGGTGTCGTGGGGTTTGAGGCCCAGCGAGATGAAGTCCGCGTCGACCAGCGGCGGTCTGACGAAGTATCTGTTCAGTGCGTTCTATCCGGCGCGTAGCGCCGCTGGATAAAGGGGGAGGGGAGGGCGCCCGTCCACGCCCCGCCGCCAGGAAAACAGCGGCGCTTCGCGTCGGTT
>JAITLI010000057.1 GCA_031277975.1 Azoarcus sp.
CCACACCATCGCGCGCAGCATCGAGTAGAACGGCGTGAAATACCACACCGGCGCGATGTGCTCCGGCGTCTTCATCGGGTCGGCAGGCAGGAAGTTGTTGTACTCCAGGAAGTAGCCGCCGCCCTCGGGCGCGAAGAAAACGACCGCGCAGAAGACGATGAGGAAGATGACCATGGCGGGCAGATCGTGCGCGACGGTGTAGTAGGGATGGAAGGCAACGCTGTCGAGCGGGACGCCCTTGTCGTTCTTGAACTTCTTGATCTCGACGCCGTCGGGGTTGTTCGAGCCGACTTCGTGCAGCGCCAGGATGTGCGCGACCACCAGCCCGATCAGCACCAGCGGCACGGCGATGACGTGCAGCGCGAAGAAACGGTTCAGGGTCACGTCCGACACCACGTAGTCGCCCCGGATGAGCAGCGAGAGATCGGGGCCGACGATGGGAATCGCCGAGAACAGGTTGATGATGACCTGCGCGCCCCAGTAGGACATCTGCCCCCACGGCAGCAGATAGCCCATGAACGCTTCCGCCATCAGGCACAGGAAGATCAGGACGCCGAAAACCCAGATCAGTTCGCGCGGCTTGCGGTACGAGCCGTAGAGCATCCCCCGGAACATGTGCAGGTAGACGACGATGAAGAACGCCGAGGCCCCGGTCGAGTGGAAATAGCGGATGAAGCGGCCGCCGGCGACTTCGCGCATGATGTATTCGACGCTGGCGAAGGCGCGCGGGATGCCGTCGGCGTTGAGCGTGCCGTCGGGCTTGTAGTTCATGGTCAGGAAGATCCCGGTCACGATCTGGATGACGAGCACCACGAGCGCGAGCGAGCCGAAGAAGTACCAGAAGTTGAAATTCTTCGGCGCGTAATACTCGGACATGTGCGCCTTCCACATCGAAGTCGCCGGGAAGCGGGCATCGACCCACTCCAGCGCGTTGCCGAGGAGGGTGCCGTCCGATTGGTATTTTTCGTAATTGCTGTTCGCGGCCATGTCTTATGCCTCCTTGGAATCTTCGCCAATGAGGATGGACGTATCCGACAGATACGTGTGCGGGGGAATTTCGAGGTTGGTCGGCGCCGGCATGGCCTTGAACACCCGTCCGGCCAAGTCGAACTGCGACCCGTGGCAGGGGCAGAGAAAACCGCCCTGCCAGTCGGCGGACATGCCTTCTCCCGCGCCGGGCTTGATCTTGTCGGAGGGAGAACAGCCCAGATGAGTACAGATGCCGACGACGACGAGATATTCGTCCTTGATCGCGCGCGCGGTGTTTCTGGCGTATTCGGGTTGCTCGGATTTTTCCGAAGCGGGATCGCTGACTTTTTCGGCGACCTTTTCGAGCGAGGCGAGCATCTCGGGAGTGCGGCGCAAAATCCACACCGGCTTGCCGCGCCATTTCACCACCATCTTCTCGCCGGGCGCGAGCTTGCCGATGTCCGCCACCACCGGCGCGCCCGCGGCCTTGGCGCGCTCCGACGGGGCCAGGCTGGCGACGAACGGCACCGCTGTCGCCGCCATGGCCACGCCACCGGCAGCGGAGGTCGCCAGTATGAGATTACGGCGCTCGCTATTTATCTTCTGGTCACTCATGATCCTTCCCTTTGCCCCGTTCAGGACGAAAACCCGAAAAAACCGATGAATTATAGCCAAACCGCCCGCGCGGGAGAAGCCGGGCGCGCGCCAACCCGCGTGGACGGACTCACAGCGTCCGCCGTTCGGCCAGCGCCTGCGCAATGGTGCCCATGTCGGTGTGCTCCAGTTCCCCGCCCACCGGCACGCCCCGCGAAAGCCTGCTGACCGCCAGCCCGCGCGCGCCGAGCAAGGCGGCGATGGTGTGCGCGGTCGCCTCGCCCTCGTTGGTGAAATTGGTGGCGAGGATGACTTCCCGCACCGTGCCGTCGCAAGCCCGGGCAATCAGGCGATCGAGCCCCAGTTCGCGCGGGCCGATGCCATCGAGCGGCGACAAGCGCCCCATCAGCACGTAATAAAGGCCATCGTAAGACTGCGTTTGCTCGATCATCGCCAGATCGGCGGGCGTCTCGACCACGCACAGACGGCCCGGATCGCGGCGCGGATTGGCGCAGCGCGCGCACACATCCTCTTCGGAAAAAGCATTGCAGCGCCCGCAATGGCGCAATACCGCCAGCGCCCGCTCCAGCGCTCCCGCCAAGCGCGCCGCGCCCTTGCGATCATGCTGCAACAGGTGGTAGGCCATGCGCTGCGCCGAGCGCGGCCCGACCCCGGGCAGGCAGCGCAGGGCGGCGATCAGTTCATCCAGGCTCGACGGCGCGCTCATCGCGCTCATCAAAATGGCAGATTGAGTCCCGGCGGCAGATTGAGCCCGGCGGTAAAGCCGGACATCTTCTCCTGCGTGGTGGCCTCGACCTTGTGCACCGCGCTGTTGACCGCCGCCGCCACCAGATCTTCGAGCATTTCGCGGTCATCCATCACCGAAGCGTCGATGCTCACCCGCCGCACCTCATATCTGCCGGTCATCATCACCCTGACCATGCCGGCACCGGACTCGCCCTCGATTTCGAGAGCTGCGATCTGCTCCTGCATTTTTTTCATGTTTTCCTGCATCTGCTGGGCCTGCTTCATCAGGCCGGAAATCCCGCCTTTCATCATCCGACAACTCCGTAGGGAAAATAAAAAAGTGAAACCGCCGCAATACCGCCAATATCGCTACAACAGCCTGACCGTATCTTCGCTCAGGCTGGCATCGAAACGTTCGATCAAACCGCGCACGAACGGATCGCTTTCGAGCGCCGCCACGGCCTGCGCGTGGCGCGCCTGGCGGTCGATCTCGTCGCATTGCGCGGGCGTCTGCCCGGCAATGGCCCCAATCTCGAAATGCAGGCGCAACGGATGCCCCAGGGCGCGGGCAAGATCGCTTTCCATGCGCACAACCGCGGCGCGATTGGTTTCGAGCAAATAACGGTGGGCGGCCGACAGGCGCAAATCCAGGCGCTCGCCGCCGAACCCGATCCACTCGCAATGCTGCGCCAGTTCGCGCGCCAGGCCGGACAGCCCCAGCGCGCGCACGACCCCGCGCCAGTCGCCGCGCGCGAAAGCCGCCGCAACCGCCGCGCCGTCCTTTTCGACCGCCGCCACGGGCGCACTCCGGGCGGCGGGTTCTTCCGGAGCAAAAACGGGCGCCGCCCCGGCATCCACGGGACTTCCGTTCCCGGAAATCACCTCCGCGCCGCTTCGCGCCGATTGAAACGGCCCCCCCTCCCGCCCCTGTGGGGCGCGCGCTCCCGCCGAGTGCGGGAGAGAATTTCCTTGCCCGCCATTCTCCCGTGGCATTCTTTTCTCCGAGGGGAGAGGGGCCCCCGGATTTTCGCGCACAGAAGTCTCTCCGCCATCTGGCGCGCGCCCAGCCGCCGCAACGCCCCCCGCATCCCGCGCCGCCGCATCGGCGGGTGTCGTCTCCCATGGCGGCGGCGCTTCCCACGGCGGCACATCCCCGCCGCGCGCGGACGCCAGTGGCGCGAGCGGCTGTGCGGCGGCAGTCCGGGACACCGGTGCATCCGCGGGAGAAGCCTCCGCGACGAACGCATGAACATTCTTCGCGCCGGACGCGGGCGCCTCCGTGAAAGAAGCCTTCGCTTCCGCCGCCGCCCTTCCCCACGGCGCGGGCGACGCGGGCAGGGGCCGCGCCCCGCCGTTCGCGCCGCCGCCGGAGACGCCCGGCGACCCCAGCGCGGGCGGCTGTTCGGGACGGAACGCCAGCAAACGCAGCAGACTCATGGAAAAACCCGTGTATTCATCAGGCGCCAGCGCCAGTTCGTCCCGCCCATGCACCGCGATCTGGTAAGCCAGTTGCAAATACTCGGCATCGAACCGCCCGGCATAATCGGCAAGCCGCGCCCGCTCGTGCCCGTCGGCCACCGCCGCCGGCGCGAACTGCACCAGCGCCACGCGCGCCAGCAACGTCGCCAATGCCTGCAAGGCGGCCTCGAACGACAGGCTGCGCGCCTCCATGCCATCGCCCGCGGCGACCAGCGCTTCGGCATCACCCGCCGCCAGCGCATCGAGGATCGCGTACAGATGATCGTCGCCCACGGCGCCGAGCATTTGCATGACCTGCTCTTCCACCACCCGGCCCGCGCCGTGGGCGATGGCCTGGTCGAGCAGCGAGAGCGCGTCCCGCATCGAGCCATTGGCGGCGCGCGCCAGATGCCGCAATGCCCCCGCCTCGAACGGCACGGCTTCGGCTTCGAGAATGCGCGCGAGATGCTCGGCGATCGGCCCCGGCGGCATTTGCTTGAGATTGAATTGCAGGCAGCGCGACAACACCGTGACCGGGATTTTCTGCGGATCGGTGGTGGCGAGGATGAACTTGACGTGCTCGGGCGGCTCTTCGAGCGTCTTCAGCATGGCATTGAACGCGTGCCCGGTAAGCATGTGCACTTCGTCGATCATGTAGACCTTGTAACGTCCCGCCACCGGCGCATACACGGCGCGATCGAGTAACGCCGCCATATCGTCGACGCCACGGTTGGAGGCGGCGTCCATTTCGACATAATCGGGGAAACGGTCGGCGTCGATGGCGCGGCAGGCGTCGCACTGTCCGCAAGGCGTGGCGCTCACCCCGGTCTCGCAATTGAGCGTCTTGGCGAGAATGCGCGAAATCGTCGTCTTGCCCACCCCACGCGTACCGGTAAACAGCCACGCATGGTGCAAGCGCCCGGTGGCGAGCGCATGGGAGAGAGCGCGGACGACATGTTCCTGCCCGACCAGCGTCTCGAACGATTTGGGCCGCCACTTGCGCGCCAGCACTTGATAACTCATGGACGCGGATTCTAACGTGTGCGCCAAACAAAA
>JAITLI010000062.1 GCA_031277975.1 Azoarcus sp.
CCGCCTGATCCAGATCGGCTATAAGGCCGATCCGCAGAAGAGTACGGAGTTCAGGTACGACGGGCGGAGTAGACGAGTTGCCATCATCGAGAAATCGGGCGGCACGGAAAAGGTAATGGTAATGCTCCACTGAGTCGTTCATCACGCGCCTAGGGACTCGGCAACCGCTTGGGGGTTGAAACCCAAATACACTTCCGGCAGATAGCCCAGCTTGGCAGGCCGAACAGGGCTCGGTCCGTTCTGGATCCAAGAATCCACCATGTCAGCCCAATCTTGCAGCATTGCTCTTCGCTGCTCTGCGTACTCGGCCTTGTTGTAGACAGCGCGCACTCCCCGCTGCTCATGCGCCAAGCACTTCTCGATCCAGTCAGTGTTGTATCCGGCTTCGTGCAGAATCGTGCTGGCGGTTCGACGCAGGTCATGGACAGTGAATGGCTCGAACTCCTCGCCGCGCGCGATGATCACCTCCGTGCCACCAACGACCAGCCGGTTCAAGGTCCCATTGCTCATTGGGAAGTCCGACTCGTAGCGCCCGGGATGGAGATGGGGGCTTGCGGCATAGCAAGTCTTGAAGACCACCAGAATGTCGACCGCCTGCCGGCTGAGGTAGACGTTGTGAGGCTGCCCCGCCTTCATCCGCTCTTTGGGAATCGTCCACACGCCCGTTTCGAAATTCACCTCTTCCCACTTGGCTTGAGTGAACTCGCTCTTTCGCACCATCGTCAGCAACATGAACTTGACGGCGAGGCGCAGCGTGGCTGCCGATGAAACCTCCTCAAGTGCATTGAAGTACTTGTGGATTTCTTCCGGGGAGAGGGCTCTATCCCGTACTTTGAACGTCGCAATCGCGCTTGGGCGAATCGCTTCCGCGGGGTTTTCGATCTTCAATCCCCGCGCCTGGATGAAGCGGAAGATCTGAAGCACGATGTCCCGCGACTGCACCGCAGGTGCGGGGGCACCACGCTCCTTGATCTTTTCGCACCTCGCCAGTAAGCGCGACGGGGTGATCTCTTCCAGCTTCAGACGGCCGAACTCCGTCGCCAAGTTGCGATCGTAGACCGCCTTCCGCATGTCGCGGGTTGAAGACGCAAGCTTGGCTTCGGCGAAGTACTTCTCAGCCCACTTCCCGAAGTTCATCCCTTCATTGGCCTCGATCCGCTTCTCCACCTTGGCTCGAGATGGGCTGTCACCCTGCTCGATGGCTCGCTTCGCCTGCGACAGGAGTAGTCGCGCCTCGGCAAGCGATAGCGACATCCCGTACTCCAGGCTAGACAGGTCTCGTGGATTCTTCGCTGCGACGCTCGGATCGTACTGTCCGATCACGAGCGTCTCCCGACGCCCGTTCAACCGGTAGTCGTAGCGAAAGCTGATGTTCCCCGTACGCAGGACCGTCACGTACAGGCCTTGCTGGTCGGCAACCTTGTAGACCTTTTCGGCCGCCTTCAGCATCCGTAACTGCTTGTCAGTAAGCATCTTTTTCCTCCAAACTGATACCGTCAGTTGGTACCGTCAGACCATTTGACGGTATCAAAGTCGGTGTTTGAAGGGCCGGTTCACCGATACCGTCACCTATACCGACAAAGCTGTCGGTCTTGGGTGAGGCGGAGTGGCACCTCGTGAGACGCTAACCTGTTGTCAGATCAAGGCTTTTCGGCAAAATTGGCACACTGCGGAACGTCCTGAAACGACTCCAAATTACTCCCATTCGATCGTCGCGGGTGGTTTGCTCGATATGTCGTAGGTGACGCGGTTGATGCCGCGCACTTCGTTGATGATGCGGTTCGACACGCGCTTGAGGAGCGCGCAGGGGAGTTCCGCCCAATCGGCGGTCATGAAGTCGCTGGTCTGCACGGCGCGCAGGGCGATGACGTAGTCGTGGGTGCGGCCATCGCCCATGACGCCGACGCTTTTCACCGGCAGGAAGACGGCGAACGCCTGGCTGGTCAGGTCGTACCAGCTTTTGCCGCTGTGGGGTTCGATGGTGGAGCGCAGTTCGTCGAGGAAGATGGCGTCGGCGGCGCGCAGCAGGTCGGCGAAGGACTTGTTGACTTCGCCGAGGATGCGCACGCCCAGGCCGGGGCCAGGGAAAGGATGGCGGTAGACCATGTCGTGTGGCAGGCCGAGGGCGAGGCCGAGTTCGCGCACTTCGTCCTTGAAGAGTTCGCGCAGGGGTTCAAGCAGCTTCAGGCCGAGGGTTTCGGGCAGGCCGCCGACGTTGTGGTGGCTCTTGATGGTGGCGGCCTTGCGCGTTCTGGCGCCGCCGGATTCGACGACGTCGGGGTAGATCGTGCCCTGGGCCAGCCAGCGGGCGTTGGCGAGTTTCTTCGCTTCCGCCTGGAAAACTTCGACGAATTCCGCGCCGATGATCTTGCGTTTGCGCTCGGGGTCGGCCACGCCCGCGAGCTTCGCCATGAATTGCGCCGAGGCATCGATATGCACGACTTTCGCGCGCAGCCGCCCGGCGAACATGTCCATGACCATGCGCCCTTCGTTGAGCCGCAGCAGGCCATGGTCGACGAAGACGCAGGTGAGCCGGTCGCCGATGGCGCGATGGATGAGCGCCGCCGCCACCGAGGAATCGACGCCGCCGGAGAGGCCGAGCACGACTTCTTCGTCGCCGGTCCGCGCGCGGATGCGGGAGACGGCTTCGTCGATGTAATCGCCCATGACCCAGTCGCCAGCGCAACCGCAGATGCCGCGCACGAAGCGGGCGAGGATCGCCGCGCCCTGCACGGTGTGGGTGACTTCGGGGTGGAATTGCACAGCGTAATAATGACGCGCCGCGTCGAACATGCCCGCGATGGGGCAGCTTGGCGTCGAGGCCATCAGGGCAAAGCCGGGAGGGAGTTTCGTCACCTTGTCGCCATGGCTCATCCACGCCTTGAGCATGCCGTGGCTTTCGGCGCTGGTGAAGTCGGCGATGCCGTCGAGCAAGGGGCTGTGGCCGTGCGCCCGCACTTCGGCATAGCCGAATTCGCGTGTGTCGCTCCAACTGACCTCGCCGCCGAGTTGCGCCGCCATCGTTTGCATGCCGTAACAGATGCCGAGCACCGGTACGCCCGACTCCCACACCGCTTGCGGCGCGCGCAATTGGTGGTCTTCGTAGGTGCTGGCGTGGCTGCCCGAGAGGATGATGCCTTGCGGCGCGAATGCGCGGATGAAGGCGTCGCTCACGTCGTTGGGATGGATTTCGCAGTAGACGCGGGCTTCGCGCACGCGCCGGGCGATGAGTTGCGTGACCTGCGAGCCGAAATCGAGGATGAGGATTTTCTGGTGGGACATGGTGGACGCTCTATGTGCTCTACAAAAAAATGGTTCCAAGGTAAATGCAGAAAAGCGCCGTTGCAATCAGTTGTACGAGAACCAATACTCCCAACCATTCGGGACCGCCCGCCAACTTCAGATACCCGTAATTCAACAACAGGCAAATAATGTTGCCGATACTAAGCTCCGCGGCGATTACGAATCCCCCCATGCCCCATGCGTCAGGCGAAAACCATGCGTCTACAACGCACACCAGGCACAGCACTGCGACGAGAATGGAGGAATACGCCAGGAATTTCATTGTCGAACGAACTCCGGTTTGCCGTGGCTCATCCACACCTTGAGCATGCCGTGGCCTTCCGCGCTGCTAAAGCCGGCGATGCCGTCGGGCAAGGGGTTGTCGCCGCGCGCCCGCACTTCGGCATGGCCGGATTCGCGCGTGTCGCGCCAACTGACTTCGCCGCCAGGCTGCACCGCCATCGTCCGCATGCCGTAACAGATGCCGAGCATCGGTGCGCGCAATTGGTGGTCTTCACAGGTACTGGCGTGGCTGCCCGGAAGGGCGATTTCAAGTTTGATGGAAAACTCCCAGACGGAAATAATGCTGGCGAACTTTTCCGCTGTTTTGTCCAGAATGATTTCCCTTGCTTCTATGGACGGCCTCGCTGTCCGTCATGATGGTGATCGTGGTGATTGTGGTGCTTGTCATGACAACGTTTCCGGCGCTCAGCCAATCTGGTAATTCGGCGCTTCCTTGGTGATCTGCACGTCGTGGACATGCGACTCGCGCATGCCCGCCGAACTGATTTCGACGAATTGCGCGCGCGCGTGCATCGCAGCGATGTTCTCGCAGCCGAGGTAGCCCATCGATGCGCGCAATCCGCCGATCAACTGGTGGATGACCGCCGCCGCCGGGCCTTTGTAGGGTACGCGGCCTTCGATGCCTTCCGGAACCAGTTTGTCGATGTTCGAGGAACTGTCCTGGAAGTAGCGATCGGCGGAGCCTTTTTCCATCGCGCCGAGCGAACCCATGCCGCGATATGCCTTGTAGGAACGCCCCTGGAACAGTACCGTCTCGCCCGGCGCTTCCTCGACACCGGCGAACAGGCCGCCCAGCATCACGCAGTCGGCCCCGGCGGCGATGGCCTTGGCGATGTCGCCGGAAAAACGGATGCCGCCGTCGGCGATCATCGGCACGTCGCTGCCCGCCAATGCGCGGGCGACGAGGTCGATGGCGGTGATCTGCGGCACGCCGACGCCCGCCACGATGCGAGTGGTGCAGATCGACCCCGGCCCGATGCCGACCTTGACGCCGTCGGCCCCGGCTTCGAGCAGCGCCCGCGCCGCCTCGCCCGTGGCGATGTTGCCGCCCACGACTTCGATTTTCGGGAAATGCTTCTTCACCCAGCGCACGCGATCGAGCACGCCCTGCGAGTGACCATGAGCGGTATCGACCACGACCATGTCGACGCCCGCGTCGGCGAGGCGCTCGACGCGCTCTTCCGTGCCCGCGCCGACGCCGAGCGCCGCCGCGACGCGCAGCCGTCCCTGTTCGTCCTTGGCCGCGAGCGGGTGTTCGGTGGCCTTCATCATGTCCTTCACCGTGATGAGGCCGGAAAGCTCGCCCGCCTCGTTGAGCACCAGCACGCGCTCCAGCCGGTGCTGGCGCAGCAGCTCGCGGGCTTCGTCCAGGCTCGCGCCCTCGGGCACCGTCACCAGGCGCGCCTGCGGCGTCATGATCTCGCGGACGGGCTGGTCGAGCCGCGTCTCGAAGCGGGTGTCGCGGTTGGTGACGATGCCGACGACCTTGCCGCCCTCCACCACGGGCACGCCGGAGAAATGGTGCCGCCGCTGGAGCGCGATCACATCGCCCACCGTCATCGTCGGCGGAATGGTGACCGGATCCTTGAGCACGCCGGATTCGTGGCGCTTGACCTTGTGTACCTCGGCGGCCTGCTCGGACGGAGAAAGATTCTTGTGCACCACGCCGATGCCGCCTTCCTGCGCGAGCGCGATGGCGAGCCGCGCCTCGGTGACGGTATCCATGGCGGCGGACACCAAGGGGATATTCAGGCGTATATTGCGGGTTATCTGCGTACCCAAGCTGACATCGCGCGGCAGCACCGTCGAGTGAGCAGGAACGAGAAGGACATCATCGAATGTCAACGCCTTCTGAATCACTCGCATGGCTTTTTTCCTTTCAGTTAAATCCGTATTATACAAAGATACAGACTCGGCCCAGATTGCACCACCGATTACAACAGGAGAAAATTCAGATGAAGCGTCTTGTCCAACTCGCCGTGCCTGTCCTTGCGCTGCTTGCCGCCCTGCCCACGAGCGCGGAGGTCTACAAGTGGAAAGACAAGGACGGCAAGATACATTTTTCAGATATGCGTCCAAATCAGGAGAATGTCACGCCCCTGAACACCCGGTCACAACCGCTCGCGGTAGACAAGGACAGCAGCGCCGGGGAAGAGGGAGAAAACACGGCCCAGGCGGGAGAAACAGGCGAAAAGCCCGAAGGAACCGCCTCCGGGGCGAGCGCCGTCCCCAAGACCGCTCCACCCAAGAGCATTGCCGAACGCGAACTGGAATTCCGCCAGCGCCGCGCCGCCAAGGCCGAAGCCGAGGCCAAGGCCGAGAAAGAAAACGACCAGGCGACCCGCCGCGCCGGTGAATGCGAGCGCGCCCGCAATCAGTTCAAGGCGCTCACCAGCGGCCAGCGCATCGCCCGCCCCACCGCCGATGGCGGGCGGGCATTCCTCACCGACGATGAGCGCAACGCCGAAATCAGCCGCACGCGGGAACTGGTCGATGCATTTTGTGACGGCGACTGATATTTGAGCAGGCGCATGGGGCGAAGCGCGTTCTTGCGCGCCTTGGCGGAAAAGGAAAACGCGCGCGGATCGCCCCGCGCCTCATGACCCGGAAACCGGGCCGCCGCCTTTTTTCATCGCCTTGCCCTCTTCCGCGCGCTTCTTGCGTACCGCCTTCGGGTCGGCGATCAACGGACGGTAGATTTCAACCCGGTCACGCGCGCGCAGCACGGTATCGGGCCTGGCGGGCTTGGCGTAGACGCCGAGTTTATTGTGACTGTCGACATCTATTTCCGGGTATTTGAGCAACAGGCCGGAAGACTCGACCGCTTCACGCACAGTGGCGCCTTCCGGCAGGGAAAGCCTCACCACATCCTGCTGATGCGGCAAGGCATAGACGACTTCGACCTCGATGAATTCGCTCATGCGCGCGGCGCTCCGTAGACCTGCCCGGCGCGCTTGACGAACGCCTCGACAAAAGTATTGGCAATGTGACTGAACACCGGGCCGAGGACCTTTTCCAGCAAGCGGCTGGAAAACTCGTAATGCAAGTCGAATTCCACCTTGCTCGCGGTCTCGCCCAGGGCGGTAAACCGCCAGCCGCCGTCGAGACGGGTAAACGGGCCATCCTTGAGGCGGATCAACATTTCGCTCGGGAACCGCTTGCGGTTCTCGGTGCTGAAATGAGCCTTGATGCCATGATAATTGATATGCAACGTGGCGGCGGTGACCGTCCCATCGCGGGCGAGCAGGTCGGTGCCGCCGCACCACGGCAGGAATTGCGGATAATCCTCGCAACGATCGACCAGATCGAACATCTGCACGGGAGTGAATTCGATCAGGACCTTCTTGTAAACATCGGCCATCGGCGTGGCGGCGGGCAGCGCGTCGAACTGGTAAGATGCGCGATTCTAACGCAAAGGCAACGCCCGAACCGCGCCGCCCGTATACATATATACGTATATCGCGGGCGGAGTTCCCCCGCAACACAGCACGCAGGCGCCGACTTTCCCATGAGCATCATCGAAAACCGCAAGGCCCGCCACGACTTTTTCATCGAAGAACAATACGAAGCCGGACTCGCGCTGGAAGGCTGGGAAGTCAAGGCCATCCGCGCCGGACGCGCCAATATCAAGGAAGCCTACGTCATCATCCGCGGCGAGGAGCTTTTCATTCTCGGCATGCACATCACGCCGCTGGCAAGCGCCTCGACCCATGTCAGGGCCGATCCCACCCGCACCCGCAAGCTGTTGCTCCACGGCAAGGAAATCGCCCGCCTGATCGGCAAGGTCGAACGCGCCGGCTTCACCCTCGTCCCGCTCAACCTGCATTTCAGCAAAGGCCGCGTCAAGGCCGAAATCGCGCTCGCCAAGGGCAAGAAACTCTACGACAAACGCGAGGACGAGAAAACGCGCGACTGGGATCGGGAAAAAGCGAGGCTGATGAGGCGGCAAGCGTAGCCCAGAGATCAGGCCGGGGCCAGATCATGAGTATGTTCAATCGAGGCGGCAACAACGTGGAAATCAAAGTAAACATCGGCCACGCACCCGGAAACCGCGTGCTAGTTAATAACCCACCCAAACCGGCCTGGGCGCGGCGGATGAAGATCGTGATCGCACTGGCGGCCGCGTCGATTGCCGCCACGAATTCCCCGCCGCCGCGGACAAGCACGACGCGCAGCCTCCCGCGACCTTGGGAGAAGCGGGCCAGAGCGGAGAGGCAATCAAGGTCTATGAGGCGGTCGTCAGCCGCTTCGGCGCGGACGCCTCGCCCCGCGTGCGCGAGGTGGTTGCCGAGGCGCGCCGCCGCCTTGGCGGAATCTCGGCCCGGCAATAGCGCGTTTCGCGTGGCGGAGCCGCTGGAACCGCGCGCTTGACGCGCGCCAGCGCCCCCGCCCGCATCCATCACGAAGCAATCGTATAAGACGCCGTGCGCAGTTCCGCCTTCAAGTCGGCGCTGGGCATAAACAAAATTCTCGCGCCCTTCACATGGCGCGCCGTCAGCGCCTCCGGCGTCTCCTCGCCCTCGCTGCTGACGGAGACGCGGAAACTGCCGAACTCGCCCAGGCGGACGATCCGCCCCGCCTTGACATTCCTGGCGAGGAGTTCCGTCAGGCTGATGAGCACCGAGGACACGTCCGCATAAGTCATCGCGCTCCGCTTTTCAATTTCCCTGGCAAGTTCCTTGAGCGTGACCGTTCCCGACGCTACCGGGATGAGATACCACTTGGACTGGGAGAGGTCGCGGGGATTCCTGCGCGAGAGTTTTTTGAGATCGATAGCCATGGCCGATCCATAAAGGTCAAGGAAGAGGCATGAAGCTAATGCCGGATCGGGCCGTTGTCAACACATCCCCCGCCACGTGGGGAGGACGCCACGAATTCATCAAGACGAGCTTCCAAATTCATCAAGACGAATTTGTGAACTCATCAAGACGAATTTTAAAATTCATCAAGATGAATTTCCAAGCTCATCAAGACGAATTTTTGAACCCATCAAGATCAGCGGCGCTCTCGCACCGGATGAAACGAAGCCCTCTCCCGCCCCTGCGAGCCACCCTCTCGCCAAGCGGGGGAGGGAAATTCATAGGAGAAACCCGTCATTGCGAAGCGCGCAGCAACGTGGCAATCCCCCACTTCGTCATTGCGAGGCGCGCAGCGCCGTGGCAATCCATGCAGCGGTTCCGCTTTCCGAAGCGCCACGGCAGGGTGCAAGGCCATGTGGATTGCCACGGGCCTGCGGCCCTCGCAATGACGAGGTGGGAGGGCTTTCGCGATGACAAGGTGGGAAGGCTTTCGCGATGCCGAATTCTTCCAAAGAATTCCTGTATCTTCCCCCCATGAACATAAATAATGATGACAGGCTGTGGAGCTTGTGGGCAACCGCCGGCCTGTGGGTGGGCGGTGGGAAACGCGCAGCGTTTTCCACAGGCCATCCACAGGATTGCGCGCAGCGCAAAGGCGGCTCCGGCGCAGCCGGCTGCCCACAAATCCACAGCCTTGCCGTGTTTCGGGCGCGGCGGCGCAGCCTGTTTCCCCTCTGGGCCA
>JAITLI010000064.1 GCA_031277975.1 Azoarcus sp.
GCGGCTACTTCCTGGAGTACAACAACTTCCTGCCTGCCGACCCGATGAAGACGCCGGAGCACATCGCGCCGGTGTGGTATTTCACGCCGTTCTACTCGATGCTGCGCGCGATGGTGTGGGACTTCTTCTTGCTCGAAGCCAAGTTTTGGGGCGTGGTCGCTATGGGCGGCGGCGTGGTGATCCTGGCCTTCCTGCCTTGGCTCGACTGTAGTCCGGCGAAATCCATCCGCTATCGCGGCCCGATCTTCAAGACCTTGCTCGCCATTTTCGTCGTCGGCTTCCTGATTCTCGGCTTTTTGGGAACCAAGGCACCCGGCTATTATTTCTTCGGCTACGCGCCCGCGGCCAATCCGGATGGCAGTATCGCCTTCAGCCCGCTGAACTACCTGCTCTCCGGCGATCTCATCGCCCAGATCTTCACCGTTTATTACTTCCTTTTCTTCCTGACCATGCCGTACTGGTCGAAGATCGACAAATGCAAGCCGGTTCCGGAAAGGGTGACGTTCAAATGAAAACGCGCGTAATCAAGCTCCTCAAGCGTCTTGCCACCGTTGCCCTGTTCGCGCCGGCCATGGCGTTTGCCGCCTCGGGCGTGCATCTGGACAAGGCGCCGGTCAGCACCGACCAGAAAAATCTCCAGAGCGGCGCCCGGCTGTTCGTCAATTACTGTTTGAACTGTCATGGCGCCTCGGCGGTGCGCTACAACCAGTTGCGGAAAATCGGCCTTGACGAGAAGACAATCGCCGACAACCTGCTCTTCACCGGCGAAAAGACCGGCGACATGATGACGATCGCCATGACGCGCGAGGACGCCGAAGCCTGGTTCGGCACCGCGCCGCCCGATCTGTCGCTGATCGCGCGCGCCAAGGCATCCGCTTCCGGCAGCGGCGCCGATTACCTCTACACTTACCTGCGCAGCTTCTACCGCGATCCGGCCCGCCCGACTGGCTGGAACAACACGGTCTTCGCCAATGTTGGCATGCCGCATGTGCTCTGGGATTTGCAGGGCGAACAAACCCTGAAGGAAACGAGCGGCGCGGACGGCCACGTCGCGCATGAACTCGCCCTGACCAAGCCCGGCAGCATGTCGCGGGAAGAATACGACCAGGCCGTGGCCGACCTCGTTTCCTTTCTGGTGTGGATGGGCGAACCGGATGCGGAGAGCCGCAAGACGATCGGTATATTCGTCCTCGTCTTCCTCGCCGGCTTCTATGTGCTCACCCACGCGCTGGGCAAAAACTACTGGAAAGACATCCACTGAACGATATTGTCCACGGCCATTCCCCGATGGCCTGATCTTTTCGTCCCTTCACGCACCGCGCGAATGACCGCGCGGTGCGCTTTCGTTTTCCGCAACCCCCCGGAGCCGCCAGACCATGATGATTCTATATTCCGGCACAATTGATCCTTTCAGCCACCGTTGCCGGATCGTGCTTTATGAGAAAGGCATGGATTTTGAAGTGATCGATGTCGATCTTTTCAACAAGCCCGAGGACATCGCTGTCATCAACCCTTATAACCAGGTGCCCGTGATGGTCGACCGCGACCTCGTGCTCTACGAGTCGAACATCATCAACGAATACATCGACGAGCGTTTCCCGCATCCGCAACTGATGCCGCCCGACCCGATCATGCGCGCCCGCGCCCGGCAATTGCTGCACACCTTCGAGAAGGAATTGTTTTCGTACATCCCGGAACTCGAAGCCAACCAGAAAGGCATCGACAAGACGCGCGCCCATGTACGCGACATCCTCGTTCAGCGCGCATCGATCTTCATCAAGCAGAAATTCATGCTTGGCGACGAATTCTCCATGCTGGACGTGGCGATCGCGCCATTGCTGTGGCGGCTCGAACACTACGGCATCGAACTGCCCAAGACCGCCGCGCCGTTGATGAAATACGCCGAACGCATTTTCAGCCGCCAGGGTTTCATCGACGCCCTGACCCCCTCCGAAAAGGTCATGCGGCGCTGAAAACGGCTGAACCCAAACAGGGGATGCGACATGGTTTCCACCAAGCCTTACCTGGTTCGCGCCATCTATGAATGGTGCGTCGACCAGGGATTTACCCCTTACCTCGCCGTGCAGGTTGACGAGCGCGCGCGCGTGCCGTCCGCCTACGTGCGCGACGGCCAGATCGTGCTCAACATCGGCCCCGATGCGACCCACCAACTGGTGATGGACAACGAGCAAGTATCCTTCCAGGCGCGCTTCAACGGCGTGGCGCACCAGATCGCGGTGCCGGTCGACAACGTTGCCGCGATCTACGCCCGCGAAAACGGCCAGGGCATGGCTTTCGAGCTTCAACATGTCTCGGCGGGCGCGCCCGATGCCGCGGGCAAGGCGGGCGTGGCGGACACGCCGCCGGACGACACTCCGCCGCCGCCGCGCGGTTCGCACCTGAAAGTCATCAAATGAAGCCCGTGCGGCACGGGCGTTCTCCCGTGCCGGTCACGGCATTCCCGAACGGAAAGAGGAGGGCGCAGCGATGCAATGGGGAGAACGCTATGAGCTGGGTATTGCCCGCATGGACGAAACCCACCGCGAGTTCATCGAATACTGCAACGCACTGACCGCCGCCGCGCCGGAAAACTTCCTCGCCCGCCTAGATGCCTTCATCGCGCACACCGCCGCGCATTTCGACCAGGAAAATCGCTGGATGGAAGCGGTCGACTTTCCCGCCTGCCATCGCGCCGAACATGACCGGGTACTGGAAACCATGCGCGAAGTCCGCCAGCGGGTCGAGAAAAACGATCTTTTCCTTGGCCGCCGCCTGCTCGAAGAACTGCCGCCATGGTTCGACAACCACGTCGACACCATGGATGCGGCGCTGGCCTTTTACCTCAAGGAAATCGGCTTCGACACCGAGTCGGGCGCGCTCCCCGCGAACCAATCCGCCGCTCGCGCCCGGAGCACGGAAGGATGCGGTTGCAGCGCGCCCGCGCCGGGCGCGGACACAAAATACGCGGACATGGATGAGGCGGCCCTGGCGGACTCTGGCGCGCAAAACACACATGGACATTCGTCCGTCGCCAGCCCGTTCCCGTGATCCGCGCCCGGCGGAGCACGGGCGTTGACGGCATCGGCGCGGCCAACTATCATTCGCGATTCTCCGCGAGGGGTCGTTAGCTCAGTCGGTAGAGCAGCGGACTTTTAATCCGTTGGTCGTGCGTTCGAGTCGCACACGACCCACCATTAATCAATGACTTGACTAATTTCTGTCAAGTCGATCTGGCTACTCCAGTTAGACATGTCTAACTGGACACCGGGTTTTCGCCGATTTTTATCTGATTCGGCTGCACCGATTCGCGCCAGCGCTGCTTGACGTAAATCTCCGTTGTCTGTGCGCTCTCGTGCCCGCACAGGTGCTGTATCCGCTCGATGGGTTCACCGGACAGCCACATGTCTGTCGCGCCCTTCCCCTTCAGATCGCGGAACCCGAACGACGCGATACGTTCGCGCCCCTCCCGCGCCCGCGCCTTGTTCGCTTTTCCAATCGCGTACGTCAACATCGAGGTCAGTCCGCTATATGTATACGGCTTGCCCTGCCGCGTGCAGATGAGACGGCGGCCAATCGCGGGCACATCCCCCACCAGCCGCCGCAGCAGCGCATCAAGCTCCGGAGTCATTCCGATATCCAGCGTCTTCTTCGTCTTGTTCTGCTGCACACGCAGGACGCGCAGGCCCTGCCTGCTTATGATGTTCGCCACCGTCCAGCTCAAGATGTCGCTGTCCGGGCGCTGTAACGTCCGGTAGCAGAGTTCCATCAACGCCTGCACTTGCGGCGGCGCGACGGCGTAAACGTCCCGGTATTCGTCGTCCGTGACGTAGCGATCGCGCTTGCGCTCCCGGTTGCGCTTGATTCCGCTCGACCGCAAGCACGGGTTCTGCGTCACGCCTGCCGCCTGGCCGGTTCTCAACAGCCACGAAATGCATGACGACAGACAAGACTTTTCGCGGTTCGCCCGCACGGGCCGACCCGCCTGCACGCCGATAGCCAGGTAATCCTGCACATGCCGGGGCTGGATGTCTGCGGGTGCCATCGGATCGGCGAAAAAAATCTTCAACGGTATTATGTTCTTGCGATAATCCGCGAGCGTCCGCGCGGACAGTTCCCCCGCCGTCACCCGGTTCTCGCACTCGATGATGAACATGTCAAGCCAATAAGACATCGTGCCGTGCCGGGAAGACGTGTCGTTGTAGAGCCGCGCGCGCGCGTTCGCCTGTTCGATATCCGTGCCGAGCCGCTCCCACCGCCGGTCTCGGTGTACGTAGTAAAACGCGCCATGCTTGAGATAGACGCGCGGCTCCAGGGTTTTATCTTTTCTCCTGCTCATGACGCATTCTACGTCGCCGCGCGGAACGCCTCGATCAGCGCCCGCCGGTTCGGTTCGACGATACCGGCGGCGGACGCGGGAGACTCCGCCGACCCCGACATGGCCAGCACGTCGCTTCGCAGCACGAGCGGTCTGCCGTTCGGTTTTTTCCGGACGGGCAGGCCAAGGCCGCGCAGATAGCGCGCCTGCGCGGCGGGCTGTTTCAGCCCTTCGCACAGGTCATCGATTTCCGCGTCAGTCAGCCAGGGGAACACGGTGCACCTCAGGCCCGCTGCTAAAATTCCGCAATTCCTGCGCGGTGGTGACTTCAATCATCATGATACGGTAAAGACGCAGCCGACCTGATCGGCATCGAGGGCGAGCTTTTCGGCGATCTGCGCCAGCGCCTTGGGCGTGAGGTGGCAGTAGGGTTTCACTTCCTCCTGCCCGGTCGTCTCGCTGGTGTAGTGCGCTTCTTTGTACTCGGCGCGCCCGGCCCGGATCGTGGTGCTGTGCGCGAC
>JAITLI010000138.1 GCA_031277975.1 Azoarcus sp.
CCCGTGGCCTCCGCGGCCAGCCGCGCGGCGGGCAGGGCGGATTGGCGGCCTTGCAGCGGCCCCATGCCGACGGTGGAGAAGCGTTTGATGAGCTGGATGTCGCGGTAGCCGAGGCGGACAGCGTTGAGGATGTCGCGGATTTGCAGGTCTTCATCGTAGTCGACGAATTCCTTGCCCTTGGGGTGCGGAAAGATCGGCCAGGGGGTATTGACGGGGGCTTCCGGCGCGAGAAGGGGCGGGGGCGCGGCGGGCGGACGGCCCAGGGCGCGGGCGGCGGCGCGCCTTCCCGCCGCTTCGCCGTCGGCGAGGGTGTTTTGCAGCGAGAACCAGCCGTTGATCGAACCGGCGACGGCAAGGATGTCCGGCAGGCCGGAGAGGGTGAAGCGCGCGCTGGCGTCGTCATAAGCGAGTGTGCCGCCCGCCTGGCAAGGCAGTTGCCAGGCGGGCATGACGCCCGCCGACATGAGGAGCGCGTCGCAGGCGATGCGTTCGCCTTGCGGGGCAAGCTGGCCTTTCGCCTGGACGGGGTCGAGGAGGCGGCGCACGTCGATGCCCTGGATGCGCCCGTGTGGTTTGCCGGGAAAGGCCTCGTAGACCGTGGAGGCGGCGAAGAGGCGCACGCCGCGTTGCTGGAGGGTTTGCCGGTAAGGCGCGGCGCTCGTCCCGTCGGGGCGCATGTCGATGAGCGCCGCGACGGCGACGCCCGCGTCGAGCAGATCGAGTGCGGCGAGGTAGCCGTGGTCATTGCCGGTGAGAATGGCGGCGCGCTTGCCGGGCGCGACGCCATGCAAGCGCATGAGCCGTTGCGCGGCGCTGGCGAGGAGGATGCCCGGCAGGTCGTTGTTGCGGAAAATGACGGGCTGATCGAGCGTCCCGGCGGCGATGACGCAGGCTTTGGCGCGGACTTTGTAGAGGCGCGTGCCGCTGACGACGGGGAGGAAGTTGTCGGCGAACCAGGCGGTGCAGGCAGCGTCGGTCAAGATGCGGATATGGGGATGAGCGGCGGCGCGTTCGATGTGCTGGCGCGCGGCGTCCGCTTCGCCGCCGTCGAGGCCGAAGCGCGCCCAGTTGAGCGCGCCGCCGATGACCGGCGCCTGTTCGATGAGCAGGGTTTTCGCGCCCGCGTCCGCCGCCGCGAGCGCCGCCGCGAGGCCCGCCGGGCCGGCGCCGATGATGGCGACATCGGCGAAAAGGTATGCCTTGTCGTGGTAGCGCGGCTTGAAGTCCAGGTCGAGTTCGCCGAGTCCCGCTTTCTTGCGGATGAACGGCTCCCAGCGCTTCCAGATGCCCTTGGGCTTGAAGAAGGCGCGGTAATAGAAGCCGACGGGCATGAAGCGGGAGAAATGGTCGAGGATCGCGTCGCGGTCGTGTTCGAGCGTGCCGCTATAGTTTTGCCCCCAGACGCTCAATCCCTCCCGGATGGGGCAGAGATCGGCCAGGACATTGGCTTCCCCGGCGGATGGCCGCGCGGCGGCGCCGGCCTGATCCCTGATCTGGACGAGCGTGTTGGCCTCCTGCCCGGCCAGGCTGAGCGGGCCGCGCGGGCGGTGGTATTTGAAGGAGCGCGACAGGAGCCAATGGCCATTGGCGAGCAGGGCGCTGGCGATGGTGTCGCCTTCCAGGCCGTCGACCGTCCGGCCCTCGAAAGTGAAGCGCACGGGGCGCGCGCGGTCGATCAGCCGTCCCCAGGGAGCGGGCAGGCGGGCGGGGGCGAGCGGGGCGTTCATGAGGGGGTCTCCTGGCGGGCGGGTTGCGGAGCGAAGTCGATGCGCGCCGTGAAAAGTTCGCCGGGATCGAAGGTGCGCAAGATGTCGTCGGTCACGGTGTCGCGCTCGGCGATGAACCAGTAGTGCGAGGCGTTGTGCAGCCACCATTCCCGCACGATGCCGGCGGGGTTGGTCTTGTTGAAGACATAGTCGGCCCATTCGGCGTCCGTGCAAGCGGCGGGGTCGGGCATGGCGACGAGTTCGCCGCCGTAGGTGAATTCGGTGATGTTGCGGGGGCCGTTCAGGGGGCAGGGCATGAGTTTCATGGGAGAGCCTCTCGGGGGCGCGTCAGTGGCTGGCCGCCGTCGCGCCCATTTCATTGATCTGCCGGAAGCGCGAGAAGCGATCCAGGCTGAAGGGCTGGATGAGTTCGGGCGTCTCGCCGCCGCTGGCGACGAGTTCGGCCATGGTCACGCCGCAGATGGGCGTGGCCTTGAAACCGTAGGTGCCCCATCCGGCATCGAGGTAGTAGTTGTCGATGGGCGAGCGTCCCATGATCGGGCTGTAGTCGGGGGTCATGTCGGTGATGCCCGCCCACTGCCGCATCAGCTTGGCGTCGGCGAGGAAGGGGAACATTTCGACGGCGTGGGCGAGCAAGCCTTCCTTCAGGTCGAGGGTGGCGCGCGAACTGTAGAGCGGGTAAGGGTCGGAGCCGCCGCCGATGAGGATTTCGCCGCGCCCGGTCTGCTGCACGTAGCAGTGCAGCGCCGAGGAACTCACGAGCGGATCGAGGAAGGGCTTCACGGGCTGCGTCACCATCGCTTGCAGCGGGTAGGTGTGGATGGGGGCGCGGATGCCCAGTTTATTGAGCAGGAGGGAACTCGATCCGGCGACGGCCTGCACCACGCAGCCGCATTGGATGAGGCCGCGATTGGTCTTGACGGCGGTGACGCGGTTGTTTTCGACAACGAAATCCTGAGCTTCGGTGAGGGGGTGGAAATGCGCGCCGCGCGCGATGGCGCCGCGCGCATAGCCCCAGGCGATGGCGTCGTGGCGGGCGGTGGCGCCGTCGATGTGCCAGAGACCGGCCAGCACCGGCAAATGGCCGGGGTCGAGGTTCAGGCAGGGCACGAGTTCCTTGATCTGCTGGCGGTCGAGCATCTCCGAGCGGGCGCCGAGATGGCGGTTGACTTCGCAGCGTTGGCGGAAGGCGCGCACCGCGCCGTCGGTGTGGGCCAGCGTGAGCTGGCCGCGCTCGGAATACATGATGTTGAAATCGAGCTCGTTGGAGAGATCGCGGTAGAGATCGACCGAGGCGATGTAGAACTTGACGCTTTCGGGCGTCAGGTAGTTGGAGCGGATGACCGCCGTGTTGCGCGCCGTGTTGCCGCCGCCGAGATAGCCCTTTTCCAGCACGGCGACGTTGGCGATGCCGTGCCGCGTGGCGAGATAGTAGGCGGTCGCCACCCCGTGGCCACCGCCGCCGATGATAACGACATCGTAGGATCGCCCGAGCGGCGGCGGCGGCGGGAAATCCGGCTTGGCGCAGGGGTCGGACGACAAAGCATTGCGAAGTAGCGAGAACGGCATGATGCCTCCTGTGTCGGCGGCGGTTTTGCGTTATGCGACGGGGGCGCTCATTTCCGCGCTCATTTGAAAACCACCGTGCGCGCGTCGTTGAGGAAGACCCGGTGTTGCAGGTAGTAGCGCACCGCCTTGGAGAGCGCCACGGTCTCGGTGTCGCGCCCGACCGCCACCAGATCGTCGGGCGAATAAGAATGGTCGACGCGCTGTACCTCCTGTTCGATGATGGGGCCTTCGTCGAGATCGGAAGTCACATAGTGGGCGGTCGCGCCGATCAGCTTGACGCCGCGCGCATACGCCTGGTGGTAAGGCTTCGCGCCCTTGAAGCCGGGCAGGAAGGAGTGATGGATGTTGATGGCGCGCCCCGAGAGCGCCTTGCACAGATCGTCGGACAAAATCTGCATGTAGCGGGCGAGCACGACGAGTTCGGCGCCCGTTTCTTCGACGATCTTCAGCAGTTCCCTTTCCTGCGCCGCCTTGTTTTCCTTCGTCACCGGCAGATAGACGAAGCGGAAACCCTCGCGCTCGGCCATCGGGCGCAGGTCGAGATGGTTGGAGACGACGGCGGCAATCTCCATTTCCAACTCGCCCTTGTGGAAGCGGTACAGCAGGTCGGCGAAGCAGTGGTCGTATTTGCTCACCATGATGACGACGCGCATCGGGCGGCGGGAACTGTACAACGCCCATTCCATGCGGAAACTCTCCGCCACGGCGGCGAAATCTTGCCGGATCGCCGCTTCGCCGCCGCCTTCCGACGCGAGATGGAAGACCGCGCGCATGAAAAAGCGGCGGTTTTCCTCATCGTCGAATTGCGCCATTTCGCTGATGTAGCACTTGCGTTCGGCCAGGAAAGACGTGACCGCCGCGACGATGCCGGTCGTCGCCGGGCAGGTGATCTTGATGATGAAATTTTCCCGGCCATCCTGGGCGAGATGCTTCGCGTGTTGCATGGAAGAAAGCTCCTTGTTCGTATGAGGAACGATGTTGCGTCAGTGAAATCTCATTGCCGATATTTTTCTGGTCTATCGCCGCATTGCTTTACGAGTCAAGGGTTTTTGCGAAAATATTCCAGGCCGTCAAAAACCCGCCGGAGGAGACCGGCGGGTGGCGAGAGGCGTCAGAGGTTGTAACCGGTTTCGCGGTGTTCGGCCTGGTCGAGGCCCATCGCTTCCGCTTCCGGATCGACGCGCAGACCGAGCGTCCAATCGATGATCTTCAAAATGACCAGACTGACGGTAAAGCTGTAGGCGATGGTAAACACCACGCTCTTGAACTGCGCCCAGACTTGCGTGGCGATGTCGATCTCCTCGGTGCCGCCCAGCGCCGTGGAGGCAAAGACGCCGGTGAGGATCGCCCCCACCATGCCGCCCACGCCGTGCAGGCCGAAAACATCCAGCGTATCGTCATAGCCGAATCTGCGCTTCACGACGGCGACGAAGTAAAAACTGACCATTCCCGCGATGAAACCGATGACGAGCGCGCCGGCGGCGCCGACGTAGGCGCATCCGGGCGTGACGCCGACCAGGCCCGCCAGCGCGCCGGAAGCGAGGCCGAGCGCGCTGGGGCGTCCGTTGCGGAGCCACTCCACCGTCATCCAGCCGAGTATGCCCGTGCAGGCGGCGAGCTGCGTGTTCATCAGCGCCATGCCGGTTGCGCCGTTGGCCGCCGCGGCGGAACCGGCGTTGAAGCCGAACCAGCCGATCCAGACGAAACCCGCGCCCGCGAGGCACAGCCCCAGATTGTGCGGCGGCATCGAATGCGCCGGATAACCGTGGCGCCGGCCGACGACGACGCAGGCGGTGAGCGCGGCGATACCGGAATTGATATGCACGGCGGTGCCGCCCGCGAAATCGAGCGCGCCCCAATTGGCCATCAGCGAACCCGGCCCGCCCCAGACCATGTGCGCCATGGGTGCATAAACGAACGAAAACCACAGCGCCAGGAAGAGGATGGCGGAACTGAACTTGATCCGTTCGGCGAAAGCCCCCGCGACGATGGCCGGGGTGATGATGGCGAAAGAGAGCTGGAAAGTGACGAAGACGCTCGTCGGCATACCGAGCGTCACGCTGTCTCGCTTGACGTCCAGCAGGAGAAACGAAGCGAGGCCGCCGACGAAGCTGTGCAGATTGTATTCGCCCTCGACCATGCCCGTGGCGTCGGTGACGATGCTGTAGCCGAAGATGACCCACAGAACGGCGATCAAGCCCGCGCCCGCGAAGAACTGGGAAAAGACCGAAAGCAGATTGTTCGAGCGCAGCATGCCCGCGTAGAACATGGCCAGGCCGGGGATACACATCATGATAACGAGCGCGGCGGCGGTCATCATCCAGGCCGCGGTGCCGGTATCCAGCGTCTCCTGCGCGAAGGCCGGGGAAGCGGCGAAACACAGGAGAAGCGGCAGCAGGGAGAACATCTTTTTCAGGGGGAGGGGCATGTTCATGATGTTTCCTTCTCGTGGTTGGGGGGAAACCCGTGCGCAAAGGGCGAATGCCCCGCCCAATGCAAGGCGTATGCCATCTTTGGCGTTTTGACGGAAATTGGCGTGGCTGCCGTGGTTTGACGGTTTATCCCGCGCCGGGCGCGACCCGACAAGCCGCACCACATTGGTGCGGCAACGCGGCCCGCAAGCCATGGGATGGTGCGGGGCGGCGGGAAGGAAGGCTTTTTTCGTCCCTGCTCAAGCGGGCGCGCGGAAGACGTCCGATGTCCGTCGCGCCTTTCCGGCGCGGCGGTGAACACGGATTCGACGCCGCCGGCCGCCAGCGGCGTTTTCCAGGCAAGCTATGCAACTGTGAACAACGAGCCGATGGGCGACGGATTCATCCTGATTTTTTGAACGACCAAGACGGCGGTAGACGTCGATCCAACGATGCGGATATCCGGCGCTGGTTTTTGAGCAGCTTATATGGCTATGAGCGCTGGAGCGGATCGGCGTACTGCCGCCGGACGTTTCTAAGCAGCCTATACGGCTATGAGCGTTTTCGACGATCCCATCGACGGCTTGGCGATTTTCTAAGAACCTGTTCATTGTCTCTGGTGCTCCCCCGCCGATTACCCCTTACAACGGTCTGAACATGTTCTGAAAGGCGGGGAATTCGTTCTGATATTCCCGATTCCGCGCTGATTGCGGGAGCGGGTTACCGCCATTCCCGGAGACA
>JAITLI010000153.1 GCA_031277975.1 Azoarcus sp.
ATGATGAATGTCGAATCAGGCAAAAGGATTGACGACGCGCAGCCGCCCTTCCAGCAGGAGGCCGTGATGCATGTCTTCCGAGTAGAGCGTGTCGCATCCGGCATGGAGCGCGGCGGCGGCGATCAGGGCGTCGTAGAACTGGAGCTGATAGCGCTCGGCGAATTGCCGGGCGGTATCGTGGGTTTCCTCGGTCAGCGGTTCGACCAGGCATTGCGCGCGAAGGGTTTTCAGGAAATGTTCGATCTGCCCCCAGGTGTATTGGTATTTCCGGTGCATGACGTTGGTTATTTCGTTCAGCACCTGCACGCTGATGGCGCAGTGCGCATGCAGGACGGAGCGGGCCGCCGCGGCTTTCCGGGCGTCTTCGGAGAGCAGGTAGAGCGGTATGTTGCTGTCGGCAAAGGCGCGCGGCCTGGCCATGGAGTAGACCGCCGTGCAGTCGGAAACCTTTCCTGGCCTAGCGGCGGGCATTGGCCTCTTCCCGGTCGAATTTGAAATCGGCGGGCAGCAGGGGCATTTCCGCCCGGAGTCTTTGTATGGCGGCATCGAAATCGTGCCTGGGAGAGGCTTTCTTCCTCACCTCGATTTCCACTTCTTCCCCCTCGCGCAAGTCCATCGCCTTGACGAGCGAGGCGGGCAGGCGCACGGCCAGCGAGTTTCCCCATTTTGCGACGTGCATGATGATCCCTCCGGGTAGATATACATCTGCCCCGTATTGTAGATCATTTTTTCTCTTTGCGATGGTCGATCACTCGCACCGCCTTGCCCATCGAACGTTCGACCGCGCCGGTGGGGTGGATCCTGACTTCGCAACTGATGCCGATGAAGTCCTTGATGTCTTTCCTCACCTTGGCGGAGACGCGATCCATGTAGTCCTGCCCCTTGGCGTAGAGCGGCGGACTGGCTTCGACGTTGATGCGCAGCGCGTCGAGATGGCCTTCGCGGAAGACTTCGAGCTGGTAGAAGGGCGAGAGCGTTTCGGTGCGCATCAGGATGGCTTCGACCTGGGTCGGGAAGACGTTGACGCCGCGGATGATGAGCATGTCGTCGGAGCGGCCGGTGACGCGGCCCATGCGGATGTGCGTGCGTCCACACTTGCACGGCGCCTCGTCCAGCACCGCGATGTCGCGGGTGCGGAAGCGCATCATGGGGAAGGCTTCGCGGGTGAGCGAGGTGATGACGATCTCGCCCTTTTCGCCCGGCGGCAGCGGTTCGCCGGAGTCGACATCCACGCATTCGATGAGGAAATGGTCTTCCCAGATGTGCAAGCCCTTCTTGGCCGCCAGGCACTCGATGCCGACGCCCGGCCCCATGATTTCGGTGAGGCCGTAGATGTCGAGCGCGTCGATGCCCATGCGCGATTCGAGTTCGTAGCGCATCTCCTCGCTCCACGGTTCCGCGCCGAAGATGCCGACCCGCAAGGGCAGTTTGCGGATGTCGACATCGAGCTTCTCGGCTTCCTCCGCGATGTTGAGCGCGTAGGAAGGCGTACAGCTCAGAGCGTTGGGAGCGAGATCGGCGAGCAGCATCACCTGCTTTTGCGTCTGGCCGCCGGACATGGGGACGACCGTGACGCCGAAGGCTTCCGCCGCGCCGTGCAAACCCATGCCGCCGGTGAAAAGACCGTAGCCGTAGGCGTTGTGCAGCCGGTCGCCGGGCACGAGTCCCGCCGCGCCCAGGCAGCGCGCCCCCAGTTCCCCCCAATTGGCGACATCGCGCCGCGTATAGCCGACCACCACGGGTTTGCCCGAGGTGCCGGAAGACGCATGCACCCGCGCGACTTGATCGGGCGGCACGGCGAACATCCCATAGGGGTAGTTGTCGCGCAATTGCTCCTTCTTGGTGAAGGGCAGCAGCTTGACATCGGCGAGCGTCTGGATGTGGTGCGGCTTCACTTCCAGTTCGTCCATGGCCTCGCGGTAGAACTTCACGGTTTCGTAGCAGCGCGCCACCATGGCCTGGAGGCGGGAGAGTTGCAGGACTTTGAGCTTCTCGCGGGGAAGCGTTTCGTTGTCGATGTCGAAGATCATGATTGAGCGCCTTCGGGGAATAAAGGAGATGAATGATAACGGCTGGCTCGAAAACGGACGATTGCCGCAAACCCGGACACCGCGCTATTTCCGGATGGCCTTGTGAAGCCCGATCTCCACGGCTGTCCATGGCCCGAGGCGGGTTTCCGCGAGACTTTCGGGAATTCTGGAATGCTCCGGGGTGAGCGGAACGCGCCCGCCCATGATTTCGGCGGCGCGCTGCGGCAGCAAGGGCTTTCGCTCTGGTTCGGCATAACCGGCGGGATACAGGGGTTGCAGGGTGACGGAGTCGTATTTGTCCGTGGCGTTGAAAGTGTGCAAAAGCTCGTGCGTGATGATGACCGCGTTTTGCCGCGCCTGATCCTTGCTGGCGAACACATGGACGACGCCGAGCTTGCCCTTGTTGAGACCGACGGAGTGCGGCAGGACGAGGCCGGGCGCGGACGGATGGTAGAGCACGAACAATCGCACTTGCGGGCTGATTCCGGCATCGTCGAAATCGTCGTGCCGGGACGCCCACCAGCGCAATTTCAGGCTCCAGGCGACAGCAGCGAACACCCCCGGCCTCCCCGACTCCGCAGGCTCCGGCAGGGCGGGCGGCATTTCCCGCACGCGCGGCCCGAGCCATATCTTGACGGGCGTTTGCCGGTCGACCCCGTAGCGCTTCAGTTCGTCCCGCAACCATTGTTCGATCTCGGCGAAATCCTCCGCGCGCAAGTTGTCGACGAAATGCGCCGTGGCGGCGGCATCGCCCACGGCGACAGGATAGATGACGGCATCGACCGCGCGCTCCCACGACGTCACTCGCGCGTCCTCCCATCGCGTATAAACGCCCACGGCGAGCAAGACCAGCAGCAGGACAAGAATGCGGATCTGGCGGAATGTCGTTCTGGGCGTTTTGGCCGCCCTGGCCGCTTTGGTCATCATTGCCTTTCCGGAAAAAGCGCGCGGGAACAGAACAGGGCGGGATTCTATGCCGATTCCGCGTTTTCCCGCACCCGCCGCCTCGTCACCCGCAGCAACAAGCCGCCGAAAAGAATGGCGGCGGTGACGGTGGAAATAACGGCGGCCTGCCAGAAACCCGCCGCGCCGCGCGGCGACGGCGCGAGGAAAGCGAGCCAGTAGCCCAGCCCCAATCCCAGCCCCCAGAAGCAGGCCAAGTGGATGAGCAAGGGCAAGAAGCTGATCCTGTAAGCGCGCAACGCGAAACAGGCCACCGTCTGCACCGCGTCGAAAAACTGATAGAGCGCGATATAGAACACCAGACTCATGGCCACCTCCGCCACGGCGGCATCTTCGGTCGCCAGTCCGGCGATGGCGGCGCGCAGCCACAACAGCGCAAGGGCCATGACGATGGAACAGGCGCACGCCAGCTTCAATCCCGCGAAAGCGAAATCTCGCGCCAGCGCCTCATTGCGCGCCCCGACCGCCTGCGCTGTCTGCGCGGCAGTGGCGATGGCCAGCGACAGCGGCAACATATAGACAAAAGCGGAAAGATTGGCGGCGATACGATGCCCGCTCACCGTTTCCGTGCCGATGCGGGCAATGAAGATCGCCATCAGGGTAAACGCGCTGATCTCCACCAGATAAGAAAAGCCGATGGGCAGCCCGAGGCGCAGCAATTCCTTTTGCGCCGCGGCGCGCGGGCGTTCCCAGCGCGCGAAGATATGGAAGGGCGCGAAGCGCGGACTCTTCGACAACAGCCAGAAACACAACGCCAGGCTGATCCAGCTGACCACGACCTGCGAAAGCGCCGCCCCCGCCGCCCCCAGCGCGGGCAAGCCCATGCGGCCACTGACCAGGACGCTGGCCAGCAAGGCGTGGCAAAGCGTCTCGAAAAACGCGATGACCATGAGCGGGCGCGGCTGCCCCAGCGCATTGGCGGCGGCATGGAACGCGCGGTAGCCGAGCATGGCGGGCAGCGACAGGGCGAGCGTGCGCAGATAATCGGCGGCGATCGCCTCGACCTCCGCTTCGAGCCGCGCGGGCGCGAGCAGCCAGCCCGGGAAAGCCAGCAGCGCCATGCCCCCGGCGGCGAGGAAGAGCGCGAGCCACAACCCCTGCCGCATATCCGAACCGACCCGCGCGCGCGCTCCCGCCCCGTAATGCTGGCCGACAATGGGCGCGAGCGCGTTGAGCACGCCGCCCAGCCCCATGGCCAGCGCGATATACAAGCCGGAGCCGACCGCGACCGCCGCCAGATGCTGCGTGGAATAGCGCCCCACGATCAGCGTATCGGCGACCATCATGCCGATGGACACCATCTGCGCGATCAGCACCGGCCAGGCGTTCCTGACAAGGATGCGGACAAGCCGGGAAGAAGAGGAAAACATCGAAGCACGCCGCCTGCAAACACGAAATTCATTATTTTGAACCCTGACGGGGATCGTAAGGTACTATCCGCCGGGTCTGCCTGGGCGGACAGGGTGTAGACGCGATCCGCCCATCCCGCCTTTTCCCCTCCAGCCCCTCCGAGGGAATCATTTGCCCGGAGTCCTCCTGCGATGAGCTTTTATATCGTGTTCGTATCGCTGTACGTCCTTGTCAATGCCCTGCTGATCGCGCGCCTTTATTTCGCCCTGCGCGGCCCCGGCCTTGCCTGGCCCGTGCGCGTCGGCGTCTGCCTGCTCGCCATAGCCCTCTCGCTGACTTTCGTCGTCTCGCGCCGCATGACGGGCAGCGGCCCCGCGCTCACCGCGCTCACCTTCGCCGGTACTTTCTGGTTCGCCCTCGTCCTGCATGCCCTGCTTGCCTGGCTGCTGCTCGGAATATTCCGCCTCTGCAACCGCCGTTTCCGCTGGCTGACCATCCCGCCGGAACAACAGGCGCGCTGGCGCCGCCTGAGTTGCGCGGGCGTCGCCGCCGCGGCCGTGCTCGCCTCCCTCGCTGGCTGGATCAACACTCAATACCCCGTGGCGCGCATGGTCGAACTGCCCGCGCCCGCCGGCATGACCCCGCTGCGCATCGTCCTCCTTTCGGACACCCACCTCGGACGCCAGGCTTCCCCGAAATTCTTCGCCCGCGTCGTCGACGTCATCGAACCGCTCGCCCCCGACATCGTTCTCTTCGCGGGCGACATCCTCGAATACGACTACGATCCCGCCGATGCCGAGGCCACCGCCGCCGTCCTGCGGCGTCTCAAGCCCCGGCTCGGCATCTGGGGCGCGCTCGGCAACCATGAGCACATCGACGGCCGCCTGGAAATGAACAAGGCCCTATTGCGGCGGATCGGCATCCGCATGCTCATCGACGAATGGGCGGAAATAGAAAGCGCCCCCGGCGAAAAAATCCTGCTCATCGGCCGCGACGACCGTTCCGTCGCGCGCTTCCAGAAACGCGAGCGGAAAAGCCTCGCCGCCATCATGGCCGACATTCCCGGCGGCGAACGCATCCGCATCCTGCTCGACCACCAGCCCTTCCAGCTCGGGGACGCCGAAACGGCGGGCATATACCTGCAACTCTCCGGGCACACCCACAACGGCCAGATATTCCCCTTCAACCTGCTCGCCGCGGCCATATACGAAAACGCCCACGGCTACTCGGCGCGCGGCGCCACGCACTACTGGGTCAGTTCCGGCGCGGGGACATGGGGACCGCGGGTGCGCACGACCGGACGGACGGAAATCGTCGCCATCGACCTCGCGCCGCGCTGACCCCGCATCACGCCCGCCGCTCCGGCGCGGGCGTCTCCGGCCCTTCGGCGGGCGCATAACCGGAAGACAGGGCCGCGATCGCCGCCACGAAAGCGGCCTTGACCTGCGCTTCGTCGCACCCCATCAACACCGCGTCTTCGAGCGCCTCCCGGGCGCATTGCAGCAGTTCATCCATGTTCTCCTGCATCACTTTCAGCTTCTCGATACAGGAAATCACGCTCCCATCCGGCCGCCGCCAAGGGTTCTGGGGCGTGCCGTAAGGCGCGGGAGCGGTGGAAGGGGAAGCGTGTCGGGGGCGCATGGCGGCGGCAGTATAGCCGATCCGTTCCGCCCTATCGGGGATTGGCGCGCGGGCGGCGAACGGTCGAAAAAATTTTCGTGACAGTGTTGACATCCAGAATGCCCAGCTTGCTCTCCGGGCGCTCGCCCGGCAGGTGCGGGGCGATGAATCAGATGCTTGAAGACGGCATCGTTCCGGGGTTTGAGGATTTCGCGGCGCATGGCGGGAGTCCGGGGGCGGAATGAGGCTTGGATGAATCAATGCCGATTTGGCCCTCCATCTTGAAGCTGCCGGATTTCGGCTTGGGAGAGACCGGTTGCCTGCGCAATGTCTCCAGGCGGTATCCCCAGTTTCAAAAGATTTTGGGCAATGGCCCGCTGCGCTGCTTCCCGCCCCCTCTTCTCCGCCCCTTCCTCGCGCGAGGCGATGTCCCATTCCAGCTTCTCCCGCGCGAGGGCCAGTTCGTACAGGCGCTCGTCCTGCGACAGATCCTTCAGTTTCACCACCGCCAGGCCGATGTCCGGGTCTTTTTGCGCCAGCATCTCGAATTCCTCCTCCCTGCTCGCCCGGATGAATTCCAGCCAGGCGCAGAGCTTGGTTCCGTCCCCTTCTTCCGGCAGCTTCGGCAGTTCCAGAGTGTGGACTTCCATCGCCCTGGAAAACAGCGAGCCGCTGTCGGGATCGTAGAGCATGTACTTGTTATGGTAGCGCACGCTGTCGTGGATTTCCTCGTAGCCGGTGATCAGGATGCAGATGGCGCGCTTGACCTTGCGGTAGCTTTCGCCGCGCCTGACCTGTTCCCGGATCATGCCGGAAAGGTAGAAGATCGCCCGCTCGCGCATCTCCGGCACGGGGTTCAACTGGATTTCGATGTCGATGATGTTGCCCTGGGCGGTGGTGACTTTCACATCCAGGATGCCCAGCTTGCTCTCCGGGCGCTCGCCCGGCAGGTGCGGGTCGATGAGCTGGACTTCGCTGTAGTCTTCCGGCGGCAGGTCGAGCGCCGATTGCAGGAAGCTGACCAGCAGGCGTTTGTCGCGCATCAGATGCTTGAAGACGGCGTCGTTCCGGGGTTTGAGGATTTCGCGGCGCATGGCGGGAGTCCGGGGCGAATTGATCTATACGGCATCATGCCCGAAGGATTCCGGCGGCACAACGGGAACCGGACGGCGAGCGGTCGAAAAAAAATTTTCGTGACAGTGTTGACTTCTAAAATACGAATTGTTAGCGTTACACCTTCATTGACGGCATGACGGTAAAACCTCGATGCAGAACGCGGAAAAAGCGATGGCCGACGGCAAGCCAGTGGCGGACGGGAAGTCCGGCTGCTCCAACGGTCAGGTGCTTTCCAGGCTCAGGGAACTCTACCTGGAAGCCTTCGCCCACGACGGCTTTGCCGAGCTGCGGGTGGAGATGCGCATCCTGCGGCGGGGGCAGAAGGAAGTCATTCTGCACTGCGGCAAGCAATACCGCTTCATCGTCGATTACCCGCCCGCGGCCCCCAGGGCCGGGGCGGGCGAGTAGAAAAGGATTTTTCCGGCCAGGGCGGGCCTGGCGGATGAGAAGACTGGCTGGCGGCGTGGGGCCGCGGCGAACCTGCCGGCGACGAGCCGGGTATTTCGTAGCAACGGTGAAGGAGTCCCGTGGGGGGAACCGCAGCCGCAACCATTCATTCATCCGCAAGGAGATTCACCATGTCCATGTTGTCCAAACTGCTCTCCATGAGCAAGACCGAACTGCAAACCACCCTGCAATCCGTCGACGCCAGCGCCGTCAAGGGCCGCGGCCTGCGCCGCCGCTTCGAGAAAATCCGCAACAAGCAGGGCGGCTTCACGCTGCTGGAACTGCTGGTGGTGGTGGC